>NZ_JBQEPN010000011.1:0-134283 GCF_052045775.1 Curtobacterium sp. 22159
GTACAGGTCGACGTAGTCGGTCTGCAGGCGCTCGAGCGATCCGTCGATCGACTCCATGATGTGCTTGCGGCTCAGGCCGACGTCGTTGTGGCCCTTCGGACCGGTCGGCCAGTAGACCTTCGTGAAGATCTCCAGCGACTGGCGCCGCTCGCCCTTGAGCGCCTCGCCGAGGACCTTCTCGGCCGCGGTGTTGGCGTACGTGTCGGCGGTGTCGAACGTGGTGATGCCGGCGTCGAGCGCTGCCCGCACGCACTGGGTGGCGACGTCGTTCTCGACCTGCGAGCCGTGCGTCAGCCAGTTGCCGTAGGTGATCTCGGAGATCTTGAGTCCGGAGTTGCCCAGGTACCTGAATTCCATGGTGCCGACGCTAGCGGAGTGAGCGCTCCCGTGAGGGGTCGCGCGAGTACCTGCCGGGCACCGCTCGGCGACACGGGGATGAACATTGGTTGACGCTTCAACCAAACCGGTGCAGAATGGGCTAGCATCAACTTCGATGCAGGCGCATGGAACACGGTTCCGCCCGACGCCTGCTCGGGAACGCAGTCCACACGCTTCGAAGGAGTCACCATGACGCTCACCGCCTCGACCATCCCCGGCTACCAGACCGGCACCTGGAAGATCGACCCCACGCACTCCGAGGTCACGTTCTCGGTCCGCCACCTCGCGATCAGCAAGGTCAAGGGCAAGTTCGAGACCTTCGACGCCACCGTCGTGACCGCCGAGAACCCGCTCGAGTCCACCGTCGAGGCGAACATCGACGTCGCCTCGATCAACACCGGCCAGGAGCAGCGCGACCAGCACCTCAAGACGAGCGACTTCTTCCTCACCGAGGAGCACCCGCAGCTCACCTTCCGCTCGACGGGCATCGAGGCCAAGGGCGACGACCTGCACATCGCCGGCGACCTCACCCTCCGCGGCGTCACCAAGCCCGTCGTCCTCAAGGCCGAGCTCGGTGGCTTCACCACCGACGGCTACGGCCAGGTCAAGTTCGGCGCCGAGGCGACGACCAAGATCGACCGCACCGAGTTCGGCGTGAACTGGAACGCCGCGCTCGAGGCCGGCGGCTTCACGCTCGGCAACGAGGTCACCATCAACCTCGACGTCCAGTTCGTCCTCCAGGCAGCCTGACGCCCGAAGGACTCCCGACCCGCAGGGTCCGCCACCCGGCGTGACCCTGGGGACACCGAACCGCAGCACACTGCAGCACCCGAGACGGACGGCCCGACTCCCCCGCGGAGTCGGGCCGTCCGCCGTCTCCGGGCAGTAGCGTGGGGAATCCGCGGTGGCACCCGCTGGTTGCACGGGAGCACCGCTCGACCGAGCACCGCACGCCGACCCCCACGAACAGGAGCACCACCATGGCCACGGACTGGATCGCGCTGCAGGCCCTCGCGGCGGCCGAGTTCGGACGCCGCGTCGCCGCCGTCACGGACTGGGACGCACCGACTCCCGACTCCGAGTGGACGACCCGCGACCTCGTCCGCCACGTGGTCGAGGAACAGCGCTGGATCCCGAAGCTCCTCACCGGCTGCGACCACGCCCAGGCCGAGGCCGACCTCGAGGACGTCGGGGACGACCTGGTCGCCGAGTGGCAGCGATTCGCCACGGCCGCGACCGCAGCATGGCGGGACGCTCCGCAGGACACGCCCGTGCACCTCGCGACCGACGTGGTCCCGGCGGGCGAGTACCTGACGGAGCAGACGAGCGACATCACGATCCACACGTGGGACCTCGCCCGCGCGACCGGCAGCGACGAACAGCTGCCCGACGAGCTCGTGCGCGCGGTGTGGGAGTACTTCGAACCGAAGATCGAGCACCTCGCCGCGACGGGGCTCTACGCCGCCCCCGTCGACGTCGGCGACGACGCTCCGTTGCAGGTCCGCCTGCTCGCGGTCACAGGCCGCGATGCCAGGGTGAACGCATGAGCGCAGACGCAGCATCCCCCACCCCCGCCGTCGGCACCGTCCGTCTCGGTGACAGCGGCCTCGAGATCAGCGGCGTCGTCCTCGGGATGATGTCCTACGGCGACCCCGACCAGGGCTCGCACGCGTGGAGCATCGGCCTCGACGACGCCCGCCCCTTCGTCCGCCGCGCGTTCGAGGCGGGCATCACCACGTTCGACACCGCCAACGTGTACTCCGCGGGCAGCAGCGAGGAGATCACGGGCACCCTCCTCAAGGAGCTCGCCCCGCGCGAGGAGGTGCAGGTCCTCACCAAGGTCTTCAACCGGATGCGACCCGGCCGCAACGGCGCCGGACTCTCCCGCGCGGCGATCATGCACGAGATCGACGCCTCGCTCACACGCCTCGGCACGGACTACGTCGACCTCTACCAGATCCACCGCTTCGACCCGCGCACGCCGGTCGAGGAGACGATGGAGGCCCTGCACGACGTCGTCAAGGCCGGCAAGGCGCGCTACATCGGCGCGAGCAGCATGTGGGCGTGGCAGTTCGCCGAGATGCAGCACGTCGCGGACCTCCACGGCTGGACGCGGTTCGTCAGCATGCAGGACCAGTACAACCTCCTCGAACGCGAGGAAGAGCGCGAGATGCACCCGTACTGCCTGCACACGGGCGTCGGCGTGATCCCGTGGAGCCCGCTCGCACGTGGTCGGCTCACCCGCTCCTGGGACGCCGCCGGTTCCGGCACGCGCGCGGACACCGACGAGTTCGGCAAGACGCTCTACCGTCAGGACGAGGACGCGAACCGCGCGATCGTCGACGCCGTGCGGTCGGTCGCCCACGAGCGGGGCGTGCCGATGGCGCAGATCGCCCTGGCGTGGGTGGCGGGCAAGGAGGCCGTGTCGGCCCCGATCGTCGGTGCGACGAAGGAACACCACATCGACGACGCCGTCGCCGCAGCGGCCATCACGCTCACCGACGACGAGGTGACACGGCTCGAGTCCGCCTACACCCCGCGGGTGCCGTCGGGCTTCTGACGGACAGGAGCGTGAGACACCAGGCGCGGTGCACGTCGTGCGCCGTGCCCGGTGTCCGTCACGGGGTCGGTTCGGACGTCCGCCGCTCGCGCTCCAGCCGCGCGATGCGGACGAGCGCCGCGCGCTCCGTGCCGGGGCGGTGACCGAGCACGGCACCGATGCCGTCCAGCACGACGCCCGCGGTGCGGCGCACGGGGAACGACACCGGGCCGATCCCCGGCGTCCGCAGTCCGAGCATCGACCGGTGCCGGGGATCGAGCGAGGCGACAGCACCGTCGAACACCGCCCGGTACCCCGGGCGCAACAGGCGGGCGAGGGGCGGGTCCTTGATGAAACGCACGACGTCGCGTGTCCGCGCGGTCACGGCGAGTTCCCCGCGGTCGAGGTAGCCGTTCATCTGCCGCCGGAGCTCGGCGTCCGACTCGGGAGCGTCCTCGACGCCCATGAGACGGCCCGCCACGGCCCATTCCCGGACGTAGGCGTCGGGACCGCCCGGGATGGGGTCGCCCCAGAGCTGCGCGCTCCGCAGGAACGCGTCGGTGAAGGCCAGGTGCACCCACCGGGCGAGGTCCGGGTCGTTCGCGGCGTACGGCCGGGTGACACCGTGGCCGTCGACGTACTCGCCGCGGACCCGCTCGTGCAGACCACGTACCCACGCACTGGCACCCTGCGCGGCGGCGGTGTCCCCGTGCGACACCGTGTAGATCCACCGGATCGTCCCCGCGAGGCGGCCGAACGGGTCCTCGCGGTAGCGGGAGTGGTCGGCGACGCCGGCGAGCGCACCCGGGTGCAGCGCCTGGACGAGGAGCGCGCGGACCCCGGCGAGGATCGTCTGGTTCCCGCCGTGCACGGCCCAGGTCGCCGAACCGGGCCCGAAGTAGCCAGCGTCGCTCCCCTGCTCGAGCTCGTCGATCCACGCCGGACGCTCCGTCGCACCACCGGTGAACGTGTCGTTGAGACGGGAACGGAAGGCATCTGCGACCGAGGGCATGCCGCCATCGTCCGTCGCGCCCCTGACAACCGGCTCCCAGCCGCTCCACCGGCGGCCCGCTAGGTTGGTCCGCGTGAGCATCGACACGCCTCGTCCCTGGCTTGCCTCGTACGCCCCGGGGGTCCCGCACGACATCGACGAGCCGACGGGGTCGCTGTACGACATCGTCGAGGGGTCGGCCCGGCGCTTCCCGAAGAAGGTCGCGCTCGAGTTCTTCCGGCGGACCACGACGTACGCCGAGCTCGAGGAGCAGATCCTCCGCGCGGCGAACGGACTGCGCAAGCTCGGTGTGACCGCCGGTGACCGGGTGGCGATCGTCCTGCCGAACTGCCCGCAGCACATCGTGGCGTTCTACGCGGTGCTCCGGCTCGGGGCCGTCGTCGTCGAGCACAACCCGCTCTACACGCCGCGGGAGCTGCGCCACCAGTTCGAGGACCACGGCGCGAAGGTCGCGATCGCCTGGGACAAGTCCGTGGCGACGCTGCAGGACTTCCCCGCCGACGTGGCGCTCGACGCCGTCGTCTCCGTCGACCTGACCCGGGCGATGCCCCGCAGCACCCGGCTCGCGCTCGCGCTCCCCGTGGCGAAGGCCCGCGAGTCCCGGGCGAAGCTGACGACCGCGGTCCGGGGCACGACGAAGTGGGACGACCTCGTGTCGAACCGTCGGCTGCCGAAGCGTCACCCGCGTCCCGGGACGGACGACATCGCCCTGATCCAGTACACGTCCGGCACCACCGGCGTGCCGAAGGGCGCCGTCCTGACGCACCGGAACCTCATCGCGAACGCCGCGCAGTCCCGCGCCTGGGTCCCGCAGATCCAGCCGGGCGACGGCAGCGTCGTGTACGCGGTGCTCCCGATGTTCCACGCGTACGGGCTGACGCTCTGCCTGACCTTCGCGATGAGCATGGCCTCGCGGCTGGTGCTCTTCCCGACGTTCGACCCCGCGCTCGTGCTCGCCGCGATGAAGAAGCACCCGCCGACGTTCCTGCCCGCCGTGCCGCCGATCTACGCGCGGCTGCAGCACGCGGCGGACTCCGCGAAGGTCTCTCTCAAGGGCATCGCGATCGGGATCTCGGGGGCGATGCCGCTCTCGAAGGACGTCGTCGAACCGTGGGAAGCGCGCACCGGCGGCTACCTCGTCGAGGGGTACGGGCTCTCCGAGTGCTCCCCCGTGATCATGGCGAACCCGGTGTCGGACGACCGCCGCCTCGGGTCCATCGGCCTGCCGTTCCCCTCGACCGAGGCCCGCGTGGCCGACCCGGACGACCCGACGAAGGTGCTCGGGACCGACGAGCCCGGTGAGCTCCAGGTCCGCGGGCCGCAGGTGTTCCGCGGGTACTGGGGCAAGGCCGAGGCCACCGACGAGGTGTTCACGCCCGACGGTTGGTTCCGGACCGGCGACATCGTGGCGATCGACGCCGACGGGTACGTCCGGATCGTGGACCGCCTCAAGGAGCTCATCATCACGGGCGGCTTCAACGTGTCCCCCTCCGAGGTCGAGGACGCGCTCCTCAAGCACCCCGGCGTCAAGGAGGTCGCCGTCGTCGGCATCACGCAGGGCGGCAACGAGCAGGTGGTCGCCGCGGTGGTGCCGAAGGACCCCGCGACGTTCGACGGCGAAGCGCTCCGCGCCTGGTCACGTGAGCAGCTCGCGGCCTACAAGGTGCCCCGCCGTGTCGTCGTGGTGGACGACCTGCCCCGCTCGATGATCGGCAAGGTCCTGCGCCGCAAGGTCCGCGACCAGATCCTCGGCGACTGACGGCTCCGCGCGGTCCTCACGGGCGGCGGCGCGTCGGCAGGGCGAGCAGCGCCAGACCGCCGACCACGAGCCCGATCCCCGTCCACCCGGTCGGGCCGAGGTGCTCACCGACCACGACGACCGCCAGCCCGGCCGCGACGACCGGCTCGAGCAGGGACAGCAGCGTCGCCACCGACGCCCGCACGCTCCGGAGGCCGACCGCGTAGAGCGAGTGTCCGAGCACCGTCGGGACGAGCGACAGGTACAGGAACACCGGCCAGTGCGACGCGACGCCGAGGGACTCGTGCCCACCGACGACGGCGAGCACGACGAGCGGCAGCGCCGCGAGGCCGAACACCGCCCCGACCAGTCCGCGCTCGCTCGACCGCTGCCCGCTGGCGCCGACCGCTTCCATGCCCCGTCCGACCGCCCAGGAGTACAGCGCGTAGGTGAGCCCGGCGAGGAGGGCGCAGCCGAGCCCGAGGACGAGCGGGTGATCCCGTCCGTCCTGACCGCCCGCGCCGTCCGACCGGGCGAGCGTGACGGCGACCATGCCCACGACGCTCACCAGCGTGGCGACCACCCAACGGGTAGTGACGCGCCTGGCGTCCACCGCCCACTCGACGAGACCGGCGAACACGGGCGACGAACCGATCGCGACGGTGGTGCCGAGCGCGACACCGGCACCGGCGAGGGCAGCGTAGAAGGCGACGGCGTACACCACGAGCGCCCCGGCTCCGAGCAGCACCCATCCCCGGGTCCCGCGTCCGGCGAGGACGCCCACCGTGCTGCGCCCCGCGGTGACGGCGAGGACGAGCCCGCCGAGCCCGAAGGTCACCGCGCCGAACACGAACGCGGGAACGCCGGGCGCGAAGTGCGTCGCGGTCCCGGTGGTGCCCCACACGGCTGCGGCCACGACGACCGCCGCGGCGCCCGTGACGGGGCGGGAGGACGGACCCGCGGGCACGCTCACGACACGTGGACGCTCGGTCGGCGGTTCACGTCGGGCTCCGCCTCGCGAAGGACCTCGCGGGTCACCGGGGCGACGTCGCCCACCCCCGTGAAGACGAAGCGCAGGGCGTTCCGGATCGGGCTGCCCTCGTTCCACTCGAAGTAGATGCTCGGCACCACCCCGGCCAGGTCACGGATCGCCAGGAGCGTCGACGCGATCGTGTTCGGGACGTTCCCGGAGCGGACCTTGAGCACCCGGAAGCCGTGGATCACGTGCCCCTCGACGACGAGGTCCTCCTCGAAGTCGGAGGAGTCGGCGGGCAGGACCTCGAGGAACATCGTCGGCACGCGTGCGGGGATGCCGGAGTCGCGCCGCTCCTCCCGGCCCTTCGATCGGTACGCCTCGGCCGTGCCCGCGCCGGGTTCGTTCGCGATGATGCAGACGGAGCTGAACTGGTCGGCGTCGGCCTCGACGAACTGCCGTGCGGTGGCGTCCAGCTCGATCGACGAGGCACGCAGCTCGAACGACCGGCGCACCCGCGACACGAGCGAGACGACGACGATCGCGATGATGAAGACGGCCGCGATCCGGACGCCGTCGGGTCGCTCGATGACGTTCGCGATGGTCGTGTACACGAACACGAGCGAGATCACACCGAACGCGATCGTCCGGCCGCGCTGCTGCTTCCGGCGCGCGGACAGCGTCACCGCCACCGCGGCGCTCGTGATGAGGACGAGCACGCCCGTGGCGTAGGCGCCGCCCTGCGCGTCGACGTTCGCCTGGAAGATGAGCGTGATCGCGAACGCGATGAGCGTGAAGATGATGACGAGGGGGCGCACCGCACGTGCCCACTGCGGGGCCATGCCGTAGCGCGGCAGGAACCGCGGCACGAGGTTGAGCAGTCCGGCCATCGCGCTCGCACCGGCGAACCAGAGGATCGCCACGGTCGAGAAGTCGTAGACGGAACCGAACACGCCGCCGAGGTACTGGTGGGCCAGGTAGGCGAGCGCTCGGCCGTTCGCGCCGCCGCCCGGCTGGAACTCGTGCTGCGGGATGAGGAACGTCGTGGCGATCGACGACGTGATGAGGAACGAGCTCATGATCACCGCCGCGACGGTGAGCAGCCGCTTCGTGCCGCGGATGCGACCCTCCGGTCGCGCGGCCGTGTCGTCCGACGCGTCCCCGCGGATCTGCGGCATGACGGCGACGCCGGTCTCGAAGCCCGACAGGCCGAGCGCCAGCTTCGGGAAGACGACCAGCGCGATGCCGACCATCACGAGCGGATTGCTGTGCTGCGCCGTGAGGCCGCTCCACCAGTCGCTCGCGACCATCGGGTGCTCGAAGACGTGCCAGAGCGCCACGACCACCACGATCGCGTTGAGCACCAGGAACACGCCGACGAGGCCGACCGCGATGCCGATCGCCTCCTTGAAGCCCCGCAGGAAGACGATGCCGAGCAGGAGCAGCAGTGCCAGGGTGATCGGCACGGGGATGTCCGTGAACCAGTGCGGCGTGTACGGGTTCTCGGCGATGTGGGCGGTGGCGTCGGCGGCGGACAGCGTCATCGTGATCATGAAGTCCGTCACCGCGAACCCGAGCAGCACGAGCACCAGCAGCTTGCCGGCCCACCAGGGCAGCAGCTTCTCGAGCATCATGATCGACCCGGCACCGCGGAAGCTGTCCTGCGCGACCCGTCGGTACACGGGCAGCGCACCGAAGAGGGTGACGAGGACGAGCACGATCGTGGCGATCGGCGAGAGGAGCCCCGCGGCGAGCGCTGCGATCGCGGGTTGGTACCCGAGCGTCGAGAAGTAGTCGACGCCCGTCAGGCACATGACCCGCCACCAGGAGTGCGTCTTCTCGACCTCGACCTGGTGCGGGCCCTGGTGGGAGGCGCCCTGGTCGGCCCCGTGGAGCATCCACCGGCGCAGGCGGGTGCTGCGGTCGGGGGACGGTTCGGTCGCGTCGCGTGCCGCGACCCGCTCGGCGTCAGTCGCGGTCACGTGACGATGCTAAGCCGTCCGGGTGCCGCGGGTGCCCCGTACGGCAGCTCGCGTCACTTCGCGCTGATCCGCGTGTACTTGTCCACCGCCCACGGCACGAAGACCACGAGCATCACCGCGATGCCGATGAGCACCGTGAGGACCGGGTGCTGCATCGTCCAGACGTCCGGCACCTCGGCCGTCCCGACGTTGCCGAAGAGCTGCCGAGCCGCCTGCACGAGCGACGACACCGGGTTCCACTCCGCGAACACGCGCAGCACGAGCGGCAGCGTGTCGCTCGGCACGAACGCGTTCGAGATGAACGTCAGCGGGAACAGGATCATGAACGAGGCGTTGTTGATGACCTCGGGCGTCTTGACGCTCATGCCGAGCAGGGCCATCACCCAGCTGAACGCGTAGCTGAAGAGCAGCAGCAGCGCGACGCCGGCGAGGAACTCGAGCGGTGAGGAGTCCACCCGCCACCCGACGACGAGCCCGGTGAGCATCATGATGGTCATCGAGATGCCGTTGAGCACCAGGTCGGAGTTCGTCCGTCCGATGAGCACCGCCGATGCCGACATCGGCAGCGTCCGGAACCGGTCGATGAGCCCTTCCTTGAGGTCCTGCGCCATCGCCGAACCCGAGAACGTCGCGCCGAACACGACCGTCTGGGCGAAGATGCCGGCCATCAGGAACTGCGTGTAGTCCGTGCCGCGGACGGAGATCGCCCCGCCGTACACCTGGCTGAACAGCAGGACGAACATGATCGGCTGCAGCACCGCGAAGACGAGCATGTCCGGCGACCGCTTGATCTTCACGAGGTTGCGCTTCGTGACCGTCCAGCCGTCCTCGAACCAGAGGGCCGCGGGCGCGGTGACGACGACGGGCAGTTGCCGGCCGAGCGCCGAGGTGGTCGTGGTCATCGCGTCGTCTCCTTCTGTCGGTCCTTCGAACCGGTGCCCTGCTCGGAGGGAGGCGGGTCGTCATCGGTGGCCGCGTGCCCGGTGAGCCGGAGGAACACGTCGTCGAGCGTGGGCCGACGCATGCCGGCGTCGTGGAGCTCGATGCCGGCCTCGCCCAGGTCGGCGAGGACCCGCTGCAGTGCCGACGGGCCGGCGTCCACGGCGATCGCGTAGGTGCGTCCGTCCCCAGAGGCCTCGACCTCTCCGGTGCCGGAGCGACGGAGGACGGTCGTGGCGGCGGCCCCGTCGGTCTCGTCGACGAGGGTGACGACCACCCGGTGACCGCCGACCTGGGCCTTGAGCTGGTCGGACGTGCCCTCGGCGATCACCGTCCCACCGTCGATCACGGCGATGTCGTCGGCGAGCTGGTCGGCTTCCTCCAGGTACTGCGTGGTGAGCAGCACCGTGGTGCCGCCTGCCACCAGGTCCTCGATGATTCCCCAGAGCGCGAGTCGGCTGCGGGGGTCGAGACCCGTCGTGGGTTCGTCGAGGAACAGCACCCGCGGGTTCATGACGAGCGCCCCAGCCAGGTCGATGCGTCGACGCATGCCGCCGGAGAAGCCCTTCACCGGCCGGTCGCCGGCCTCGGACAGGTCGAACACGTCGATGAGTTCCCGCGCGCGGTCGCGCGCGGTCCGCCGGCCGAGGTGGTAGAGCCGGCCGATCATCTCGAGGTTCTCGAAGCCGGTGAGGTTCTCGTCGACGGCGGCGTACTGCCCGGACACCCCGATCGCCCGACGTGTCGCCTGCGGGTCGGCGACGACGTCGATGCCGTCGATGACGGCGGTGCCGGAGTCGGGCGTGATCAGGGTGGTGAGCACCTTCACCGTCGTGGTCTTGCCGGCGCCGTTCGGCCCGAGCAACGCCGTCACGGTGCCCTGCGGCACCGCGAGGTCGAGCCCCGCGAGGGCGTGCACCGGCCCCGCCTTCGACCGGTACGTCTTGGTCAGCCCGGAGGCTTCGATGATGGCCATGTCGCTCCCTTGTCGACCATGGAGAATATCAGTATTCCGGGGAGCGACGCCGCCGTTCACACGTCGAAGTCACCGCCGAAGTCGCCGAAGCCACCGCCGAAGTCGGATCCGCCGTCGCCCCAGCCCGCACTCTCGAACCCGCCGCCGTCGGTCGCGCCGCCGTCACCCGGGTCGGCACCAGTGTCCTCCGGACCACCGTCACCCGCAGCATCGGTACCGCCGTCGAACGAACCGGGGTCGGGCAGGAACGCGCTCATGAGCGTCGAACCGATCACGTACCCGGCCACCGTGCCGAGGATCGACGCGCCGATCATGCTGCCGAACGACGGGCCCGAGCGCTGCCCGGCGCCACCGAACAGCCCGCCGGCCCCACCGGGACGACCGGCCCCCATCCCGCCGAGCGAACGCTCCACGAAGCCCGGCTGACGGATCTCGGAGCGCGTCGCGGCCTGGGCCAGGGAGCGCGGGTCGTCACCGCGCGGCGCCTCGCCCGCGGGTGCGGTCCGGGTGAACTCGTCGTAGACCATCCGGCGCTGCTCGGGCGTGAGGGTCGCGAACGCCTCGGCGTGGACCTCCTCGATGCGCTCCGGCGGCGCGGTCCGGAGGAGGTAGCGGTAGCGCTCGACCGCGCGCTCGTCGTCGGTCGCCGCCGCTCCGCCACCCGGGGTGGCGGTGCCCCACTGCGGCGTGCCGTACGGGTCGGCCGGTCGGGCGGGCTGCTGGTAGGACTGCTGGCCGTAGCGGTACCCCTGTTGCTGCGGCTGCCACCCGCCCTGGCCCGCGGCGTCGTGGTCGCGGGACGGGCGTCCGAGCAGGCGGTCGAGGAATCCCATGGTCGATGCTCCTTCGGGTGCGGCCCACCGGGAGGTGGTGGTGCCGGTCGGCGGGTGCCGACCGGTCCGGCCGTGGACTGCCACCCTAGGGAGGACGCACGACCCCTGACTGAACGCACGCACAGAGTCCGCCGAGAGCGCGCGGGGGCAGGATGGCTCCGTGACCACCGACATCGACGAGCTCCGGCGGCTCCGGCGAGCACGCAGCCGGATGGACCGCGAGTACGCGGAGCCGCTCGACGTGCCGTCGCTCGCCGCGGCCGCGTTCATGTCACCCGCCCACTTCAGTCGTCGCTTCCGGGCCGCCTACGGCGAGAGCCCGTACGCGTACTTGATGACGCGTCGGATCGAGCGGGCGCAGGCGCTGTTCCGCAGCACCGACCTCAGCGTGACCGAGGTCTGCACGGCCGTCGGCGCCTCGAGCCTCGGGTCGTTCTCGTCCCGGTTCACCGAACTCGTCGGGATGACCCCGACGCAGTACCGCGCTGCGGACCACGACGCGCTCGCCGGTGTCTGGAGCTGTCACACGATGGTCGTCACGCGCCCGGTCCGAGCAGGATCGGAGAAGCGCCGCGCCACCGAGCAGCCCTAGTCTCGCTGCCATGACGATCCAGATCAGCGGCGTGCACGTGCTCGCCGACGACATCGACGCCGCCGTCGCGTTCTACGGCGACGTCCTCGGCTTCTCCGTCCGGAACACCGTCGAGAACGGCGGGTTCCGGTGGGTGACCCTCGTGAGCGAGGACCACCCCGACCTCGAACTCGTCCTGTCCGAGCCGCACGCCGGCCGCTCCCAGGAGGACGGCGACGCCATCGCCGCCCTGCTGGCGAAGGGCGGTCTCTCGATGCTGCAGCTCCGCGTCACGGACCTCGATGCGACGTTCGACCGGATCACGGCGAGCCCCGACGCCGAGGTGCTGCAGGAGCCGACCGATCAGTTCTGGGGCGTCCGCGACGCCGCCGTCCGGGACCCCGCCGGCAACATGGTCCGGATCGCTCAGGCCTGACCTGCGGCGAGCGCCGCCGTCCACACGGCGTGCAGTTCGTCGGCAGCGCCGGGATGGGCGACGAGGAACGGCTCGCCCACGGGCGGGAAGCCCTCCACCGGGCCCGACCGGGTCAGCACGACGCCGCCGGCCTCGTGCACGAGCAGCACCGCGGCACCGTGGTCGACGGGGTCGAACGCCCACACGCAGCCGCCGATCCCCCGTCCGGCGGCGACCTGGGCGATCGTCAGCGTGCCGGAGCCCTGCACCCGGACGGTGCAGGACCGGTCGGCGAGGGCGTCCAGCAACGCGCCGAACCCGGGCCAGGGCCGGTGCCCGTCCAGCTCGGTACCCACGGCGGCGCCGGCGAGGGCCCGGGGCGCGTCGTCGAGCCGCAGCGCACGGTCCCGGACCCGGGCGCCACGGCCGCGTCGCGCCTCGAGGACCTCCCCGCGCCACGGGTCCGCCACGACCCCGACGAGCGGACGGCCACCGCGCGTGAGGCAGAGCGACATCGAGGTCCAGGGGATCCCGTTCACCAGGTTGGTCGTGCCGTCGACCGGGTCGAGGTACCAGCGGTGCCGGTCGCCCGGCGCATCGCCGAACTCCTCGCCGGTGAAGGCGTGTGTGGGGAACGCCGTCCGGACGCGCGATCGGACGTGCCGCTCGACGAGCCGGTCGACGTCCGTGACGAGGTCCGCCGGGTCCCCCTTCGCTGCGACCGTGACGACGGGGTGCTCACGGGTGAAGGCGATGACCTCGTGGGCGACGCGGTGGGCCAGCGCCTCCGCCCGCGTGGCGACCTCGGCCTCGGTGGGTTCACGGTCCGGCACGGGCCACCCATCGCGTTCGGCGGCGGCCAGCGCGGCACGGAGCGTCGCGACGTCGTCCGTGGTGATCGAGTCGACGCGGAGCCGGGCCGCCCAGAGCGCCGGCTCGACCTCGTCCACCGTCCACACCGCGACGGCGAGACCCATCGCGTGGGCAGCCTCGACCGTGCGCGGGGTGAGGAACGCGACGTCGAGGTCGAGCGTCGAGGGCCGGAGTGCCTCGAGGTCCGACGGCGTCGGCGGCTCGAGCGTCTCCCACCCGAGCCACAGGTCGGCGTCGGGCAGCTCGGCGCGCACGACGGCGAGGGCCTCGGGGGCGCCGCGCCACGCGACCCGCGTGAGGGCACCCGACGCTGCGACGGTCCGTGCGGCGACGACGGCGTCCTCCGGCGTGGTCACGTGGACGACGAGGGTCGCGTCGCACCCGTCGAGCCGTTCGAGCACGTCGTCCAGTCGCGGGATGCGGTCGAGTCCGTTGCCGAGCCGCGCGACCTCGCACCAGTCGACCTCGGACACACGGCGGGCGTCGCTCCACATCCGCCCGAGGGTCTCGTCGTGCAGCAGGACGGCGACACCGTCGGCGGTTCGTCGGACGTCGACCTCGACGGCCTCGGCGCCGAGCGCCTCGGCGACCGCCACGGCGGGCATGGTGTTCTCGCGACGGACGCGCGGCGCACCGCGGTGGGCGACGAGACGGGGCGGACGCACGCCGCGCCTCCCGGTCGCCCCGGGGTGCTCCGCCTGCGCGACCGGGGACTGCGTCGTCGTCATCCGCGCATCGTCCCGGACGACGGCGAACCGCAGGTGACGTGCTCGTGAACGCGCGGCTGCGAGAATGGCACCGTGACAGAACGCACCTGGGGCTGGCTCGCAGCCGTGATCGACGTCGTGCTCATCGTCCTCTTCGCCGTGATCGGTCGTTCCTCCCACGGTGAGGCGGACTCCGCGCTCGGGCTGTGGACGACGGCGTACCCGTTCCTCGCCGGGTGGGCGATCGCCTACGTCACGAGCGGTGCCTGGGCCCGTCCGCTGCGCTTCTGGCCGACCGGCGTCGTGGCGTGGATCCTGACCGTGTTCGTCGGCATGGCGATCCGGGTCGCGACGGGGCAGGGCGACGTCGACGGGGACCCCCTGCCGATCTCGTTCGTCATCGTCGCGACCGTCGTGCTGGGCGTCTTCCTGCTCGGGTGGCGGGGGCTGGCACGGCTCGTGCTCCGCGGGGTGCGGCGGCGGGAGCGCACCCCGGCGGACTCCGCTCGCTGAGCGAGGTCAGGCCGGCTCAGAACAACCCGTCGCGCGGGCCGTCCGGTCCGTCGTCGAAGCCTCGGAACATGTCCGACACGAGCGCCTCGATCTGCGGCTCGACCAGACGCTCCACCGCCTCCGCGATGCGCGGGCGGTGCTCGATGAGCGCGAGGCACACCGCGGTCCCGGTCGACCGGGCGCACTCGTCGGAGAGCTCGATCTCGTGCCGGAGTGCCGCCTTGGCCTCGTCCGACAGCGGTTCGCGCGGGGTCTGCTCGCCGGCGCCGGTGCCGGTCAGCTCACCGAGGGTGAACAGGAACGGCTCCCCCGGCGACGGCTCGGGATCGACGTCGAGCCCCTGGAACTCGGGCGAGAGTCCCTCGGTCGGTTGGTACCCGGCGTGCCGCTTCCGGGCGGCTGCCCGCTCGAGTTCGCGCTGCAGCAGCGGCAGGTTCTTCGCGGTGTAGTCGTCCACCGCGTCCTCGACGATGGTCGAGATCCGTCCGATGAGCGCGTGCTGCACCGCGTGCGGCACGTCCGGCCCGAAGCCCGCCGCGCTCGCGATCGGCGAGCCGGTGCACTTCCGGCAGATGCGGGTGCGGGGACGGGCGGTGCCGATCTGCCACCGGGGCAGCCAGCGCAGCCAGACATCGACCGCGCCGCGTACACGCCCTTCGATGCCGTCCATCCCTCAACAGTAGGCCGGGAGGCGCGGTGCGGCCCCGCGACGCCCGGCCTGTCAGGCCTTCGGTTCCGTCACGAAGTCGATGAGCTCCTCGACCCGGCCGAGCAGCTGCGGTTCGAGGTCGGCGAACGTCCGGACCTGCCCGAGGATCCGCTGCCAGGCCCGTGCGATGTCCGCCTGGTCGGCGTGCGGCCAGCCGAGGTGCTGACAGATGCCCTTCTTCCACTCGATCGACCGCGGGATCGTGGGCCACGCGTCGAGTCCGAGCCGCGCGGGCTTCACGGACTGCCAGACGTCCACGAACGGGTGTCCGACGACGAGCACGTGCGCGCCCCACTTCCCGCGCATCACGGCGTCGGCGAAGCGGGACTCCTTCGACCCGGGGACGAGGTGGTCGACGAGGACCCCGACCCGGCGGTCGCGCGACGGACGGAACTCGTCGAGGACCTCGGCGAGGTTGTCCACGCCCTCCAGGTACTCGACGACGACACCCTCGACGCGGAGGTCGGCGCCCCAGACCTTCTCGACGAGTTCGGCGTCGTGCCGGCCCTCGACCATGATCCGCGAGGGCAGCGCCACCCGCGCCCGCTGCTGCTCGACGGCGAACGAGCCGGACGCGGTGCGGAGGCGACCGCCGTCGGAGGCGTGACGGACCTGCGGGGCCGCACCGGGCCTCCCGTCCGAAGTGACGGACGCTCCGCGTGCCGGACCCGACGACGTCCTGCCGGGCCGGCCCACCGGCGCCTGCGGGCGGCCGAGCGTGACGAGTTCGCCCTCGAGCAGGAACTGCCCGGTGAACGGGAACGAGCGCGTCCGACCCTTCCAGTCCTCGAGCTCGACGTTGCCCGCCTCGAGCCGCACGACGGCACCCGCCCACCCGGACGCCGGGTCCTCGAGCACCATGTCGCGTTCGAGCGGCACCTGCCGCACCTTCTCCACACCCCGCGAGCGCCAGTCGCCCGAGAGCACGTCACTGCCGTACCGGTCGTCGTCCACCCGCACGAGGGTACTGTCGAGTGGGCTCCGGACGACGTCGACCGGCCGGTCCCCCACCATCTCGACGGAAGGCCCCCTCTTGCGCGCAGCGATCATCCACGCCCCGAACGACATCCGTGTCGAGGACCGCGACCAGCCCGGCATCCTCACACCCCGGGACGCGGTCGTGCGGGTCGTGGCTGCGTGCGTGTGCGGTTCGGACCTGTGGCCCTACCGCGGCGTCACGCAGACGAAGGAACCGCGTCCGATCGGGCACGAGCTCGTCGGCGAGGTCGTCACGGTCGGCGACGGCGTGACCGGCCTGCACGAGGGCGACTTCGTCATCTCGCCCTTCACGACGAACGACGGCACGTGCCAGGCCTGCCGCCACGGCATGACCACCGGGTGCGTCCACCGCTCCGGGTTCGGCGCGGTGGACGCGTACGGCGACCCGGTGGGCGGCGCCCAGGCGGAGTACGTCCGCATCCCCGACGCCGAGGCCACCCTCGTCGCGGTCCCCGGTCCGGTCGACCCGGCGCTCGTGCCCTCGTTGCTGACCCTGTCCGACGTCTTCTCGACCGGCCACCACGCGGCCGTCTCCGCTGCCGTGGGCCCCGGCAAGACCGTGGTCGTGGTCGGCGACGGCGCCGTCGGGCTGTCGGCGGTGCTGGCCTCGAAGCGTCTCGGCGCCGAGCGCATCATCGCGATGAGCCGGCACACGGACCGGCAGGCGCTCGCTCGTTCCTTCGGCGCGACGGACATCGTCGAGGCCCGCGGTGCCGACGGCGTCCAGGCCGTCCGGGACCTCCTCGACGGCGACCTCGCCGACTGCGCGGTCGAGGCCGTGGGCACGGAGCAGAGCATGGAGCAGGCCCTGCACTCGGTCCGCCCGGGCGGCAACCTCGGCTTCGTCGGTGTCCCGCACGGGGTGCCGACCATCGGGACGCGGTACCTCTTCGACACGAACATCACGGTCGCGGGCGGGATGGCGCCTGCCCGCACGTACATCCCGGAGCTGCTGCCGGACGTCCTCGACGGCACGATCGAGCCCGGACGCGTGTTCGACCTCGAACTCCCGCTGGACGAGGCGGCCGAGGCGTACCGGGCGATGGACGAGCGCCGGGCGATCAAGGTCCTGCTCCGTCCGTAGCCGGGCCGGCACGTGTTTCGCGGAACAGAACGCGTGTTTCGAATCCGTAAACAAACCTTTCAGTAAAGAAGGTTGTCCGTTAGAGTCCTCGACATGACCACTCGAGGACGCACCCCCGGCCAGCCCGGCCTGCTGCGTGTCCTCAACGACCGCGCCGCGCTCGAGCTCCTCCTCGACGACGGCCCGCTCACCCGCAACGAGATCGCGCAACGAACCGGGCTCAGCAAGCCCACGGCGGCCGAGATCATCCGCCGCCTCGAAGCAGCCGCGCTCATCCGTGAGGCCGGCACCGCGACGCAGACCGGCCGCCGCGGCCCGAGCGCCGTCGTGTACGAGGCGATCACCGACCGCGACCTCGGCGTCGCCGTCGACGTGCAGCTCGTCGACGTCTGCTCGACCGTGGTGGACGCCGCGGGCCGCCGGTTCCCCGTCGCGACGCACACCATGACGGCGGAGGAGATGCGCGCACCCGGCGCCGACATCGTCGCCGCAGCGATCTCCCGCGCCGCAGCGGCCGCCGACGTCGACCCCGAACTCGTCACCGCCGTCGCGGTCGGCGTGCAGGCGTCCGTCGACCACGCCACGGACACCCTGATCTTCACCGACGGCCTCCCCGGCTGGCCCCGCGACCAGGTCTCGGCCACACTCTCCCGCGCCCTCGGCGTCCGGGTCGTCATCGAGAACGACGCCAACCTCGCGGCGATCGCCGAGCGGAACATGGGTGCGGGCCGCGCGCCCGGATCGTTCGCGCTCTTCTGGATGGCGGAGGGCCTCGGCATGGCCCTCGACCTGCACGGCCACCTGCATACCGGCGCGTCGGGCGCCGCGGGTGAGATCGGCTACCTCAGCGTGCCCGCCGACGCACGCTCCATCGACCCGACGGCCACGATCGTCGCGGACCTCATCTCCGAGTCCGCGATCCTCGCCCTGGCCGCCGAACACGGGATCACGGCACCGGACGGCACCGCAGCCGACTGGCGCCAGGTGCTCCCGCAGCTGCCCGGACTGCCCGAGCAGCACCCGTTCACCGCCGCCCTCGGCGAGCGCGTCGGGCACAACGTGCTCCCGGCCCTCGCCGTCGCCGATCCCGAGACGGTCGTCCTGCACGGCCCGACCGGGATCGCGGGCGGTCCCGCCCTGGCCGCCGCCGTGACCGCCTGGCTCCGGACCCGCACACGCTGGTCCACCGCCGTCGTGGCGCCCGGCGTCCCCGACACCCCCGTCCTGCACGGTGCCAGACACGTCCTCATCGACGTCGTCCGCACCGCGCTCGCGGACCGGCTCGAACGCATCACCGACGATGCGCCCGCTCCGGACCCCGTCGAGCGCCCCTGAGAAGTCCCACCCGCACCACTCGAGGCACCATCACCCGGCCCTGACCCAGGGCTCTTCGGCGCGCCCGGAAACGACCGCCGCCCACGGCCCAGGCCGCGGACGCGGCACGCCCGGACGCACCCGGAGCGAGACCAGAGAGCGAGTACCACCGTGTCCCTCCCCGAACCGAACCGGCGGGCGTTCCGCCGCATCGCCACCGCCACGGCCGTCGCCGCCGTCGGCGCCCTGGTCGTCGCGGGCTGCAGCTCCGGCAGCAGCGCCGACGCCATCGACAAGTCCGCACCCAAGGAGCTCAAGGGCACCGTGTCCCTCTGGCACTTCTTCACCGGCCGCGAGGCGGGCGTCGTGCAGAGCGCCGTCGACGGGTTCGAGAAGGCGAACCCGGGCGTGAAGGTCGACATCCACGCCGGACAGGACGACGAGAAGCTGCAGAAGGCGATCTCGTCCGGTCAGAACATCGACGTGGGACTGTCGTACTCCACGGCCATCGTCGGCAGCTTCTGCTCCTCCGGCGCGTTCCGCGACCTGTCGCCGTACATCGAGCGGGACAAGGTCGACCTGTCGGACATCCCGAAGGCCGTGCGGTCGTACACCGAGTACAAGGGCAAGCGGTGCACGATGCCCGCGCTCGCCGACGTGAGCGCCCTGATGTACAACAAGCCGCTCCTGGCGAAGGCCGGCATCACGACGCCGCCGAAGACGCTCGACGAGCTCAAGGCCGACGCGCTGAAGCTCACCACGTACAACGCCGACGGCTCGATCAAGCAGCTCGGCTTCAACCCGCTCATCGACTTCTACGAGAACTCGCCGGAGCACTGGGCGCCGATGGTCGACGGACGGTGGCTGGACAGCAAGGGCAACAGCGTGATCGGGACCTCCGACGCGTGGAAGAAGCTCATCACCTGGCAGAAGGGCTTCGTCGACGAGATCGGCTACGACAAGCTCAAGGCGTTCACCTCGGGGCTCGGGCAGGAGTTCGCCGCCGACAACGCGTTCCAGACCGGCCAGGTCGCGATGCAGATCGACGGTGAGTACCGCACCGCGTTCATCAAGGACCAGAAGCCGGACCTCGACTACGGCACCGCACCGACCCCGGTGATGGACGGCCTCGGCAACTACGGCTCGACGTACATCGCCGGGAACGTGGCGGGCATCGCGAAGGGCTCGAAGCACCCCGAGCTCGCGTGGGCGCTGCTGAAGTACCTGTCGACGAACACCGACGCCCAGGTCACCATGGGCAACGGGCTGAAGAACATCCCGACGCTCACCTCCGCGCTGCAGTCGTCGAAGCTCGAGGTCGACGAGAACTACAAGACCTTCGTCGACGTCGCGGGCAACAAGGACACGATGACCTCGCCCGGCACCGCCGACGGGGCCGCCTACATCGGCACCTTCACGAAGTTCTGGCAGGCGTACCAGGAGAACGGCGGCGACCTGTCCGCGAAGCTCAAGAAGCTCGACTCCGACATCGACAACGCCAACCAGCTGGCAGGTCCGTGACCATGACGGACGTCACCACCCCCGAAACCGGCAGCCGGGAGGCGCGGCCCACCCGCGCCTCCCGGCCCACCGGCCCGACCGGGTCGGCTCCCGACCCCGTGGCCGGCTCCGCGCGCCCGCCCCGGCGGCGGCGCTCCGCCGAGTCCCGTCGGCGACTGGTCGCCCTGACCATGCTCGCGCCCGCCCTGGCCGGACTCGTGATCTTCTTCGCGTACCCGCTCGTGGCGTCGATCTTCTACTCGTTCACCCGCTACAACCAACTGCAGGAACCCGAGTTCGTCGGTCTGCTGAACTACAAGTTCCTGTTCACGCAGGACCCGCAGATCGGCCCGGCGGTCGTCAACACGCTCTGGTTCGTGGTCATCCTCGTGCCGGTCCGCATCGTCTGCGGCCTGCTCGTGGCCGGCCTGCTCAGCCGGGCCAAGACCGCGACCGGGTTCTGGCGCACGCTGTTCTACCTGCCCGCCCTGGTGCCGCCGGTGGCGAGCGTCGTCGCCTTCGTGTTCCTGTTCAACCCGGGCACCGGGCCGGTCAACCAGATCCTGCGGCTCTTCGGGATCGACGGCCCCCTGTGGTTCAACGACCCGGCGTGGTCGAAGCCCTCGCTCGTGATCATGGGCGTCTGGGTGATGGGCGACATCATGATCATCTTCCTGGCGTCGCTGTTGGACGTGCCGCGCGACCTGTACGAGGCCGCGTCGCTCGACGGCGCGAACGGCATCCAGCAGGTGCGGCACATCACGCTGCCGACGATCGCGCCGGTGATCGGGTTCGCGGTCGTCACGGGGGTGATCGCGGCCCTGCAGTACTTCACCGAGGCCGCGGTGGCGTCCGGCGTCGCGAGCGGCAAGGCGACGATCGGCGGTGGCACGGCGGCGCAGCTCGGGTACCCGGGCACGTCGTTGCTCACGTACACCGAGCTGCTCTACCAGCACGGGTTCGCCAACTTCCAGTTCGGCTACGCGTCGGCGATGGCCGTCGTGCTGTTCGTGATCACCGCCGTGGTCCTCGTGTTCACGATGCGCCGCATCTCCGTCTTCCGTCCAGAGGAGTCCTGATGACCGCCGTGTCCCAGCCCCGGATCGCCCGCGCTCCCCGCGGCGCCGCACCGGGCACCGCCCGCGGTCCGCGCCGCAGCCTCCTCGTCTGGATCGCCGAACACGCCGCCCTCGTGGCGCTCGGGGTCCTGACGATCGCGCCGATCGTGTTCGTGGTGCTCACGTCGCTCATGTCGAGCAACCAGGCGCTCACGGCGTCGATCCTGCCCCGGCCGTTCGACTTCTCGAACTACGCGCGGGTGTTCACCGAACTGCCGCTGGCGCAGTGGTTCGGCAACTCCTCGCTGTACGCCGTGCTCGCCACCGCGTTCATGCTCGTCAGCTCGGTCCCGGCGGCCTACGCGCTCGCCCAGATCAAGTTCCGCGGGGCGAACGCGATCTTCACGATCATCATCGTCGCGATGCTCCTGCCCCCGCAGGTCACCGCCGTGCCGGTCTACGTGATGTGGTCCGAGCTGCACCTGACCGGCACGCTCTGGCCGCTCATCCTGCCGAACCTGCTCGGCGACGCATTCAGCATCTTCCTGCTCCGCCAGTTCTTCCTGACGATCCCGAAGGAGTACGGCGACGCCGCGCGCATGGACGGCTGCAGCGAGTGGGGCGTGCTCTGGCGGGTCGTGGTGCCGATGGCCCGACCCGGCATCGCCTCGGCGGCGATCTTCATGTTCTTCCACTCGTGGAACGACTACTACGGCCCGCTCCTGTACGCGTCCGAGAACCAGGCCGCCTGGCCGGTGGCGTACGGGCTCGCCACGTTCCGCGGACAGCACGGCACCGACTGGTCGATGACGATGGCGATGACCGTCGTCGTCATGGTCCCGGTCGTCGTCATCTTCTTCTTCGCACAGAAGGCATTCGTCGAGGGCATCGCGCTCACCGGCGTGAAGGGATAGCACCACAGTGAAACTCGCAGTCATCGGTGGCGGATCCACCTACACCCCCGAACTCGTGGACGGCTTCGCCCGGCTCCGCGACCAGCTGCCGATCGACGAACTCTGGCTCGTCGACCCGGACCCGCAGCGTCGTGAACTCGTCGGCGGCGTCGCGAAGCGGATGTTCGCCCACGCCGGCCACCCCGGCACCGTCCACGTCACGGACGACGTCGTGGCGGGGGTCGCGGACGCCGACGCCGTGATGTTCCAGCTCCGCATCGGCGGGCAGGCGGCGCGGCAGCAGGACGAGACCTGGCCCCACGAGGCCTGCTGCATCGGGCAGGAGACGACCGGCCCCGGCGGGTTCGCCAAGGCGCTCCGCACCGTCCCGGTCGTGCTCGAGTACGCCTCGCTCGTGCAGCGGTACGCGAAGCCCGACGCCTGGATCGTCGACTTCACCAACCCGGTCGGCATCGTCACCCGCGCCCTCCTCGAGGCCGGACACCGCGCCGTCGGCCTCTGCAACGTCGCCATCGGGTTCCAACGGCGGTTCGCCGCGGAGTTCCAGGTCGCGCCCGAAGCCGTCCGTCTCGACCACGTCGGCCTCAACCACCTGACATGGGAGCGGGGCGTGCACGTCACGGACGCATCGGGAGCCGAACGCGACGTCCTGTCCGAGCTGCTCTCAGCGGACACCGGCGCCCTCGACCGGATGGCGTCGAGCGTGCACATGCCGGCCGACCTCATCCGCCTGCAGCACGCCGTGCCGTCGTACTACCTCCGGTACTTCTACAGCCACGACGTCGTGCTCGAGGAACAGCTCCACGAGCGCACCCGCGCCGAAGCGGTGATGGACACCGAGCGGGCGCTGTTGGCGAAGTACGCGGACGAGGCCGTCGTGACGAAGCCGGTCGAGCTCGAACAGCGCGGCGGGGCGTACTACTCCGAGGCCGCCATCGACGTCCTGTCCTCGATCCTCGGTGACCGCGGCGACGTCCAGGTCCTCAACGTGCGGAACGACGGCACGTTCCCGTTCCTGCCGGACGACCACGTCATCGAGGTCCCGGCGCGTGTGACGCGACAGTCGATCACGCCGCTCCCGGTCGCCCCGCTCGACCCGGACATGGCCGGGCTCGTCGCCCACGTCGCCGGGTACGAACGACTCGCGCTCGAGGCGGCGGTGCACGGTGGACGCGACCGGGTGCTGCGCGCGATGTGGGCGCACCCGCTCGTGGGACAGGTGGACAAGGCCGAGAAGCTCACCGACCTCCTGCTGGCCGCGAACGCGGAGCACCTGCCGTGGGCGCGATCGGAGCAGGCATCGTGGGTGGCCTGAGCCGAGCCGACGAGGCCGCGCTCCCCGCCGACGCTGCGCTCCCCGCTGACGCCGCGCTCCCCGCTGGTGCTGCGTTGCCCGGCGCTGCCGGGACGGGGCTCGCCGGCCACGTCCCCCTCGTCCCGTCGGAGGAGGGTGACGTGGTGCTCGCCGTCGACGGCGGCGGCAGCAAGACCGACGTCGTCGCGATCGGCCTGGACGGCAGCATCGTCGGGCACGCACGAGGGCCGGGCTCCAACCCGCAGTCCCGTGGGTGGGAGGTCGCCGGCCCGATCCTCGACGACGTCCGTGGACGGGTCGTGAACCGTCTCGGCGGTCGCCACATCCGCACCACCCACGTCTACCTCGCCGGACTCGACCTGCACGACGAGATCGTCGCCGCCACGGCCGCACTCGCCCGGTGGGACGCGGACGGCGGCGCGCCGGACGTCCTCGACAACGACCTGTTCGCGCTGCTGCGAGCGGGCACGCTGTCGCCGGACGCCGCTGCCGTGGTGTGCGGCACGGGGATCAACGCCCTCGCGGTCCGGGCGGACGGTGCCACGGCACGCTTCCCGGCGATCGGCGACATCTCCGGGGACTGGGGTGGCGGTGCCTACCTCGGCAACCGGGCACTCTGGCACGCCGCACGCGCGGACGACGGGCGCGGACCGGCGACCGCGCTCACCGAGGCGGTCCCCGCCGCGCTCGGGCTCGGCTCCGTCCGCGAGGTCACCGAGGCCATCCACTTCGGACGCCTCGACCAGCGCGTGTTCAACCGCCTCTGCCCGGTGCTGTTCGAGGTCGCCGGAGCCGGTGACGCCGTGGCCGCCGGGGTCGTCGCACGGCAGGCCGAGGAGATCGTGCTGCTCGCGTCCGTCGCACTCGGGCGGCTCGGGCTCGGGGCGTCGGCGGCGTCGCCGGTGCCCGTCGTGCTCGGCGGCGGGGTGCTCGCGGCGCGGGACCCGCTGCTCGTGGACGGTGTCGTGTCGGGGCTCGCCGAGCGGGTGCCGGGAGCGGTGCCGACCTGGGTCACCGATCCCCCGGTGCTCGGGGCGGGTCTGGCGGCGCTGGAGTCGGTCGGGGCGGACGACGCCGCGCTCGACCGGTACCGCGAGGCCGTGCGCTCCCGCTCCTTCGCCTCCACCACTGCGACGATCCGCTGACGCGGCCGCGCCGCGCCGGCGCGGCTGGCCCGGCCCCGAGACTCGGCCTCCGCGACAGTTCTCGCGCTCCAGCGCGCGAGAACTGTCGCCCAGCCCGAGTCTCGCCGGCGCCGCACCGAGTCTCGGCCGCGACCTCACGCGCTGAGCGACAGCTCACGCCGCCACGAGCGCGTGAACTGTCGCCCAGCGCGAAAAGGCGCCCACGCGCCGGACGGGAGGCACGGCGCCAGCCCGCACCGCGCCTCCCGTCCGCAACAGCGCGCCGAGACTCGCTCCCTGCGACAGTTCTCGCGCTCCAGCGCGCGAGAACTGTCGCCCAGCCCGAGTCTCGGCGGCGACCTCACGCGCTGAGCGACAGCTCGCGCCGCCACGAGCCCGTGAACTGTCGCCCAGCGCGAAATCCGCCCACGCACCGGACGCGCTCTCGTCCCCGCGCCGTCGCCCGTCACGCCCGCGCGAGCATCCCCAGCGTGTCGACCACCCGGTTCGAGAACCCCCACTCGTTGTCGTACCAGGCGACGACCTTCACGTGCCGCCCCTCGTCGACGCGGGTCAGCAGCGAGTCGAACACGCTCGACTCCGGCCGCCCCGTGATGTCCGTCGACACGAGCGGGTCCGCCGTGAACGCGAGCACACCGGCGAGCGGACCGGCAGCCGCAGCACGGTACGCCTCGTTGACCTCGTCCACGCTGACCGACCGCGACACGACGGTGTTGAGCTCCACGATCGACCCGACGGGCACGGGCACCCGGATCGAGTCCCCGGAGAGCTTGCCCTCAAGGCGCGGCAGGACCAGCCCGATCGCCTTCGCCGCGCCGGTCGACGTCGGGACGATGTTCACCCCGGCGGCACGGGCCCGACGGAGGTCGCGGTGCGGCCCGTCCTGCAGGTTCTGCTCCTGCGTGTAGGCGTGCACGGTGGTCATGAACCCGTGCTCGATGCCAGCCAGGTCGTCGAGCACGGACGCGAGGGGTGCGAGCGCGTTCGTCGTGCACGAGGCGTTCGACACGACGGTGTGCACGGCCGGGTCGAAGACGTCCGAGTTCACGCCGTAGGCGATGGTCGCGTCCGCGCCGGTGGCCGGGGCACTGATGAGCACCCGTCGGGCTGCTGCGGTGAGGTGCGCCGCGGCCGCGTCCCGTGCGGTGAAGCGGCCCGTCGACTCGAGGACGACCTCGACACCGAGCTCCGCCCAGGGCAGCTCCGCCGGCTCGCGCGATGCGAGGACGCGGACCGGGTGTCCGTCGATCACGAGCGTGTCGCCGTCGACCTCGACGGTGCCGGCGAACGGGCCGAGGGCGGAGTCGTACCGGAACAGGTGCGCGAGCGTCTCGGGTGCGGTCAGGTCGTTGACGGCGACGACCTCGAGGTCCTCACCGCCCCGGGCGATGAGCGCGCGGAGGGTGTTGCGTCCGATGCGGCCGAAGCCGTTCACGGCGATGCGGGTCATGGGGGTTCCTTTCGTTCCGCGGTCCATGCTCACGGGCTGGGAGGCGCCGCTCCAGTGGCAGGGAAGCCATCGTCCGGAAGGATCTCGCCAACGCCGTCCTGGGGATCAGTCCTGGAAGGTGCGCCGGTACTCGGTCGGCGACGTCCCGAGGATGCGCCGGAAGTGCGTCCGCAGGTTCGCGTCCGAGCCGAGCCCCGCGCGCTCCGCCACCTGGTCGACCGACAGGTCCGAGCGCTCCAGCAGTTCCCGCGCGAGGTCGACCCGGGCACGCAGCACCCACTGCATCGGCGTGTACCCGGTGTCCTCGACGAACCGACGCGAGAACGTCCGCGGTGAGACCGTCGCGTTCCGGGCGAGGACCTCGAGCGTGAGCGGTCCGGCGAGGTGCCGGAGCGCCCACTCCCGCGTCTCCGCGAACACGTCGCCGAGCGGCTCGGGAACACTGCGGGGGACGTACTGCGCCTGCCCGCCGCTCCGGTACGGCGCGCTGACGAGCCGTCGGGCGACGTGGTTCGAGAGCGCGACTCCGTGGTCCTGCCGGACGATGTGCAGGCACAGGTCGATCCCGCTCGCGGCCCCGGCGCTGGTGAGCACCGATCCGGCATCGACGAACAGCACGTCCTCGTCCACGTCGACCTCCGGGTAGCGGTCCCGGAGCACGCGGGTGTAGTGCCAGTGCGTCGTGGCACGGCGTCCGTCGAGCAGGCCGGCCGCCGCGAGCGCGAACGCTCCCGTCGAGATCGCCGCGATCCGGACGCCCCGTCGGTGCGCCCGGGCGAGCGCCGCGACGACGTCCGCCGGCGGGGGCGTGTCCGCGGGGAAGCGGTAGCCCGGCACGAACACCGTCTGCGCCCAGTCCAGGGCGTCGAGCCCGTGGTCGACCGCGTACGCGAGGCCGTCCCCGCCGGCGATGCGTCCCGCCCGGGGCCCGCACACCCGGACCTCGTACGGCATGCTCGGCCGGTTCGAGAACACCTGCGCCGGGATCCCGACGTCGAGCGGTTTCGCCCCGTCGAGCACGAGGACCGCGACACGGTGCAGCTGGGACGGTGCCATGCTGCGACGGTAGCGCGTCAGGCGTCGCGGATCGCCAGCACCCGGTGCGGGGCCGCCTGCTCCGCGCGCCAGCCCCCGGGCAGCGCGTCCCGCAGTTCCGACAGCGTGAAGGACCGGCGGATGGAGCGCAGGCCGTCGACCCGGATGAACGTCCCCGCCGCGACGAACGTCGACCCGAGTGCGTACGCGCGGTACGCCTGCGGGGACCGACGGATGTCCGAGTGCAGGCTCCGGCGCGAGGCCAACCGCTCGGAGTCTGCCAGGAACCCGTGCCGCTCCTCGTCGCCGAGGTGGTGGAGGACGTGGTTGGACACGACCACGTCGAACCGCTCCCCCGCCGCCACCAGCTCCGCGCTCGACTGCTGCCGGAACGTCACGCCGCGCGGGGTGGAACGCGTCGCGGCGTCGATCGCCCGTGCGTCCGGGTCGGCGCCGACGACCTCGATGTCGAACCCGTCGCTCGCGGCCCACCGCACCAGCGCTCGGGCGAGGTCCCCGCCGCCGCATCCGAGGTCGAGCACGCGTCCGCGGCCGTGCGCCGGCAGCGCGGGTGCCACGCGGGTCCGCCAGGCGGTCCGCCACCCGCTGACGAGCGCGTTGACGAGCGCGAACCGCCGGTAGGTCCGCGCGAGCTGGCGCGGGTCGCAGTCCGGCTCGTCCATGAGTTCGCGGAGGTCGACGGCGCGCGTGGTGAGGTCGACGGCCGGGAGGCGCGGCGCGGCCGGGTCGCGTCGGCTCACGACACCCCCGCGGTCGCCGTCTCGAGTCGTTCCCCGGCAGCGCGGGCACCACCGGTCGACGCGCTGGTACCGACGGCGGTGAGCCGGGCGGCCTCGACCGTCAGACCGGGCCCGAAGGCGAGCGCGACGACCGGGGTACCGTCGTCGAGTCCGTCGTCGAGCGCCTGCCGGAGCACGAAGAGCACCGTGGCGCTGGACACGTTGCCGTGGTCTCGGAGGACGGCGCGACTGGCCGACAGTGCCGACGCCGGGAGGCCCAGTGCGTCCTCCGTCCGGTCGAGGATGGCCCGACCGCCGGGGTGCACGGCCCACACGGGGACGTCCGCAGCCGCCCCGAGCCCGCGGGCCCGGTCGAACAGCGGGGCGACGGCCCCGGCGACCGTGGCACCGACGAGCTTCGGGACCGCGGTGCTGAGGACCATCTCGAAGCCCTCGTCGCCGATGTTCCACGCCATCTCGGACGCCCCCTCGGGCACCACGGTGGTCGCGAAGTCGTCGAGTCGGAGGCCGGGCCCCGTGGCGGTGACGACCACCGCGGCGGCGCCGTCGCCGAAGACGCTGTTGGCGACGATCTGGTCCGGGTCGTCCGATGCCCGCACGTGCAGCGTGCAGAGCTCGGCGCACACGACGAGCACCACCGCGGCCGGGTCGGCCTCGGCGAAGGCTGCAGCGATGCGGAGCGCCGGGAACGCTGCGCAGCACCCCATGAACCCGATGTGCTGACGGAACACCGTGGGGGCGAGGCCGAGCTCGCGGACGATGTCGAGGTCCGGCCCCGGCTGGGTGAACCCGGTGCAGGAGACGGTCACGACGTGCGTGACGGACCCGGCGGCCACGCCCGCGCGGTCGACCGCGTCACGCGCGGCAGCGACGAACAGCGGCGGGGCGAGCTCGCGGTACCGGTCGTTCCGCGTCCCGGTCGACGGGGACAGCAGCACGCCGTCCTCGTCACGGAACGCGCCGGCCGGTCGGTCGGTGTCGAGTTCGTCGAGCACGGTGTGCCGGTGCTCCACGGCGGATGCGTCGAACGCCGCCGGGACGAGCCGACCGGCGAGGCGGCCGAGACTCGGCTGCGCGGAGAAGAGGTCCCGCACCGCCGCCTGGTCGAGGGTCGTCCGGGGGACGGCGGTACCGATGGCGCGGATCGTTGCGGTCACGACTCATCCTGTCACCGGGTTGCCGACGCGTCCCCAGGTACGACGGACGCTACGACTGCTGCGCACGCTCCAGCACGAGCTCGCGCACGCGGGCCGCGTCCGCCTGGCCCTTCATGGCCTTCATGACCGCGCCGATGATGGCACCGGCCGCCTGGACCTTGCCGTCCTGGATCTTCGCGAGCACGTCGGGCTGGGCGGCGAGCGCTTCGTCGACCGCGGCCGTGAGCGCCGAGTCGTCGGAGACGACCTTGAGGCCGCGGGCCTCGACGACCTGGGCGGGCGAGCCCTCACCGGCGATGACGCCCTCGAGCACCTGGCGCGCGAGCCGGTCGGTGAGGTCGCCGGACTCGACGAGCGCGATGGTCTGGGCGACGTGCTCCGGCGACACGAGGTCACCGGGGGCGGCGTCCTGCGCGTTCGCGACGCGGCTGATCTCACCCGTCCACCACTTGCGCGCGGCCTGGGGCGCGGCACCCGCGGCGACGGTGGCCTCGACCTCGTCGAGCAGCCCGCCGTTGACGACGTCCTGGAACTCGAGGTCGCTGAAGCCCCACTCGCCCTTGAGGCGACGACGACGGGCGACGGGGGCCTCCGGCAGGGACGCCCGGAGTTCCTCGACCACGGCCGGGTCTGGCACGACGGGGAGCAGGTCCGGCTCCGGGAAGTAGCGGTAGTCGTTCGCGTCGGACTTCGGGCGCCCCGCGGAGGTGCGGCCGGTGTCCTCGTGCCAGTGCCGGGTCTCCTGCGTGACCGAGCCACCGGCGGCGAGGATCGCGGCCTGGCGCTGGATCTCGTAGCGGATCGCGCGCTCGACGGCACGGAAGGAGTTGACGTTCTTCGTCTCCGTGCGGGTGCCGAGCTTCTCCTGCCCGCGCGGGCGCAGCGAGATGTTCGCGTCGCACCGGAGGTTGCCGCGCTCCATGCGCGCCTCGGACACGCCGAGCGCCCGGACGAGGTCGCGGATGACCTGGACGTAGGCGGCGCCGAGCTCGGGAGCACGCTCCTCGGTGCCGAAGATCGGCTTCGTGACGATCTCCACCAGCGGGACGCCGGCACGGTTGTAGTCGACGAGCGAGTACTCCGCGCCCTGGATGCGCCCGGTGGCGCCACCGACGTGCGTGAGCTTGCCGGCGTCCTCCTCCATGTGGGCCCGCTCGATCGGCACCTGGAAGATCGTGCCGTCGGCGAGTTCGACCTCGACCTCACCCTCGTACGCGATCGGCTCGTCGTACTGGGAGATCTGGTAGTTCTTCGGGTTGTCCGGGTAGTAGTAGTTCTTCCGGGCGAACCGCGAGGACTCCGCGATCGAGCAGCCGAGCGCGAGCCCGAGCTGGATCGAGTAGCGGACGGCCTGCTCGTTCACGACCGGGAGCGAACCGGGCAGTCCGAGGTCGACCGGCGTCACGTTGGTGTTCGGCTCGCCGCCGAAGAAGTTCGGCGCGTCCGAGAACATCTTCGTCTTCGTCGCGAGCTCGACGTGGACCTCGAATCCGAGGACCGGCTCGTACCGCCGGAGTGCCTCGTCGAAGTCCATCAGCGCGTCCTTCTGCGCCATCAGATCACACCTTCCTGCGCAGCGGACTGCTGAGACTGGTCGAGGTCCGGGATGCTGTCGATGAGCGGGTGACCCCACTGCTGTTCGAGGAGCCGTTCGAGCGCCGCACCGTACCGGTACAGACGGGCGTCCTCACGCTGCGGTGCCATCAGCTGCACGCCGGTGGGCAGGGAGTCCTCGGGGGCGAGGCCGTTCGGGATGCTCATGCCCGGGACACCGGCGAGGTTCGCCGGGATCGTCGTCAGGTCGTTGAGGTACATCGACAGCGGGTCGTCGATGCGCTCCCCGATGGGGAATGCCGTGGTCGGAGCGGACGGGCTGATGAGCAGGTCCACCTGCTCGAACGCCGCCTGGAAGTCGCGCTGCACGAGCGTGCGGACCTTCTGCGCCGACCCGTAGTAGGCGTCGTAGTACCCGGCGCTGAGCGCGTACGTGCCGAGGATGATGCGGCGCTTCACCTCGGGGCCGAAGCCGACCTCGCGCGTGGCGGCCATGACGTCCTCGACGGTGGCGCCGTTCTCGGGCGTCACCCGGAGGCCGAAGCGCACCGAGTCGAACTTCGCGAGGTTGGAGGACGCCTCTGCCGGGAGGATGAGGTAGTACGCGCTGATCGCGTACGCGAAGGACGGGGCGTCGATCTCGACGACCTGCGCACCGGCACCCTCGAGCAGCGCGACGGTCTCCTGGAAGCGCTGGGTGACGCCGGCCTGGAAGCCCTCGCCGCCGGCGAGCTCCTTCACCACGCCGACCCGCAGGCCGCGGAGCGTGTCGGCCTGGAGGCCCTCGCGCGCTGCGGCGGCCATCGACGGCCATGCGTCGGGGATGCTCGTCGAGTCGCGGGGGTCGTGGCCGCCGATGACGTCGTGCAGCAGTGCCGCGTCGAGGACGGTGCGCGACACCGGGCCGATCTGGTCGAGGCTGGACGCGAGGGCGATCGCGCCGTAGCGGCTGACACCGCCGTACGTCGGCTTCACGCCGACCGTCCCGGTCACGGCGCCGGGCTGGCGGATCGACCCGCCGGTGTCGGACCCGAGGGCGAGGGGAGCTTCGTGCGCGGCGACCGCCGCGGCCGAACCGCCGCCGGAGCCACCGGGGATCCGGTCGAGGTCCCACGGGTTGTGCGTCGGGCCGTAGGCCGAGAACTCGGTCGTCGAGCCCATCGCGAACTCGTCCATGTTCGTCTTGCCGAGCGGCACGAGCCCCGCGGCTCGGAGCTTCGCGACCGGGGTGGCGTCGTACGGCGGGACCCAGCCCTCGAGGATCTTCGAGCCGGAGGTCGTCGGCATGTCCTGCGTGCACAGGACGTCCTTGACGGCGATCGGCACACCGGCGAGCGGACCGAGGTCGTCCCCCGCGGCGCGGCGCGAGTCGATCGACTTCGCTGCCGCGATCGCGTTCTGGTTCACGTGCAGGAACGCGTGCACGTCCCCGTCCACCGCCTGGATCCGGTCGAGGTGGGCCTGCGTGGCCTCGACGCTCGAGACGTCACGCGACACGAGGGCGTCGGCGAGCGCCGCGGCGCTGAGGCGGGTGATGTCGTCGGTCACTGCTCTTCTCCCAGGATCGCGGTCACACGGAACCGCTCGCCGTCGGAGTCCGGCGCACCCGAGAGCGCCTGCTCCTGCGTGAGCGTCGGACCGACCACGTCGGGTCGGGTGACGTTGCCGAGCGGCACGGGGTGGCTCGTCGCCGGGACGTCCGGGGTGGCGACCTCGGCGACCTTGGCGACGCTGTCGACGATCTGCGACAGCTCCCCCGTGAGCTTCTCGATCTCCTCGGGCGTGAGGGCGATGCGTGCGAGGTTCGCCAGGTGGGCGACCTGCTCGCTCGTGATGTCAGGCATGGTGCTCCGTCGATCGGTTCGTGGAATGCCCACCAGTCTATTGGTGCGTCACTTGCCGTTCTGCGTCTGCCCCTGCTGCTGGTTCGTCTGCGTCTGCTGCTGGTTCTGCTGGTCCTGCTGCTGGTTCGTCTGCGTCTGCTGCTGCGTCTGCGTCTGCGTCTGGCCCTGCTGCGTCTGCTGCTGGTTCGACTGTGCTCCGGACTGGGAGCCGGACGACGTGCTCGACGAGGCGTGGCTCGCCTGCCCGATCATCGCCGGGTCCGGCGTGGGGAGCGCGTCCCCGCCGACCGTCTGGTCCAGGTAGGCCATCATCGCCTTCCCGACCCCGAACTTCGCGCTGTACCCGGTCGTGCCCTGCAGGAACGGCCAGTTCGCCAGGCTCACGCTGCCCTGCACGTTGCCGATCCAGGTCGCGTTCGTGTACTTCGTCGTCGACGCGACGAGCCAGTTCTGCACGTCGCCGTCGGTCGTGCCGGTCTTCGCGAACTTCGGGACGCTGTCGCCGGGGTTCGCGCTCGCGGCGGTGCCGGACCCGTTCAGGACACCCTGCAGCGCGTAGTCGACCGTTCCCGCGACGTCCGCCGAGACGCCGCGCGTGCAGGAGGACGGCGTGGGCGTGATCTTCGTGCCGTCGGACTCGGTGACCGAGTCGATCGCCGTCGGGGTGCACACGATGCCGCCGTTCGCGAACCCGGCGTACGCCTCGGCGAGGTCGATCGGCGAGAGCTCGTTGACGCCGAGGATCGAGGACGGGATCTGCTTGAGCGGTGTGCCGTCCGCCCGGTGGATGCCCATCGACTCCGCGAGCTGCGCGATCTTGCAGAGGTCGAGCTGCTTGCCCATCTGCGCGTACGCCGTGTTGATCGACTCGGACGTCGCCGCCTGCACCGTCATCGACGAGGGGACCGACTCGGCGTTCGCCACCGGCCAGGTGCCACCGCTGACGTTCTCGCACGAGTTGGTGAACTCGGCGTTCTGGAACGTGTGCTCGGTGGTCGACACGGACTGCGAGAGCGTGTGCCCGGTCGCCAGCCACTCGGCCAGCGTGAAGACCTTGAACGTCGAGCCGGTCTGGAACCCGCCGGAGTTCCCGTACCCGCTGTCGGCGCTGTAGTCCACGGCGGTCGAGCCCGCGCCGGCGTTGTCGCCCTGCGTGTAGGACGTGTTCTGCACCATCGAGATGATGCGTCCCGTCCCGGGCTCCACGGTGACGTTCGATCCGCCGACGTCCACGCCGGCCATCGTGGACGGGACGTAGGTCGACAGCGCCGACTGGGCCGTCGCCTGCACGTCGAGGTCGAGGGAGGTGTGGATCTCGAGCCCCTTGGTGTCGAGCGTCGCGATGCGGTCCGCGGCGGTCTTCCCGAACGCCGGGTCCTGCAGCACCTGGTCACGCACGTAGTCGCAGAAGTAGCCCGCGTCGTACCCGGTCGCGGCGGAGGAGCAGCCGTTCGCGGTCGCCGTGATCTTCGGCGTGATCGGGGTGGCCTTCGCGGCGTCGAGCTGCGCCTTGCTGATGTCGTGGTGCACGTACATCCGCTGCAGGACGTAGTCGCGCCGTGCCTTCGTGGCCGCGTACCCGTTCTTGGCGCCGTTGTCGGCGTTCGACGGCTGGTCGATGCGGAGGTTCGACGGGTTGTTGAGGATCGCCACGAGCGTCGCCGACTGCGCGAGCGACAGGTCCTTCGCGTGGACGCCGAAGTAGTACTCGGCACCCGCCTCGGCGCCGTAGACGCGGCCACCGAGTCCGACGAGGTTGAGGTACCCGGTGAGGATCTGGTCCTTCGAGTACTTCTTGTTGACGGCGATGGCGTAGCGCATCTCCTGCAGCTTCCGCTGCGGGGTCACGCCGGCGGCGTCCTCGTAGCACGCTGCGATCTTCGCCTTGGTGTCCGCGGCGTTCTTCCCCGTCAGCTCCTCGCACTGCTGCACGAGGACGTTCTTCACGTACTGCTGGGTGATGCTCGACCCGCCCTGGACGTCTCCGCCCACGACGGTCGCCGCCGCGCCGCGCAGCGTGCCCACGACGTCGATGCCGCCCTCGTCGTAGAACCGCGGGTCCTCGGTGTCGATCGCCGCCTGCTTGAGGGTCTTCGCCATCGCGTCGGAGGCGACGTTGGTCCGGTTCTCGGCGTAGAAGGACGCGATCTTGACCTGCTGGCCGCCCTTGGTCGCGTAGACCGAGGAGACCTGCTGCGGCGCCTGGATGTCGAGGTAGCTCGGCAGGTCCTCGAAGAACGCCACCGCGCCGGAGGTGCCCTCACCCGCGACGGCGACCCCGGGCGTGACGGCTACGGCGACGAGCATGCCGGCCAGCGCCGACATCGCGCCGAACGTCAGCAGAGCACCAGGCCATCGCACCACACGCATGGACGGCACCGTACGGAAACGGTCTGTACTGGTTCTGCCGTGGAACCGGTCACAGCTGCGCCGCCGTTCAGGTTGTCACCCAGACTCACTCGCGCGGCTGGAGGTCCTGCGGACGGACGAGGTACATGTCCGGCGAGGTCTGCGGGACCCCGTCACCCCCGCGCTCGCCACGACGGAGCTGTTCGCGCACCAGGTCGCCGCGCCCGACGGCGATCAGCGCGACGTCGTGGAGTGACGCGGTCCCGGGCTTGAGGTAGTCGTTGTGCCCGACGGGCCGACGGAACACGTCACCGGCGTCGTCGGTGTCGATGCCGCCGGCGAGGTCGAGGACGGTCGAACCGAACGAGGCGGAGCCCGGGTCCGTCCCGAAGTACCCCGAGCCGGCGATCGGGTCGCTGTGCGCGTCGCCGACGAACACCTGGCCTCTGCCGACGGCGAGCTGCTTCGCGGTCTGCACGTCGCTGCCCGGCGACCCGAGCACCGTCAGGGTGTCGGCGCTCATCCGGCCGGACGAGAGTGCCATCAGTGCCGTCGTCGAGCCGTACGAGTGCGCGACGACGTTGATCCGCGGCTGCGCGCTCCCGCGGGCCTCGCGGAGGCCGCCGACGGTGCGCTCGAGCCGCTCGGCACCCGTCTTGGCGAGGCTCAGCGACAGGATGTTCGACAGGTCCGGCGTGCGGTACCCCATCCACGCCACGACGGCGACACCGCTCCCCGACCCCGGCGCCGCCACCCCGGCCAGCGTGGCCTGCTCGCTGTAGAGGTCGTTCGCGGTGTTCGTGAAGTCCGCCATCTGCCCGGTCACCGTGAAGAACATGCCCGGGACGACGACCGTGACGTCGGCCGCGCTGTCGAGGTCGCCGATGGCGATCTCGGCGCGTCCCGAACCGCGGGTGTCGAGGGTGATGAGGAAGCGTTCCGGTGTGCCGGGTCCGTGCTCGAGCGAATCCCGCACCTGCCCGAGCATCGCGGTCCGGGCGGCTCCGGTGCTGGGGTCGGCGAGCCCCGCGCGCAGCGCCGTCCGGTTCGCCCGGTCCCGCACCCGGTACGGGACGCCCTCGAGGTTGCCGACGATCGAGGGCGCGACCGTCGCGAGCGTCTGCCGTTCCTCGTCCCCGAGACCACGCCACCAAGCCGCGACCTCGGCGGCCGATGGCGGATCGTCCTGCGCCGTCGCGAGGACCCGACGATCGCGATCGGCGCGGGCGAGGTCCGCCCCGCCGAGTCCGGACAGGTCGGTGAGGAACGCGCGACCCCGGGCCGTCGTGACCGCGTCCGGCGCGATCTGTCCCCCGGTCATGACCTCTTGGTGAGCTGAGGAAGTTTCGTGGACTCGTGCCGAGACCGCCACCGCACGGACGGCGTGCGCGGGAGGCGCGACTGGGGCCTCGACCACTCCGAGCGAGTGCATCGAGGCGGTGAGCAGAGCCGCGGCGAGGAGCAGCAATCGGGTCTCCCCCGGGAAGGCCGTCCCGTCGTCCCCCTGCAGACGACGGGTGATGCTCTATCGAGTGTAAGGAAATCGGCCTCTTCCGGGGGTGCGGGATGCAACTTGTCCCCTGAACTGGGTGGGGAACAGGGCGCGTCGCGTGCTGCGGACAGTGGTTCGACGTGCTGCTGCCCCGGATCAGCCCTGCGGCTCGTCCTCTGCGGCGTCGGCCGGAGCGTCCCCGAGGGCGGCGGGACCCTCGGTCACGAGCACCCGGAACTGCTCGGCGTCGATGATGCGGACGCCGAGCTGCTCGGCCTTCGTCAACTTCGATCCGGCACCCGGACCGGCCGCGACGAAGTCCGTCTTCTTGCTCACGCTCGACGCGGCCTTGCCCCCCGCGGCGATGATCGCCTCTTGTGCGCCCTCTCTGCTGTACCCCTCCAGCGAGCCGGTGGCGACGACCGTGAGACCGCTGAGGACCCCGCCCTCGGCACTCGCCGCGCCCGGCCCCGGGTGGTCCGGCGTCGAGAACTGCACGCCGGCGGCGGTCCAGCGATCGATGATCTCGCGGTGCCAGTCGACCTCGAACCAGTCGAGCAGGGCGTCGGCGATGATCCCGCCCACACCGTCCACGGCCGCGAGTTCCTCACGCGAGGCCGCGCGGATGGCGTCGAGGGAACCGAAGTGACCGGCGAGCGCCCTGGCCGCGACGGGCCCGACGTGCCGGATGCTCAGGCCGACCATGATGCGCCAGAGCGGCTTCGTCTTGGCGGCGTCGATGTTCGCGAGCATCTCGAACGCGTTCTTCGAGGGGTACCGGCTCGGCTCGCCGGTGTAGTCCGCACCGCGTGCGTCCGGGTCGAACGGCGGGTCGGTCTTCTTGCGCGCGCGGCTGAAGGGCGTGACGCGCTTCGGGGCGCCGCCGTCGTCGGTCTTCTCCATGCCGGTCTCGGCGTCGCGCACGACCACCTCGATCGGGACGATGTCCTCCATCGTCAGGTCGAACAGCCCCGCCTCCGTCTCGAGCGGCGGACGTTCCGGGGAGGACGGCTGCGTGAGTGCCGCTGCCGCCACCTCGCCCAGGCCCTCGATGTCGAGCGACCCGCGGGACGCGATGTGCTCCACACGGCCGCGGACCTGTGCGGGGCAGCTCTTCGCGTTCGGGCAGCGGAGGTCGATGTCGCCTTCCTTCGCGGGCGCGAGGGGCGTCCCGCACTCGGGGCAGTTCGTCGGCATGACGAACTCCCGCTCGCTGCCGTCGCGGAGTTCCACCACCGGTCCGAGTACCTCGGGGATGACGTCGCCGGCCTTCCGGAGCACGACCGTATCCCCGATCAGCACGCCCTTCGCCTTGACGACCTGCTGGTTGTGCAGCGTCGCCTGGCGGACGACCGACCCCGCGACCTCGGCGGGGGCCATCACCGCAAACGGCGTGGCCCGACCGGTGCGCCCGACGCTCACGACGATGTCGAGGAGCTTCGTGTGCACCTCTTCCGGCGGGTACTTGTACGCGATCGCCCAGCGGGGCGCCCGCGACGTGGAGCCGAGTTCCTCGTGCAGGGCGAGGTCGTCGACCTTGACCACGATGCCGTCGATCTGGTGTTCGACGGACGCGCGGCGGTCGCCGTAGTCCTGCACGAAGGCCGAGACCTCGTCGATGGTGTCGAAGACCCGGTAGTGGCTGCTCGTCGGCAGTCCCCACGACTGCAGCAGCTCGTAGACCTCGGACTGCGCGCGGACGTCGGTGTCCCGCTCGAGTTCACGGACCGGCCACGCGCCGATGCCGTGCACGAGCATGCGCAGCCGGCGGAGCCGGTCCACCATGAGTGCACGTTTGGCCTCGGACTTGCCGTCCTCCTTCTGTCGGAGGGACCCGGCAGCGGCGTTCCGCGGGTTCGCGAAGACGCGCTCGCCCGCTGCACGTTGCCGGGCGTTCAGCTCGTCGAACTGCTCGACCGGGAAGAAGATCTCGCCGCGGACCTCGACGAGGGGCGGGTGCCCCGTGCCGGACAGACGGTCCGGGATGGTGCCCATCGTGCGGACGTTGCCCGTGACGTCCTCACCGACGACGCCGTCGCCGCGCGTGGCCGCCGAGACCAGCCGGCCGTTCTCGTACCGCAGGTTGATCGCGAGACCGTCGATCTTCAGCTCGGTCAGGAACCGGACCCGCTCCGCGCCGGCGTCGCGCTGCACCTTCACCGCCCAGTCGGTGAGTTCTTCCGGGCTGAAGACGTTGTCGAGGCTCAGCATGCGCTCGGCGTGCTCGACCGGCGCGAACTGGATCGTCTGGAGCTGCGCGCCGACGGTCTGGGTCGGGCTGTCCTCGGTCACCAGCTCGGGGAAGCGGTGCTCGATGGCGTCGAGACGGCGGGCCATCACGTCGTAGTCGGCGTCCGTCACCGTCGAGCCGTTCTCGCCGAAGTAGTAGGCGGCCCGGAGTTCGTTGATGCGCGCGCGGAGGCGGTCCACCTCGCGCTGGGCCTGCGCCGCGTCGAGCTCGTCGGGGTCGATGGTCTCGAACGTGGCGTCGGTCTCGCTCATACCCACAGTTCTACCGCCTGCCACCGACGCGCGGCGCAGCAGCGACGTACGCCGGGAGCGCCGCGGTCAGGCGCTGACGGGAACCGCCGAGATCGTGGCGTCGATCGTGCACTGTCCGAGCACGCGGGTACCCACGTACACCACGGCGGTCTGCCCCGGGGCGACACCGGACAGCGGCTCGTCGACGTCGATCACGAGCGCCCCGTCGGCCACCCGCGCCGTCGCCGGCACCGGGTCCGCGTGCGCGCGGATCTGGACGTCGCAGGCGAACGGCACGGCGGGGTCGGCCGGTGCGGTACCGGCCCAGGTGAACCGGGATCCCGACATCGACGTCACGTCGAGGGCCTCCTTCGGGCCGACGACGACGGTGTTCTCCTTCGGGCGGATCTCGAGCACGAACCGCGGCTTGCCGTCGGGTGCCGGTCGACCGAGGTGGAGGCCGCGGCGCTGCCCGACCGTGTAGCCGGTCGCACCCTCGTGCGCACCGACGACCGTGCCGTCCCGCTCGACGACGTCCCCCGGCGCGGCGCCCACCCGGTCGGCCAACCAGCCGCGGGTGTCGCCGTCCGGGATGAAGCAGATGTCGTAGGAGTCCGGCTTCTGCGCGACGGTGAGTCCACGCGCCGCGGCCTCCGCCCGGACCTCGTCCTTCGACGGCGTGGCACCGAGCGGGAACATCGCGTGCTGGAGCTGCTCGGCCGTCAGCACGCCGAGCACGTACGACTGGTCCTTCGCCCACGCGGCGGAACGGTGCAGCTCCCGCGCGCCGTCCGGCCCGGTGACGATCGACGCGTAGTGGCCGGTGCACACCGCGTCGAAGCCCAGGGCCAGGGCCTTCTCGAGCAGGGCAGCGAACTTGATGCGCTCGTTGCAGCGCATGCAGGGGTTCGGCGTGCGCCCTGCCTGGTACTCGGCCACGAAGTCGTCGACGACGTCCTCCTTGAACCGCGCCGAGAAGTCCCACACGTAGTACGGGATCCCGAGCGCGGACGCGGCGCGCTGGGCGTCCATCGAGTCCTCGATCGTGCAGCAACCGCGGCTGCCGGTCCGGAGCGTCCCGGGCATCCTGCTGAGCGCGAGGTGCACGCCGACGACGTCGTGCCCGGCGTCGACGGCCCGTGCCGCGGCCACCGCCGAGTCGACGCCGCCGCTCATCGCTGCAAGTACTCGCATGCATCCAGGGTAAGCGTCCGGCGTAGCGTTGCACGAGCGATGACCTCCGAGACCCCTGCCTTCGACTTCCGGGCGGTCGTGCTGTCCGGCTTCCTGCCGGCGGCGCTCTTCGCGATCGGCGAGGGCGCGATCATCCCGATCATCCCGATCGCGGCGAGTTCGCTCGGCGCGGGCCTCGCCTTCGCCGGCTTCGTGGCGTCGCTGATCCTCGTCGGCGAGCTCATCGGCGACGTGCCCTCCGGCGTGGTCGTCGCCCGCATCGGCGAACGGAACGCGATGATCGGCGCGGCGATGGTCTCCATCGTCGGCCTCCTGGTCTGCACGGTCGCGCCGGACGCGTGGGTCCTCGCGGTCGGGGTGTTCCTCGTCGGGGTCTCCACCGCCGTGTTCGCGCTCGCCCGGCACGCCTACATGACGACGGCCATCCCCGTGCACGTCCGGGCACGCGCGCTCTCGAGCCTCGGCGGGGTGTTCCGCTTCGGGTACTTCGTCGGGCCGTTCGTGTCCGCGGCCGTCGTGCACCTCACCGGCACCACGCAGAGCGCGTTCTGGATCCACGTGACGTGCTGCCTCGCCGCCGCCGTGGTCCTCCTCGTCCTGCGCGACCCGGCGACGGGCGCGCGCGGTCTGCGGTTGCCGAGCCGCGCCTCCCGGCCGTCCGTCGACACCGCGGAGGAGCTGCGCGAACCACCCACCGACACCGGCGCCCAGTTCGTGCAGGAGGAGGCACACGGGCTCTTCCGCACGATCCGCGCGAACCGCGCCGTCCTGCTCCGGCTCGGCAGCGGCGCCGGGCTGATCGGCGCGCTGCGGGCCGGGCGACAGGTGATCCTGCCACTCTGGGCCGTGAGCGTCGGCCTCGACGACGCCACCGCCGCCCTCGTCATCGGCATCGCCGGAGCGGTCGACTTCGCACTCTTCTACACGAGCGGGCAGATCATGGACCGGTGGGGTCGGCTGGCGAGCGCCCTGCCGTGCATGCTCGGGCTGAGCGTGAGCTACTTCCTCCTCGCCTGGTCCGGGCACCTCGACGCACGGGTCGGCTGGTTCGTCGCCATCGCGATCGGCATGTCCCTCGCCAACGGGGTCGGGTCGGGCATCCTCATGACGCTCGGCGCGGACCTCGCGCCGCGGGACCACCCGGCGCCGTTCCTCGGCGCGTGGCGCTTCACGGGCGACTTCGGGTCCGCGGCGGCGCCGCTGGTCATCTCCGGGGTCACCGCGGTCGCGTCGCTCGCGCTGGCGAGCGGGGTCATGGGCGTGCTCGGCCTGGTCGGCGCGGGCATCCTGCTCCGGTACGTGCCGCGGTACCTCCCCCGCGCGTTGCGCTGACGGGAGGCGCGGACCACGCCCGTCACGCCGGCGCCGGTCGGTAGACTGCCGCTGCTCGCGGGAGTGGTGGAATCGGTAGACACGCAGGATTTAGGTTCCTGTGCCCCAGGCGTGAGGGTTCGAGTCCCTCCTTCCGCACCGAACACAGCGCTCCCGCACCGCCGGACAGGTCATACCACCGAGGGATGGGCTCGCAACCCGTGGGCGGTACCCTCGTTCCGCGGGAGTCCTGCCCGTGCCTCTCGCCTCCACGACCGGAAGAACCATGCACTCCGTCGCACTCGCCCTCATCCCCTGGCTGGATCCGCAGTACATCCTCGACCACTTCGGGGCGATCGCCGTGCTCGTGGTCTGCGCCATCGTGTTCGCCGAGACCGGCCTGCTCATCGGGTTCATCTTCCCCGGCGACAGCCTCCTCGTGATCACCGGCCTCTTCGCCTTCGACCGCGGTGGACAGATCGGCGGCATCCCGGTGTGGGTCGCCGCGCTGATGATCGGCGCCGCGGCGTTCCTCGGCGGTGAGCTCGGCTACTACATCGGCAAGAAGGCCGGTCCGCCCATCTTCGAACGCCGCGAGAGCGGGCTGTTCTCGAAGGAGAACGTCGACCGCACGAACGCGTTCTTCCACCGCTTCGGTCCGCTCGCGGTCATCCTCGCCCGGTTCGTGCCGGTCGTGCGCACGTTCCTGCCGATCGCGGCCGGCGTCGGACGCATGAACTACCGGAAGTACTCGCTGTACAACGCGATCGGTGCCGTCATCTGGGGCGTCGGCGTCACGTTCCTCGGGTTCGTGCTCGGCTACATCCCGCCGATCGCGTACATCGTCCGCAACTACATCGACGTGATCCTCATCCTCGCGGTGCTCGTGACCGTCGTGCCCGCCGGGCTGCACTACTGGCGCACCGCCCGCAAGGCGAAGCACGCCGCCGAGCGTGAGGAGGCGAGGCACCAGCCCGGCGACGCCGGCGCGCCGGAGCGCGGCGAGGCCGGCGCCGGCCAGCTGTAGGGGGCTGTCCTCCGCCCGCACGGCGGGCAGCGGCTCAGACGCCGAAGGCCTCCCGCACGATCGGGGCGATCCCGCGGAAGGCCTTCGAGCGGTGGCTCAGCGCGTTCTTCTCCTCGCGCGTCAGCTCCGCCGAGGTGCGGTCGGCGTCGTCCGGTCGGAAGACGGGGTCGTACCCGTGTCCGCCGGTCCCGATCGGCTCCGTCGTGACCTCGCCGTTCCACACCGCCTCGAACACGTGCTCGGTGCCGTCCGGTGTGACGAACGCGGCCGCGCAGACGAAGGCCGCGGTCCGCTCGACGACGCCCTCGAGGTTCTGCAGCAGCAGGGCGATGTTGTCCGCGTCGACCCGGGTGCCGGCGTACCGCGCCGAGTGGATGCCGGGGGCGCCGCCGAGCGCGTCCACCGCGATCCCGGAGTCGTCCGCCAGCGCCGGCAGCCCCGTGTGCGCGACCGCCGCACGGGCCTTGATGAGCGCGTTCGCGGCGTAGGTGTCGCCGTCCTCGACCGGTTCCGGACCGTCGTAGGCGACCAGTTCGACACCGCCGAGGGCCTCGCCGAGGATCTCGCGGAGCTCGACGACCTTGCCCTGGTTGTGCGTCGCGAGGACGACCGTGCCCGTCACGAGGACAGCCCCAGCACCTCGCGCTGGATCGCGGCGAGCGACCGGTTGCCGGCGAGGCCGAGGTCGAGCAGGACGTTCAGCTCGTCGCGGTCGAACGGCGCGTGCTCCGCCGTGCCCTGGACCTCGATGAACTTGCCGGAGCCGGTCGTGACGATGTTCATGTCGGTGTCGGCGGCGGAGTCCTCGGTGTAGGCGAGGTCGAGCATCGGCTCACCCCCCACGATGCCCACCGAGATGGCCTGCACGCTGTCGGTCAGCGGCGCGGCCTTCTTCGCGATGAAGCCCTTGTCGCGGCCCCACTCGATCGCGTCCGCCATCGCGACGTACGCGCCGGTGATCGACGCCGTGCGGGTGCCGCCGTCGGCCTGCAGCACGTCGCAGTCGATGACGAGCGTGTTCTCGCCGAGGGCCTTGGTGTCCACGACGGCGCGGAGCGAACGTCCGATGAGCCGCGAGATCTCGTGCGTGCGGCCGCCGACCCTGCCCTTGATCGACTCACGCTGCATCCGCTCGTTCGTCGACCGGGGCAGCATCGAGTACTCGGCGGTGACCCACCCCGTGCCCTTGCCGGTCAGCCAGCGCGGGACGCCGTTGGTGAAGGAGGCGGTGCAGAGCACCCTCGTGTTCCCGAAGGAGATGAGCGCGCTGCCCTCGGCCTGCGTGCTCCACCCCCGTTCGATGGTGACGGGACGGTGGTCGGTCGCGGTACGACCGTCGATGCGGAGCGTGTCGCTCATGGGGTCCTTTCGGTGCGGGGCAGCGTGATGGCCCCGGTCTGGAGGTGCCCGACGCTGGAGACCTCGGGGCCGAGGAAGCGTCGGGCGAGTCGGATGAAACCGTTCTTGTCGTCGCCGGTCGCCTCGAACGAGTACGTCGGCGGTTCCGGGGCGGTCCGTTCGAGCCCGTGCTCGACGAGCCGCCGGTACACGTCGTTCGCGGTCTCCTCTGCGCTGGAGACGAGCGTCACGTCCGGCCCCATGACGTACTGGATCGCCGCGGACATGAGCGGGTAGTGGGTGCAGCCGAGCACCAGGGTGTCGACGTCGGCGTCGCGCACGGGCCCGAGGTACCCGGCCGCCACCTCGCGCAGCGCCGGGGAGGAGGTGTCACCCGCCTCGACGAACTCGACGAAACGGGGGCAGGCGGCGAGCGTGAGGGAGACGTCGGACGCCACCGCGAAGGCGTCCTCGTAGGCGCGGGACGCGATCGTGCCGACGGTGCCGATCACACCGATCCGCCCGGTGCGGGTCTGCTTGACGGCGGCGCGCGCCGCGGGCTGGATCACCTCGACCACGGGGATGCCGTACGCCTGCTCGTAGCGTTCCCGGGCGTCCCGGAGCACCGCGGACGACGCCGTGTTGCACGCGATCACGAGCGCCTTGACGCCCTGCTCGACGAGGTCGTCCATCACCTCGAGCGCGTAGCGCCGGACGTCGGCGATCGGCTTCGGACCGTACGGCGAGTGCAGGGTGTCGCCGACGTAGCGGATGCTCTCGCGCGGCAGCTGGTCGATGATCGCCCGCGCCACCGTGAGCCCGCCGACGCCGCTGTCGAAGACTCCGATCGGTGCATCCGTCACGGTGACCAGCGTACCGACGTACGCCGACGTCCCGACGCGGTCCGTGCCTCCCGAGGGGCGCGACAGTAGTGTCGGAGAGGTGACCAGCGCGCTCCTGACGGACCAGTACGAACTCACCATGGTCGACGCGGCCCTCAAGGACGGGACGGCGGACCGACGGTGCGTCTTCGAGGTCTTCGCCCGTCGGTTGCCGGACGGCCGCCGCTACGGGGTGGCGGCGGGCCTGGGGCGGTTCCTCACGGCGCTCGCCGACTTCCGCTTCGGCGACGAGGAGATCGGGTTCCTCCGCGACCGCGGCGTCATCGACGCCGGCACCGCCGGGTGGCTGGCGGACTACCGGTTCTCCGGCGACGTGCGCGCCTACCGGGAGGGCGAGGTGTTCTTCCCGAACTCCCCCGTCCTGCAGATCGAGGGCACGTTCGCCGAGGCGGTCGTGCTCGAGACCCTCGCACTGAGCATCTTCAACGCCGACTCCGCGATCGCGTCCGCCGCGGCCCGCATGGTCTCCGCCGCCGACGGCCGGCCGCTGGCCGAGATGGGCTCCCGACGCACCGGTGAGTGGAACGCCGTCGCCGCCGCCCGTGCCGCCTACATCGCCGGCTTCGGGGCGACGAGCAACCTCGAGGCGGGCCGCACCTGGGGCATCCCCACGATGGGCACCGCAGCACACGCCTTCACGCTCCTGCACGACTCGGAGGAGGACGCCTTCCGGTCGCAGCTCGACGCGCTCGGCACCGGCACGACCCTGCTCGTCGACACGTACGACATCGAGGCCGCCGTCGACACGGCCGTGCGGTTGACCGACGGGAAGCTCGGTGCCGTGCGCATCGACAGCGGTGACCTGCCGTCCGTGGTCGCCGCGGTCCGGGCACAGCTCGACCGACTCGGCGCGACGGGCACGAAGATCACCGTGACGAACGACCTCGACGAGTACACGATCGCCGCGCTCCGGGCAGCGCCGGTCGACTCCTACGGCGTCGGGACCTCGGTCGTGTCGGGGTCGGGTCACCCTGCGGCCGGCATGGTGTTCAAGCTCGTCGCCCACCGGCCGGCGGACGGCGGCGACTGGGTGCCCGTCGCGAAGAAGTCCGCCGACAAGGCGTCGACGGGTGGCCGCAAGGAAGCTGGTCGCCGTCTCCGGAACGGCATCGCCACGGCCGAGGTCGTGCTGGCCTCCGGTCAGGTCGGTCCCGACGAACGGCCGCTGCTCGTGCCCGTCGTGACGAACGGCGAGGTCGACCCGGCGTTCCTCGGAGCACAGGGGGTGGAGGCCGCGCGGGCGCACCACAAGCTCGCGAAGGCGGAACTGCCCGCCGACGCCGCCCGGATCGGCCGCGGCGACCCCGCGATCCCGACGCTGGTGATCTGAGCCCGGGCCCCTCCGCCCGCGTCGGGGCTACTCGTCCCGCATCTTCTCGTAGATCGCCTTGCAGTCCGGGCACACCGGGAACTTCTCCGGGTCGCGGCCCGGGATCCACTTCTTCCCGCACAGGGCCTTCACGGGCTTGCCGGTGAGGGCCGACTGCAGGATCTTGTCCTTCTTGACGTAGTGCGAGAACCGCTCGTGGTCGCCGGGCTCGATGGCTTCCTCTTCGAGGAGCTTCTCGAGCTCGCGGTCCATCACGTCGAGGCCGCCGCCGGGTTCCGTCATGCTCATGCGTCCAGGGTACGACGGTGCAGCTGACGCCGCGACGACGGGAGGCGGGTCAGTTCCGCTGCGCGGCCGCGAGCAGGTCCGGCCCGTGCCGGTCGAAGAGACGACCACCCACGGCCACGCCGACCGCGAGCACGACGACGCCCACGAGCGCCCCGACCACGAGCGTCAGCACGGCCCACGGCGTCGGCCCGGAGACGAACGCCAGCACCGCCAGCCACGCCGCCGGCACGGAGCACACGATGATCCCGACCACCATCGTCGACTGCGCGACCGATGCGATCGCCCCGGCGGCCTGCGGCTGCTGGAACGGGTGGTCGCCCGGACGCACGGTCGGGTACGGCAGCAGCACGGACACGACGCTCGACAGCCCGAGGCCGGACAGCAGGGCACTCGCACACACCCCGACGAGCACGGGGAAGGCCGTCGGGTCGCCGTACAGCCGGGCGGAGACCCACGAGCCGAGGACCAGCGCCGGGATCCCGACGACGAGCACGGGGACGAGGCGCCCGAGCCGGTCGCTCCACCCGGGGGCCCCGGACGCGACGTGCAGCCACACCGCCGTGTTGTCGAACGACACGTCGTTGTGCGGCAGGAACCCGGCGATGAGCGCCATCAGGGGCAGCGGCACGAGGGCGGTCCAGTGCCACGGGACGCCGGCGACGCCGAGCGGGACCACGACGACCGGCACGAACACGATGATGAGGTACGACGCGCGGTACCGGGGATCGCGTCCCCAGTACGTGAGCGCCCGCGCGGCGACGGCGGCCACCGGCGTGGACCCCAGTCGGTCGAACCAGCCGAGCCCACGGTAGCGACGGGTCCGGGCGCGGCCGTCCACGGTCTCGAGCGCCCGGCCGACGAGCGCCCACCACGCCCAGACCAGCAGCCCGACGACGACGAGCGCGACGAGCGCCTTGGCGATGCTCTCGCCGACCCGGCCGCTCGCGACGTCGGCCGGGATCGCCCAGGCGGCACCCCACGGCGTCCACCCGGCGACGTCGGCGACGCGCTGCATCTCGGCACCCGCGGGGTCGAGCCACGCCACGCGCAGCAACAGTGACACCGCCGGGATCGCGAGCACGACGATGACGAGCGCGACGAGCCAGCCGGCGTCCCGGGAGCGGTTCGGGCCGATCACCGCCGAACCCACCGCCGAGCCCACCCGCACCAGCAGCGCACACGTCGCGATGGCGAGGAGGCCGCCCACGACGCCGAGCACGCCGGCTCCGGCACCGCGCATCCAGGTGACCGACTGTGCGACCGCGACGATCGCGACCGCGACGACCGGCACTCCGATCAGGCCGGCGACGCCGAGCCCCACCGCCAGGTCACGTCGGCCGGCGCCGAACACCGTGAACCGGCGGGGATCGAACTGGTCGCTCCGCCCCACGACGAGCGGGACGACGGTGAAGGCGAACGCGATGAGCGCGCCGACGGGCACGACGACCGACCGGGCGACCTCGGGCGTCGCGTCCCGGAGCCCCACGAAGCCGACCGCGACGAACACCGCCGCGACGAGCCCCGCGATGCTGCCGAGCACGACGAGGACGGCCCGACGGGCGCTCCCGCGGACGGCCCCCGCGAGCAGGTCCGCCCTCAGTCGGAGAAGCTGTGCAACCATTCCATGCTCTCTGCCACGACGCGGCCGCCCGCGAGTTCGACGAACTTGTCCTCGAGGCTCTTGCGACCCCGCACCTGCGCCATCGTGCCGGACGCGAGCACCTTGCCGCCGACGATGATGGCGACGGAGTCGCACGTGCGCTGCACGAGTTCCATCGAGTGGCTGGAGAGCACCACCGTGCCGCCCCCGCGGGTGTACCGACGGAGGATCTCGGTGATCGTCGCCGCGCTCACCGGGTCGACCGACTCGAACGGCTCGTCGAGGACGAGCACGCGCGGCGAGTGGATGAGCGTCGCGGCGAGGGCGATCTTCTTCGCCATGCCGACGGAGTAGTCGGCGACCTGTCGGCCGAGCGCCTCGCCGAGCCCGAACGCCTCGGCGAGGTCCGCGCTGCGCTGGCGGGCCGTCGCACCGTCGAGGCCGCGGAGCGTCGCCGAGTAGTACAGCAGCTGCGCACCGGTGAGCCGGTCGAACAACCGGAGCCGGTCGGGCAGGACACCGAGGTCCCGCTTGGCCGCGGTGGGGTCGGTCCACACGTCGTGGTCGAGCACGGTCACGGACCCCGCGTCCGGACGGAGGAGACCGGTGACCATCGAGAGCGTGGTGGTCTTGCCGGCGCCGTTCGGGCCGACGACACCGAAGATCGACCCCTGGCGGATCTCGAGGTCGACCTCGTCGGCTGCGAGCGTCTGCCCGTACCGCTTCACGAGGCCGCTGGCCCGCAGCACGACGGGCTGCTGCGGCTGCTTCGGGGCCGTCGCCGGGCGCTTCGTCGTCGCCGGGCGCTTCTTGGCGGTCTTCGCGGTCGCGGGCGCGGCGGCGCCCTGGGTCGCGGGTGCAGCGGCTGCCGCGTCGGTGGCGTCCGGTGCGTCCTGCGCCGGCTCGCCGGGAGGCACGGTGCCGGTCGTCCCCGCCGTCTGCGTCGGCCGGGTGGCGCGGCCCTTGCCGCCACGGGGCTTGCCCGGACGGCGTGCCGTGGTGGTCGCGGCGCTCGCCTGCGCCGACGCGGTCGCCCGTTCCGTCGCCGTACCGGCGACCGTCGTGTCGGCGACCGTCGTGTCGGCGACCGGCGTCTCGACGCCCGTCGCGTCGGCGACCGTCGTGTCGTCGGTCATCGCTTCCTCAGCGGAGGCGTCGTGCGCATCCCCGTCCCCCATGTCGTCGTCGGCGGCGTCCTGCACCCCGGTGTCGTCGTCCGCGTCGTCCGTGTCCGTCTCGCCGTCGACCTCGGCCGACTCGGTCAGCCAGGCGGCGTCGGACGTGGCGTACACGTCGTCGTCATCTCCTGCTGCGGCCACGGCCCCACCGTACCAACGCTCTCCGGACACTGGCGGACGGGCCGGACCCAGTGTCACGAAATGAACACGAAGCGTCCGGAACCGTCCCCCGTCGGAGGGACGTTCCGTATCATTCACCAGGGCACGACGAAGTGTTCACCACTTGGAAACCTGCCCTGACCGGCGTCTCCTGGCCCGTCCCCACCCTGCGAATGACCGCAGGGACGGCCGGTTCCCGGACAATCCGCATCTCCCAGGAGCAGACTCGACGAGGCCCGCCCGTGCCCCAGGGCGCGCGGGCGGACACCAGAAGGGACCAGCATGACCACGCAGATCGTGATCCTCGCAGCGGGGATGGGCAGCCGTCTCGGGCGCAGCCTGCCGAAGCCGCTGACCGAACTGAGCGACGGCCGCACCATCATGCAGCAGCAGTTCGACAACATCCGCGCCGCGTTCGGTTCGAGCGCACGCGTGACGATCGTCGTCGGCTACAAGTCGGAGTACATCGTCGAGGCCTTCCCCGAGGCGAACTTCGTCTACAACGAGTCCTACGACTCCACGAACACCTCGAAGAGCCTCCTCCGCGCCCTCAAGGCCACCGGCAAGGGCGGCGTCCTCTGGATGAACGGCGACGTCGTGTTCGACCCGCGCGCACTCGTCCGCGCCGCCGACATGATCGACGAGGACCGCTCCTTCGTCAGCGTCAACACCGACAAGGTCTCCGACGAAGAGGTCAAGTACACGGTCGACGCCGAGGGGTTCATCCACAAACTGTCGAAGCAGGTCGTCGGCGGCCTCGGTGAAGCCGTGGGCATCAACTACGTCTCGTCGAAGGACAAGCAGGCGCTCATCCGTCAGCTCGGCCGCGTCGACGACCAGGAGTACTTCGAAGGCGGCATCGAGGCGGCCATCGCCGAGGACGGGCTACTCTGGAGCCCGATCGACATCTCCGACCTGTACGCGGTCGAGATCGACTTCGCCGAGGACCTCGAGCGCGCGAACAACCTGTTCGCCTGAACCACCGTCAGGACCCCCTCGGCGGTTCCGCCCGAAGGGAAACCGTGACCACAGCGAGTGCGCCGACCGCGCCCGCGGCTGCCGCACCACTGGCGTCCCGGAGCGCCGGTCGGCGCTACCGTCATGCGCTCTGGCTGCTGACCGTCCGTGACCTCCGCGTCCGCTACTCGACGTCCGCGCTGGGGTACCTCTGGTCGATCCTCGACCCGCTGGTGATGTCGGCGATCTACTGGTTCGTCTTCACCCAGGTGTTCCACCGCGGGTCGGTCGGCGAGAAGCCGTACATCGTGTTCCTGCTCTCGGCGCTGCTCCCGTGGATGTGGTTCACCGGTGCGGTGTCCGACTCGACCCGGGCGTTCATCAAGGAGACCAAGCTCATCCGGTCGACCACGATCCCGCGCAGCATCTGGGTCGCCCGGGTGAACGCGTCGAAGGGCATCGAGTTCCTGCTGAGCCTGCCGGTGCTCGCGGTGTTCGCGATCGCCACCGGGGCCCACGTGCACTGGCAGCTCGTGCTGTACCCCCTCGCCATCGTGCTGCAGTGCGCGCTCGTCTACGGCCTCGGGCTGATCGTGGCGCCGCTCGTGGTGTTCTTCCGCGACCTCGAACGGGCGGTGAAGCTCGTGCTCCGCTTCCTGTTCTACGCGTCGCCCATCATCTACGGCACGCAGGCCCTCCCCCACAGGCTGCACGACATCGCGGCGCTCAACCCGCTCAGCGGCATCTTCGGCATCTACCGTTCGGCGTTCTTCCCGTCGCAGCTCGACTGGTTCGAGGTCGGGGTGTCGGTCGTCGTCACGGTCGTGGTGCTCGCGATCGGCCTCGTCGTGTTCCGCCGCAGCGAGCACCGGGTCCTGAAGGAGCTGTGATGACCGCCACCGAGCAGACCAGCCGCGCGGCGACCGTCGCGCCCGTCATCTCCGTGCGGGACGCGGGCATCCGGTTCAAGCGGAACCGCCGGGCGAGCCGCAGCTTCAAGGACCTCTTCGCCGGCAGCAACCGCCGCAAGCGGGCGGACGAGTTCTGGGCGCTCCGCGGGGTGTCGTTCGACGTCCGTCCGGGCGAGGCGATCGGCGTCGTCGGTCGGAACGGCCAGGGCAAGTCCACGCTCCTCAAGCTCGTCGCGCAGGTGATGCTGCCCGACGAGGGGCGCGTGCACGTCGGCGCGGGGGTCGCTCCGCTGATCGAGATCACCGGCGGGTTCGTCGGCGACCTCACCGTGCGGGACAACGTGTACCTGACCGCGGGGCTGCACGGCATGTCCCGGGCCGAGATCCGTGACGCCTTCGACGAGATCATCGACTTCGCCGAGATCGGCGACTTCGTGGACACGCCCTACAAGCACCTGTCGAGCGGCATGAAGGTCCGCATCGCGTTCGCGGTGATCTCGCGCCTCGACGAGCCGGTCATCCTGGTGGACGAGGTCCTGGCGGTCGGCGACAAGGCCTTCCGTGAGAAGTGCTACAAGCGCATCGAGGAACTCCTCGCCGGGGGCCGCACGCTGTTCTTCGTCTCGCACAGCGACAAGGACCTCCGTCGGTTCTGCGACCGCGGGCTCTACCTCGACAAGGGGCGCCTGCAGTTCGACGGGCCGATCGAGGACGCCATGGCCCGCTACGCCGCCGACTCCGCGGTCTGACCGGCCGCTCGACCTCCACAGCTCGCCCTGCCCCGGGCGCTCTCCACAGCTCGCGGACCCGACGGCGGAACCACGGCCCGGACGTCAGACCCTCACCCTACGGTGACGGCATGCACCACCCGACACCGGCCTACGCCGTCCCGTTCACGATCGACCGTTCCCTCGCCCCGCGCCGATACGACCTGGTGAACACCGGGTCCGAGCCGGTCGACGGCCTCACGCTCACACACCTCGGCAACGGCTACTGCCCACCGCTCGCCGTGCGCCGGCTGGAACCGGGCCGTTCCCTGTCGATCGCCGTGTTCGGCGCCGATCCGGAGGACACCGGCGTGGTGGTCGTCCGGTGGCGACGCCCGGACCGGTCGGAGTACCTGTGGCGGATGTCCCTGGCCGGCTCCGGTCGTGGTGCGTGAGCCCCGGCTCGCGGGCCGAGCGCGGGTGTCAGAGCTCGCCGCGAGCCGACGCGACCTCGCGCCAGCGCGCCAGCAGCCGCTCGACCGCCTCGTGCAGACGAGCCGTCGCCGCCCCGGGGGTGGTGTCCCCGAAGTACCGCTGCACCCAGTGCTGCAGCTTCGCGAGCTCGTCGGCGTCGTTCACTGCGGCGTCGATCCGCGCGATGACGTCGGCGGTGTCGGACGCACGCAACCAGTTCGCGTCCCCGAGGTACCCACGCTCGTCCACGTCGGCCTGCGGCGACACCGGACGCGTGACGATGAGCGGCTTGCCGACGGCCAGGCGGTCGTAGATCATGGCGCTGATGTCGGTGATGGCCACGTCCGCCCCCGCGAGCTGCCACCCGAGTTCGGCGCCGTCGTCGTACACGTGGTGCGCACCGGGATCGGCGGCGTTGGCGCTCGCGATGGCCGCGACGATCCGCTCGTGCGCGGCCTTGTACCCGGCGTCGAGGACACCGCTGCGCGGATGCGGCCGGTAGACGAGCCGGTGCGCGGGCGACGCCAGCACCTGCTCGGCGATCGCGGTGCCATGGCTCGCGATCGACCCGTACGCGGCGGCCGGGCGGTCCCCCTCCCACGTCGGCGCGTAGAGCACCACGGTGCGGTCGTCCGCCGGGTACGGCGTGGCGCCGGCGAAGTGGTCCGCCTGCGGTCGGCCGATCGGGATCGCACGCCGGTCGATGTCGTAGTCCCACAGGGCCTCGGTGAGCCGTTCACGAGCGGCGTCACCGGCGATCAGGGCGTAGTCGTACGCCTTGAACTGGTTCGTCGTCATGTACATCTTGTCGCTCTCTCCGTGGTTGACGAAGACGTGCCACATGCGCCCGTACCGCATCATCTGGAAGTTCCGGGCGTTCTGGTTGACGTAGAAGACGATCTTCGGCGCCTGCTGGTCGACGAACCGCTCGAGGTCGACGACCTGCCGTGCGTAGACCGCGGGCACCGGGGACTCGTCGAGCAGTGTGAGCATCGTGCCCGGGTTGCGGGCGATGATCGCGACCGGGTGGGTGGCCGCGAGTTCGGCGAGCGGCGCGTACCACTGCCGGACCTGGTACATGTTCACGGGCCCGTCGGCGAAGTACACCGCGATCTCGATCGTGCCCGGTGCGGGCACCGCGGCGGACGGCAGTCGTCTCGCCAGCTCGCGGCGGCTCCGACGCGACTGCAACAGTCGGCCGGCGAGCCGCAGGGCGGTACGGGCGTCGCTGGTGATCGGCATGGTCCTTCTTCCGGTGACGACGGAGGGTCTTGGCTGGACGGGTCAGACGACGGGTGGCCGGCCGGCCAGCGTCATGCGTCCGATCGTGAGCCACCCCATCACACGCACCGGGCCGCAATCGGCGGACCAGCCCTCCCGGACACCCCCGAACCACGTCGCCAGGCGCCGCGGGTGCCGCCACCAGCGGGCCACCTGAATCGCCGCCCAGGACCCGACGTACAGCGGTCGGAGGACGGCTGGCAGGTTGCGGCGCGCGAGCCAGACCCGGTTCCGGGCGTTCAGGCGGTAGTACTCCGCGTGCCGAGCGGGATCGATCGCCGGGTGGTGCGCGACGAGCTCCCCCGCGTACCAGGCTCGACGGCCGGCGTCCCACACGCGCCAGGCCAGCTCGATGCCCTCGTGGGCGTAGAAGTACGCGCCTCCCCAGCCGCCGGTCGCACGGAAGACCTCCATCGGCAGCACCACGGCCCCTTCCCAGACCGAGAACACGGGCGACGAGTGCTCCGCCGACCCCTTGCGGATCCGGGGGATCCACCGGGTCGGGTTGGCCGCGCCGGTCGGGTCGACGACCCGGGGCTGCACGAGCCCGAGGGACGGATCGCGCTCGAAGAGCCCGATCGCGTCGCGCAGGAACGTGTCCGACGGCACGGACGCATCGTCGTCGAGGAAGAACACGTAGTCGCCGTCGACCACCTCCGCGCCGGCGTTGCGCCCAGCGGGGATCCCGATGTTCTCGGGCAGTGCGAGCGACCGCACCCCCGCCGGCAGCCCGGTCGGCTCCCAGCCGTTCCCGACGCACACGACGTCGAGCTCGACGTCCCGCTGTGCGAGGACCGACTCCAGGCCTCGACGCAGGTCGTCCGGGCGGGTGCCCTGTGACAGGCTCACGACCGCGACCCGGGGGCGGTCACGGTGCGGGACGGCGTGCCGCTGGACGGTGCCGGGCGTCATGCGCGGACCCGCTTCGACGAGATGATCGCGACGAAGTGGCCGAACGTCGCCAGCACGGCGAGCGGCAGCAATGCACCGACGAGGATCCGGTCTGCGAGCGGGTGCCCGATCACGAGTGCGACCAGGGCGAACACGAACGCGAGGATGCTCAGCTCCACCGAGTGGTACAGGCGGTGGAACGGCAGGAAGCGCGCTGCACGACGCAGCCCGGCGAGGCGGCGGCCCGACGGAGCGGTCCCGGCGTCGCGGCGGTCGACGAGCTTGTCGAGCCCGGCGTTCGCACGCGCGACGTGCACCATGTCGTTGAGCGCCTTGTTGAGCACGATCACGAGACCGAGCGCGCAGCCGATCGTCGTCCACATCCAGTCCGCGCCGTGGATCGGCCACGTCGCCGCACGGATGCCGAGCGCGACGGGGATGAGCCCTTCGGTCGTGTAGTGCCCGACCTTGTCGAGGAACACGCCGGCCGGCGAACGGGTGCCCCGCCAGCGCGCGACCTCGCCGTCACAGCAGTCGACGAGCATCTGCAGCTGCCCGAGGACGAGTGCGAGGGCGGCACCCCAGATGCCGGGGATGAGCAGCGCGGCCGCGACGCTCCAGCCGACCAGGATCATCAGACCGGTCACCTGGTTGGCGCTCACACGGGTCTTCAGCAGCAGCCAGGTGAGGTACGGCGAGACGTCCCGCAGGTAGAGCGACGCCGTCCAGTGCTCGGCGTTCGCCCGAGCGCGGACCTCGTCCGGTTGGGCGACGGCGCGGAGCTCGGCGATCGAGGTGGGGCGGGCGTCGCCGCGGCCGGTCGTGTCGTCGGTCAAGAGGTCAGTTCACCGTCCCGTGTGCGTGGTCAGCTCGGACGTCCGGGTCAGGAAGCCGATGATGAATCCGAGTCCCCAGCCGACGTGGATGCAGGGCAGCACCACGAGCAGCCAGAGGAACGTCGTCAGCCCCGACCGCCGCGCGACCGCGACGGCGCCCAGGACGACGAAGACGAGGTAGACCGCCGGCACGACGAACCCGAGCAACGCCCACGCTGCGCCGGTCCCGAGCGCCGCGCCGATGATCCCGACGATGCCGACGACGACACCGAGCGCCATCGCGGCGACCATCGCCGGGGGCACGAAGTACCGCAGACCGTTGTTCGCGGGGAACCGACGGGCGAGCTCACCGCGCCACAGGCCCGTCGCGACGAACTGCCGCACGAGGCGCCGCAGGCTCGGACGCGGACGGTACGTGACGACGAGCTCCGGCGTGAACCACACCGTGCCCCCGGTCTGCCGGAGCCGTCGGTTGAGTTCCCAGTCCTGCCCGCGCTTGATGCCCTCGTCGAACAGGCCGACCTCGAACAGGCGGTCACGACGGAAGACGCCGAGGTAGGCCGTCTCTGCCGGCCCGGCCTGGCCGCCGACGTGGTGCGGGGTGCCCCCGAGCCCGACCCGGCTGCCGTAGGCCAGCGCGACGGCGCGTTCGAACGGGGTCCGCCCCTCGGCACGCATGATCCCGCCGACGTTGTCCGCGCCGGACTCCTGCAGGACGCGCACGGCGACCCGGGTGTAGTCGGTCGGCAGGACGGAGTGCGCGTCGACACGGACCACGACCGGGTGCACGGACGCGCGGATCGCCACGTTGAGGCCGGCCGGCGTCGAACCGAGCGGGTTCTCGATCGCCCGGATGCGCGGATCGGCGGCGCTCATCTCCGCCACGAGCTCGTTGGTGCCGTCGATCGACGGGCCGAGCGCGAGGATGACCTCGAACGGACCGGTGTAGTCCTGTTCCAGGAGACTCTGGACGGCGGCCCGGACCTCAGTGACCTCGTTGAGGACGGGCATCACGTACGAGACGCCCGGCAAGGGCTGTCCGTCTGTCTGCATGCGTACCTCGGGGTCCTCACTGGTGCACGGGACGCACCGCGGACGGTGCCGCCCCGGAGAGCGACCCTGAGCCTATCAAGTCGCCACCGGTGGTCAGGCGCGACCGCCCGACGGACGGGAGGCACGGTGCCAGCCGGCACCGTGCCTCCCGTCCGTCGGCGAGTGCGTCAGCCCTTGTACGTACCGAGCGTGACGTCCGCCTCGCGCGTCTGGCCGTCGCGGATGAACGTGATGGTCGTCTTCGCGCCACCGGCGAAGTAGCGGACCTGCGCCGTCAGGTCGGTCGCGTCCGACACGGTCGCCGACCCGATCTTCGTGACGACGTCACCCTTCCGGAGACCCGCCTGGGCTGCCGCGCCCCCGGAGGAGACGGACTTGATGAGGCCGCCCATCTGGGTGGCGTTCGCGCTCTCGGCGGCGTCGCCCACGGTCGCGCCGAGCAGGCCGTGCGTCGCGGACCCGTTGTCCTTGATCTCGTTCGCCACCCGCTTGACGAGGTTCGACGGGATCGAGAAGCCGACACCGATGCTGCCGGACTGGCTCGAGGATTCCGAGGAACTGCTCGCGCTCGCGATGGCGACGTTGATGCCGATCAGCTTGCCCTTGGAGTCCAGCAGCGCGCCGCCGGAGTTGCCGGGGTTGATGGACGCGTCCGTCTGGATCACGGGCAGCGACACGGTGCTGTTCGACGACGAGCTGCTGCCGTTGTCGCCGTTGCCCCAGAAGTCGAACGGACCGCCGCTCGAGCCGTTGCCGCCCTCGTTCGAGTCGCCGCCCTGGCTCGGGGCGCTCGACGTCACCTGGATGCTGCGGCTCAGGGTCGAGACGATGCCGTCGGTGACGGTGTTCGACAGGCCGAGCGGCGCACCGATCGCGACCGCGGTGTCACCGACGTTGAGGTCGGACGAGTCCGCGAACGTGATCGGCTTCATGTCGGTCGCGTCGATCTTGATGACCGCGAGGTCGACCGTCGGGTCCGTGCCGACGAGCTTGGCCGGGTAGATCTTGCCGTCCGAGGTCGTGACCGTGATCGTGCCGTTCGAGCTGTCGCCGTCGAGCGTGACCACGTGGGTGTTCGTGACGATGTAGCCGTCCTTGCTGAACACGACGCCCGAACCGGTGCCGGCCTCGCTGCTCGCGGAGACGTTGATCGTCACCACGGAGGGCGTGGCCTGCGCCGCGACCGCCGTGACGACGGTGGCGTTGTTGTAGTCGTTGACCGTGAGGTTGCCGCCGCTCTGCGAGGACGAGGAACCGACGACGGTGCTGCCGCCCTGCGAGGAGGCGGCGAGCCATCCCGCGCCACCGCCGACGAGCCCGGCGACGACGATCGCCGCGACGAGCGGGAGGACGAAGCGCCCACGGCCGTCCCGCGAACGGGTGGCCGTCGTGGTGCCGGCTCCCCCTGCCCCGCCGGCAGCGGCGGCGCCGAAGTAGTGGCCGTTGCGCTGGTTCGACCCGTCGACGTCGCCGAAGGCGCTCGTGGCGGAGCTCGGAGCCTGCGCCGAGGCCGGCGCGGACGCGGGCTGCGAGTACTCGCCGTAGCGGGGCTGCTGACCGTACCCGCTCGGGGTGCCGTACTGGGACGTCTGCGGCGACTGTCCGTACGGGGTGCCGTAGGGGTTCGCCTGCTCGCCACCGTGGGGCGTGGCGTGCTGGCCGTAGCCACCCGCGCTGGGTGCCTGGCCGTACTGGCCCTGGCCGTACTGGGAGGTCTGGCCCTGGCCGTACTGGTCCTGCTGGCTGTGGCCGTACTGGGAGGTGTGCCCGTACTGGTCCTGCTGGCTCTGGCCCTGCTGGCGCTGGCCGTACTGGTCCTGCTGGCCCTGGCCGTACTGGGAGGTCTGCCCGTACTGGGACGTCTGGCCCTGGCCACCCGTCGGGTAGGGGGCCGTGTACCGGTCCGTGGGGTGCTCGGCCGACGCGGCGATGACGTCGGTCTCGTTCTCGGGGGCGGCGTCGATCACGTCCGTGTGGTCGGCTCGCGCATCACTCCGGGGAGCGTCGTCCGTGTGCCGGGAGTCGTGCGACGTGGCGTCCCCGGATGCGGCCTGCTCGGCCGTGTCGTCCGGACGGAAGTCGTCGCCCTGCCCGTGGGGCGTGGTGTCGGTCATGCTGGACGTGCTCCTTTCAAGCTCGTGCAGTCTGTCGCACCCACCTGAGCGGTGCTCCTGGTGACGCTGCGAGCCACCTATGGCGATCTTATGCGTGCTCTGTGTCGGCGTCCCGCGCACGGCGTCGAGCGGACGCTAGGTTGGGTCCGTCCGACGCGCTCTCATGTGCCGTCGACACGCGGAGGGATGCACATGCGACGGTCAGGACCCTGGTTGCGAGCCGCCGAGGGAGCCATGCTCCTCAGCGCCGACGGCGTCCCGGCACCGACGGTGTTCGCCGAGATGAGCGCGCTCGCCGCCGCGACCGGGGCCGTCAACCTCGGACAGGGCTTCCCCGACGAGGACGGTCCCGCCGAGGTGCTCGAGGCCGCCGTCGCCGCCGTCCGGGACGGTGTCAACCAGTACCCGCCGGGCCGCGGCGTCCCCGACCTCCGAGCGGCGATCAGCGAGCACCAGGCGCGGTGGTACGGCCTCGCGGTCGACCCCGACCGTGAGGTCCTCGTCACCGCCGGCGCCACCGAGGCCCTCGCCGCCACGCTCCTCGCGTTGGTCGAACCGGGCGACGAGGTCGTCACGTTCGAACCGTTCTACGACGCGTACGGCGCGCTCGTCCGGCTCGCCGGCGGCACGCACGTCACCGTGCCCCTCACGGCGCCGGACTTCCTCCCGGACGAGGAGACGCTCCGCCGGGCGTTCTCGGACCGCACCCGCGCGGTGCTCGTGAACACGCCGCACAACCCCACCGGCCGCGTACTGCCCACCGACGTGCTCAGCACGATCGTGGAGCTCGCCGCACGGCACGACGCCGTCATCGTCACCGACGAGGTCTACGAGCACCTGACGTTCGACGTCCCCCACGTCCCCGTCGCCACGCTCCCGGGCGCCGCAGAGCGGACCGTGACGATCTCGAGCGCTGGGAAGACCTTCAGCACCACCGGCTGGAAGATCGGGTGGCTCACGGCTCCGGCGCCGCTCGTCGACGCGATCACAACCGTGAAGCAGTTCTTGACGTACGTGAACGGCGCCCCCTTCCAACCCGCGATCGCGACCGGGCTCCGACTGCCCAACGCGGTGTTCCGCGGCATCGCGGCGGACCTGTCCGCCAAGCACGACGTGCTGTCCGCGGGGCTCGAGGCGGCGGGGTTCGACGTCATGCGACCCGACGGCGGGTACTTCGTGATCGCCGACGTCGCACCGCTGGGACACGACGACGCGCGCGCGTTCTGCCTCGAGCTGCCGGAGCTCGCCGGGGTGGTCGGGGTACCGGTGTCCGCGTTCGTCCGCCCCGAGCACGCTGCCGGGTACCGGTCGCTCGTGCGGTTCGCGTTCTGCAAGCGCCGCTCCGTGCTCGAGGACGCCGCGGCACGGCTCGCGGGCCTCTCACTCGCCGGCTGATCGGCGCGGCGTCGCGGACGGGTCGGGCCGCGTACGGGGTCGGTCAGTCCCGACGGACGACGTCGTACCGCCGAGCGGCGAGCGACGGGTTCGTCCGTCGCACGGCCTCGGTCACCGCGGTGTCGACCGTCGCGACCACGGTCGTCGGCACCGATCCCCCAGCGGCCACCGCCACACCGGACGGGTCGAGCACGACCGTCCCGCCGATGCCGATCGGCGGCGTCTGCCCCACACCCGCCACCCAGACGGTGTTCTCGATCGCCCGCGCCGTCAGGAGCGTGCGCCAGTGGTGTTCCTTCCCCGGACCACGGACCCACTCGGCGGGGACCAGCACGAGGTCCGCGGCGCCGTGCTCGGGCGCGGCGAGACGGCGCGTGACCTCGGGGAACCGCAGGTCGTAGCACGTCTCGAGTCCCACCCGGAGTCCTCGGAGCTCGAAGACCGACAGCTGCTCGGGATCGCCCGGCTCGATCCGGTCCGACTCCCGGGACCCGAACGCGTCGTACAGGTGCACCTTCCGGTACGACGCAGCGATCGACCCGTCGGGCAGGACGGCCACGAGCGTGTTGCGGAAGCGACCGGGCACCGACGCGGCCTCGGCGACGCCCACCACCAGGGCGACGCCGGTCGTGCGGGCGACGTCCCGCAGGCCGGTGACGAACGGGCCGTCGAGCGGCTGGGCGGCCGCGACGAACCGGTCGTCGATGTCCGCGGTGAAGTAGGACGTGTACTCCGGCGTCACGAGGAGGTCAGCGCCCCGGCGGGCAGCGTCCTCCGCGGCAGCCCGCACGGTCTCGAGGTTGGCGACCGGGTCGTCCACGGGGGCGAACTGCGCTGCAGCGACGGTGAGGGAGCCCATCCGCCGAGCGTACCGGGGTGGGCCGCACACGACGAAGGCCCCGGTCCGACTGGACCGGGGCCTTCGCTGTGACGCGCGGACGTCATTGTTCGAATTCGTGGCAATCCCCAGGAGCGCCCGCTCCCACCGAGAAGCCCTGGATGGCGGATCACCTGCAGCCGCGCATCGCTTCCCAGTGTTTCGCATGGCTGCTCGCGCATCACGGGCAAGAGCGATGGTGCCTGGCATCCCTCTGACCCCGGACGTCGAGAACGAGATACTGAAACCAACGACCGTGCTGAGATCGCAGCGCTGGCTCGATGCGCGATGATCGGATCACAGGCTATTGCTGCCTGGCGTCTCGCCTTGAGCCTGCTCGGACAGAGCTTTGTGCGCATCCCATTCGGCCAGACGCTTCTGGTACTCGTCGTGGATCATCTCGTTGATGCCGCTGCCGAAGAGCATGCGCAGAGGAGGCTCCTTCATGTCGACGAGCTCTAGCATGACGGACGCCGTCGCAGTCGGATCACCAATCGAGGCAACGCTGTGTTCGCGAATCTGCGCCATGGAGTCGCGCAGTCGCCGATACGCCTCGAGCGGCTCCGCGTGGGCGGCGGACGCCGTCCCCCAGTCCGTGCTGTACCCACCAGGTTCGACGAGGGTCACTTTGATGCCGAAATCGCGGACCTCCTGACTCAACGACTGGCTCAGGCCTTCGAGGCCCCACTTGCTTGCGTGATACAGGCCGAGCCCCGGGAAGGCGTTCACGCCTCCGATCGAGGACACCTGGATGATGTGCCCTGCATGCTGTGCACGCATGGTAGGAAGTACGGCCTGCGTCACCCACAAGGCGCCGAACAGGTTCGTTTCAAGCTGTGCTCGCGCCTGCTCTTCGCTCACCTCCTCGACTGAACCGAACAGGCCGAAGCCAGCGTTGTTGATCAGCACGTCGATCCGGTCGAATCGTTCCTTGGCCTGCACGATCGCCCTACCTACAGCTTCCCGGTCGGTCACGTCAAGCGGGAGAGTCAGCGCATTCTCAGGGAAGGACTCTCTGAGCGACGCGAGGCTGTCCACCTTCCGAGCCGTCGCGACAACCCGGTCGCCCCGTTCGAGTGCTGCAAGCGCCCAAACTCGACCGAAGCCCTTGCTCGCCCCGGTGACCAACCATGTCTTCATTTCACTTCTCCTTGTACTCTTTGTTGATCTCAAGCGCAATGTCGAAGCTCTTCAGGCTTATGGCTTGGGCTTGTTCCGTATTTCCGCGCGCGATCGCACGCCAGTAAGCGACCTTCCCGTCGAGGTATTCGAGCTGACGTTGCAGTCTGGCCATCTGCCGTCGAAGTCGCGCTCCGTGATCCTCAAAAAGGTCAATCTGGCCCTGAGCAGCAACAGGGCTCGCGTCGGTTGCCCCGAGGTACTGACGCATCTGTTCAATTGACATTCCGGTGGCACGGAGACACGCGAGTGTGACGACCCTGTACACGTCCGATTCGTTGTAGTACCGGTGCCTGCTCGAGCTATCACGACCGATCCGGCTGAGCAGCCCGACTTTCTCGTAGTATCGGAGCGTGTGTTCACTGAGCCCTGAGCGCCGCACCATCTCTTTCATGGAAATGAATTCATCAGCACCTGAGGAGTCCACCTTCTGCATGTCGATCAGTATCGGAACCTAGAGCGCTCTAGGTCAAGGGGCGGTAGCGGCGAAATGTGAGGACATGCAGGAATCAATGGACTCATTCGAATGTCAATCGCATCACAAAAAGTGACGAACGCGGTGAGCCACGTGTGCTTCGAATTGTGATCCGAAACGCGAAACGTCACGCCTCTACGCCGAGAACCTTCGAGTGCCTCCGCCATCATGTCCCAATGGCGGAGGGAAACGGGTACCTCGACTGAGCACCCGCGGGAACCAGCGTCCAAAATCCAGAGAAGCAGTTCATCACTCCGCACCACCGCTATGGCACCGTGTCGTTCACTCGTCCCACGGTGAAGAACGACTGCACGCTCCCCGCCGCCCGCGCTGCGCTCCGTGGCGATGGTCGATTGTCACCTGGCCCGGTGGACTCCGGGATAGAGCAGTTCCGCCGCCGAGCGATCGGGGAGGTCGACAACGTCAGCCGAACCAGCGGCACAGGCGGAACCACGGTTCTGGCCGAGGAGGATCCCGTACCCAGCTCGATCATGGTTCAGAACCTCCTGGCGCCGATGCCGAACGGCGAGCCAGGGTGGCCTGGGGCAGATGCGCGTCATCGAGACGTCCGCAGCCCGATCCGCGATGTGGGCGCACTCCACCGAACAGGTTCCGAGCTGCGGAAGAGCTCGACCACGTGCGCTCGCTACTGACCAGCCCGAATCGACGCCACACCCATACAGGGGCGATGCGCGGCCGCAACATGGAGCGGAGCGCTTCGACTCGCATCTACACCGACGTCGCGACCGAGCCGTGCCGCCTCTTCCGGCTCGGATTGCCCGAGCTCGACCCGATACGCGAGCGGAAACGGATTCAGAGGCCGCTCGTGAGGACCGACGGTCTCGGAGGATGACGGATGTCCCTGACTTCACCCCGAAAGACTGTGCTCGTGGCAGGAAGCGGGCCGGGCTCGTCCCGAACGGCGTCTCACGTTGATGTCCGATCCAGAGCCCGTCCTCCGGCCTGCTTCCAGCAGAAACGAATGGGCCCCGGTCCGACTGGACCGGGGCCTTCGCTGTGACGCTTGGTTGCGGGGGCAGGATTTGAACCTACGACCTCTGGGTTATGAGCCCAGCGAGCTACCGAACTGCTCCACCCCGCGGCACGTTGAACAGCCTACACGCGGCCGTGGCGGGGCACAAATCGAGTGCCCCGCCACGGTGTGTCAGTTGTCGCCCTCGGCCTCGGTCGCGGCCTTGATCGCTTCCTGCAGGCGCTGGTCCGCTTCGGCGGCGGCGACCAGGTCGTTCTCCGCGTAGGCGTCCTGGCGGTCCTGCAGCGCCTGCTTCGCGTCGTTCAGGGCCTTCTGGAGCGCGGCGTTGTCGACGGCACCCGAACCGCTGGATGACCCGGAACCCGACGACGAGCCGGAGCCCGCGTCGGACGACCCGGAACCGCTCGACGAACCGGAGTCGGAGGACCCGGAGCCCGAGGACCCGGAGCTCGACCCGGCAGCGCCCTGGTCACCCGCCGTCGCGCCCGAGTCGCCGCCGAACAGGCTGTTGAGCGCTTCGTCGAGGGTGTCCTCGAACGCGATCTTGTCGCCGAAGGCCACGAGGACCTTCTGCAGCAGCGGGTACGACCCACTGGACGTCGACTGCACGTACACCGGCTGCACGTAGAGGAAGCCGCCACCCACGGGCAGGGTGAGCAGGTTGCCCTGCTTCACCGTCGAGTTCCCCCGCTTCAGGATGTTGAGCTCCTGGGAGACCGTGGTGTCCGAGTTGAACAGGTTCTGCACCTGGGCCGGCCCGGGGATGTTGTCCGTCTTCGGCATCGTCAACAGGGTGAGCTTGCCGTAGCCGGACGCCTTCTTCCCCTTGCCGGCGCCACCGGCGTCCGAGTCGACCGCGAGGTACCCGGTGAGCACGTTGCGGTTGTTCGACCCGGCCGACTGCTGGGGGATGTAGGTCGTGTACAGGGTGTAGGCGGTCCCCTGACCCGGCACCTTCATCGTGAGGTAGTACGGGTCCTGCAGGTTCGCGCGCGTCGTCGTCGTCGTGGTACCGAGCGCGTTCGCCCCGGAGTTCGTCGTCGTCGAGTCGGACGAGCCGGACGAGTCGGACGAGTCGTTCGTCCCCGAGGTGGGCTCCTGCGGCGTGTTCCACGCGTCGTCACCCGAGTAGAACGAGTTCGCGTTGGTCACGTGGTACGTGCCGAGGATCGAACGCTGCACCTTGAACAGGTCGGTCGGGTACCGCACGTGGTCGAGCAGCTGGGCGCTCATGGACGAGACCGGCTTCACCGCGGTGGGGAAGATCTTCTCCCACGTCTTGAGCACCGGGTCCTTCGTGTCCCACGAGTACAGGGTGACCTTGCCGGTGTACGCGTCGACGGTGGCCTTCACCGAGTTCCGGATGTAGTTCACCTGGTCCGTGCGGTAGGCGGAGGACTCCGAGCCGGCGATGCTGTCCGACAGGCTCTGGCTCTGCGAGTACGGGTAGGCGTCACTCGTCGTGTAGCCGTCGACGACCCACTGGATGCGGTGGTCGACGATCGCCGGGTACGCGTCGCTGTCGAGCGTCAGGAACGGCGCGACCTTCTGCACGCGCGTGAGCGGGTCGCGGTCGTAGAGGATCTGCGAGTCCTTGTTCACCGCGTTCGACAGCAGGATCTGCTCCGACTGGAACTTCGCGGCGTACACGAGCCGGTTGAAGAAGTTGCCGAGGCTCGGTCCGCCGTTGCCCGCGTACGTCGTGGTCGCGTTGCCGCCGTTGTCGTCGTCGGAACCGGACGGGTAGTCGAGTTCGACGTTCTTCGACCCCTTCGGCGCACCGACGATCGAGTAGGGCGGCGAGGTCTCGCCGAAGTACACACGCTGCTGGAAGTCGCCGAGTGCACCGCTCGACGGGATGCCGGACTCGAGGAACACCGGCTTGCCGTCGCTCGCACGCTGGTTGCCGTACGCGGCGGTCACGCCGTAGCCGTGGGTGTAGACGAACGCCCGGTTGTACTGGGTGTTCGCGGCGGCGCTGAGCCCGTTGAGGTCGATGTCACGAACGGCGATGACGGTGTCCTCCGTCTGCCCCTTGACGTCGTAGCGGTCGACGTCGAGCTCGTTCGGGAACTGGTAGTACTGCCGGTACTGCTGGAGCTGGCTGAACGTGTCCGAGACGATCTTCGGGTCGATCAGGCGGATGTTGGCGGTCGTCTGCGCGTCCTTGCCGAGCGCGCCGGAGGTCGCCTCGGTCGTCGCGTCGTAGTTCTGCTCCTTGACGTCCGAGACCCCGTAGGCGTCACGGGTCGCTGTGATGTTCCGCTCGATGTAGGCGGACTCGTAGCTGCGCTCCGAGGGCTTCACCTGCAGGCGCTGCACGATCCACGGGTAGATGCCGCCGATGACGATCGCGGCGACGAGCAGCAGGCCGGTGCCGACGATGGAGATGCGCCAGCGGCCGATCACGGCGGTGACGATGAAGAGGATCGCGACGATCGCCGCGATGCCCGCCATGATCTCGCGCCCGGGGATGACCGCGTTCACCTCGGTGTACTGCGCACCGGTGATGAGCGAGTTCGACTTGGTCAGGGCGGCGTACTGGTCGAGCCACAGGCTGACCGCCTGCAGGGCGATGTAGACCGCCGCGGTCACGGCGAGCTGGACCCGTGCGGCACGGGAGATGCGGACCTCACGCCCGCCGAAGCGCATCGCCCCGTAGAGGTAGCAGGCGGCGAGCGCGGCGAGACCCGAGATGAGCACGACCGCCGACGAGTACGCCACGATCGAGCGCCAGAACGGCAGCTCGAACACGTAGAAGCCGATGTCGAGGCCGAACTGCGGGTCGGTCTTGCCGAACGGCGTGCGGTTGAAGTACTCGAGCACCATGCTCCAGCGACCGGCGGTCGAGAGCCCGGCGAAGATGCCGAGCACCACGGGGATCCCGATCATGACGGCGCGACGCAACGGTTCGATGACCTGCTGGTACCGGTCGAGCTGCGAGTTGAGCTTCGCGTAGACCGGCCGGAACCGGAACGCGATCGCGATGCTCGCGTACACGGGTACGGCCATGCCGAGGAACCCGGCGAGGAACATCAGCGTGCCCGCGATCCACCGGGTGGTCAGCACCTGCTGGAAGCCGAGCTGCGCGAACCACGCGTAGTCGGTGTACAGGCTCGCGAAGATGAAGAAGCCGATCACCAGTGCGGCCAGCACGATGATCGTGACCACGATCGGGACCCGCGGCGAACGCCGCCCCGAGGTGGACGAGGTTGTCGTCACTTGATGTGCTCCAGACGTGTCGAACCGGCGGGCCCGGCGCGGCGGGCCGTCAGTGCATCGATCCTATGTGGCACGAGCACCCCTGAAGCTGTACGGACGATCAGGAAGTGCAGCGGGCGAGCTTCGCCGTGCTCCCGCCGGACGCGATGGTCTGCAGGTCGGTCACGGCCTGGTCGAGCGTCGAGACCTTGTAGACGTCGAGTCCGCCCGGCACGTGGCCGACGACCTCGTCGCAGTTGCCTGCGGGTGCGAGGAAGACCGTCGCCCCGGCGTCCTTCGCGCCGAACATCTTCTGGCGGATGCCCCCGATCGCGCCGACCTCGCCGTCGGCGCTGATCGTCCCGGTCCCGGCGACGTGCTTGCCGCCGTTCAGCTGGCCGGGCGTGATCTCGTCGATGATCCCGAGCGCGAACATCATCCCCGCCGACGGGCCGCCGACGTCCTGGAGCTTGATGGAGACGCGGAACGGGAAGTCGTAGTGCTCGACCACGCCGACACCGATGAGCGCGGTCCCCTGCTGCTCCCGCGGCGTCAGCTCGACGGTCTTCTCGGCGCCGCCACGCTCGACGACCACCTTCGCGGGGCTCGACGTCCCGTGCTTCGCGACGAGTTCGCGGAGCGAGGTCGCGTCGGCGTTGGTCGTGAGCTCGGTGCCGTCGAACGACCGGATGACGTCGCCCTTCTCGATGACGCCGTCCGCTGCCGACCCCTTCTGGACCGTGCCGACCTCGAGTTCGGTGGGGACGTCGTGGCCCTGCTGGATGAGCGCGGCGGCGACCGCCGACTGCTGCGACTGCTGCATGTCCGCGGTGTCCTGCTGGTTCACCTGGTCGGTCGTCGTGCCCGCGGGGTAGACGGCCTCGGCCGGGATCACGGCCTCGGACGGCGTGAAGAGGGCACGGATCACGCTCGTCCAGGACGGCCGGTGGGTGGCGTCGCCCTCGATCCCCACCGTGAGCATGTCGAGCGCGCCGGACGTCGGGTAGGTCGGGTGCCCGTCGATCTGGATGAGCTTGACGTCCTTCGCGTCCTTGCCGCTCCCCTGCTTCTGCGTGCCGATGGTGTTGTAGACCGGTCCGGGCACCTCGATGAGGTACGGACTCGGCAGCAGGCTGGCGAACAGGCCCAGCACGACGGCACCGATCACGAACGCCCACCCGATCGTCCTGGAGCGCGGACGTCGACGGGGTTCAGGGGCGAAGAGGGTCACGCAGCGTCCTTCCACGGTGGGCTGTTCGCCCTCGGCGCAGCGGTTGGGGCGTTCCCACGGGGGCGTCCCAGGCGCGGCCCCGTGAGCAGCGATTAGCGTAGTCGCCATGCCTGATGAACCGCAGCCGGGGCCGGACGACGACTTCCAGGAGATGCTCCGGAAGCTCCTCTCCGGAGAGGGCCAGATCGACCCGTCGCAGCTGGCGGGTGCCGCGGGTCTGCCGAACGACCCGGCATTCGTCGCGAACCTGATGAGCCAGCTGCAGCGCGCGGCCCGGTCGGGTGTCGACGGCATCGACTTCTCCGTCGCGGCCGAACGCGCCACCGCCATCGCTCGTGACGGCGGTCACCCGGTGGACCCGGTGACCTCCCAGGCGGCCGACCAGGCGTTCCAGGTCGCCGCACTGTGGCTGGACGAGGCCACCACGGTGGCCGAGCTCACCGCGACCCCGAGCCTGTACACGCGGGAGCAGTGGGCGAGGGCGACCACGCCGGTCTGGGCACAGATCGCCGAGCCCGTCGCGTTGAGCATCGCGAACGCGTTGACGGAGGCCATCGAACAGCGCGCGCCGGAGCAGCTGAAGGCCATGCTGGGCGACGTCTCGAAGGCGATGCGCGGCGTCGGTGGCGCCCTCTTCGCGATCCAGCTGGGCCAGGTCGTCGGACAGCTCTCGAAGGAGGTCGTGTCCGGCGGGGACGTCGGCGTGCCGCTGCTCGACGAGCAGGTCGCCGCGCTCCTCCCGCAGAACGTCGCCGAGTTCGCCGAGGGGCTCGACGTCCCCGAGAACGAGGTCCGCATCTACCTGGCCGTCCGCGAGCTCGCGCACGCTCGGCTCTTCCGGTCGGCGAGGTGGCTCCGGCTGCACATCATCTCGTCGATCACGGACTACGCGCGGGGCATCCACATCCCGTTCGACCGCGTCGAGGAACTCGCGTCCGAGATCGACCCGACGAACCAGGAACAGCTGCGCGACGCGCTCGCCTCCGGCGCGCTCATCCCGCCGCGGACGGAAGAGCAGGAGGCCGCGCTCGCCCGTCTCGAGACGATGCTCGCGCTCGTCGAGGGCTGGGTCGACACCGTGACCGCCGCCGCCACGGCCCGCCTGCCGAAGTCGGGCGCGATCGCCGAGATGGTCCGCCGCCGCCGCGCGGCGGGTGGTCCCGCGGAGTCCGCGTTCGCGACCCTGGTCGGCCTCGAACTCCGCCCCCGTCGTCTGCGCGAGGCCGCAGCGATGTGGCAGCGGGTGACCGACGAGCTCGGTGCCGAGCAGCGCGACGCCCTCTGGTCGCACTTCGACGCGGTCCCGACCTCGGAGGACATCGACGCGCCCGACGCGTTCGTGGCGCGGCTGCGGAACCCGGGCCGCTCCGCGGAGGACGACGAGTTCGACCGTGCACTCGAGGACCTGCTGAACGACACGACCGGCGATCGTCCCCGCGAGGACGAGTCCGGTCACGTCGACGAGGACCCCGGCGACGAGCCGCGGTGAGTTCTCCACAGATCCGCTGACCCGGCCCCGTGCGGCCGCCCCGTCGGCCAACGTTGGGGCATGGGCATCCGAATCGATCCGGCTCTCGAGTTCGTCTGGCGCGACCCGACGACCGTGCAGCTCGGCGTGGACCCGCCGCGCGCCGTCGTGCCCGTCCCGACGACGGCGGAGGAACGGTTCCTCGGCGCGCTGCGACGGGACACCGGGCGTTCGGCGCTGCCGGGACTCGCAGCGGCGACCGGGTGCACGCCCGCGGTCGCCGCACGCGTGCTCGGGGCGGCGTCGACGGCGCTCGTGGACGTCCTTCCCGGTCCCCTCGTGCGGGTCGAGGTGCACGGTCCCGGTGCCCTGGCGGACACGCTCGCGGACATGCTCGCGGGCGAGGGCGAGGGCGTGACCGTCGCCCGGACGACCGCACCGCCGGGCGGACCGATCGCCGTCCCCGACCCGGACCCCCGGCTCGCCGTCGCCGTCGCGGACCACGTGGTCGACCCGGCGCTCCGCGCCGCTTGGACGCGTCGCGGCGTGCCCCACCTGCCGGTCGTGGTGGGCGACGGCCGGGTGCGCGTCGGCCCGTTCGTGGTCCCGGGTGCCGGCCCGTGCCTCCAGTGCGTCGAGTACGCACGCGTCGACGACGACCCGGCGTGGCCCGCCGTCGCCGCGCAGGTGTGGGGCCGCCCAGCGGCACCGCTGTCGCCCTACCGGCGGGCGGCCGTCGCGGCGGCGGCCGCGCGACTGGTCCTCGAACGGCTGCCGTCCACGACGCAGCGCCCGCGGGACGAGCAGTTGGTCTTCGAGCGCGACGACCTGTCCGTCAGCGTGCGGGCGGTGGCGTTCCATCGGCGCTGCGCGTGCCGAGCGCTGCCAGGAACCGACTCGCCACCCGGGCGCCCCCACGCGTGGAACCCTGCCGTGACCACGTGACGGTCACCGAGCGCCGGGCGCGGGTGATCCCGACGTAGAACAGCCGACGTTCCTCGTCGATCTGCGCGTCGGTGGTCGCGTACGAGATCGGGAGCAGCCCCTCGGCTGCCCCGATCACGATCACGTGCGGCCACTCGAGCCCCTTCGACGAGTGCAGCGTCGCGAGCGTCACCGCGTCGAGTTCGGGCTCGTGGTGCGTCGCCGCGCGGTCGACGAGGTCCTGGGTGAACTGCTGCATGGTCGTGCCGGCGGGAGCGTCCTCGGCGAGCCCCATGATCGCCTGCAGTGCCTCCCACTGCTCACGGACGGCACCGGCCCCCTCCGGCGGCGTGGGGGTCCAGCCGCTCACCTGCAGGACGAGCCCCACCCGCCGTGTGAGCTCGTCGTCGGTCTGACGCACCGCTTCCCCGCGCATGTGGTGCACGGCGAGCTTCACCTCGGGCCGGTCGAAGAACCGCGTGCCGCCCTGCACCCGGTACGGGATCCCCGCGCGGCCGAGCGCCGACTCGATCGCCGCGGCCTGCGCACCGAGCCGGTACAGCACGGCGCAGTCGCCGTACGCCGCTCCGGCGGCGACCAGGTCGGCGATGCGGCGAGCGACCGCCTGCGCCTCGTCGCCGTCGTGGGCGGAGGCGATGACCTCGGGCTCCGGGCCCGGTTCGGCGGTCTGCGCGACGAGGTCGAGAGCGCCCGGCTGTCCGCGCATGAGCGCGTTGGCCGCGTGCACGACCTCGGGCGTGGAACGGTAGTTGCGCTCCAACCGCACGACCGAGCCGCGCGGGAACTCCGAGCCGAACCCGAGCAGGTACCGGCTCGACGCCCCCGCGAACGAGTAGATCGTCTGGCTCGCGTCCCCGACGACGCAGACGTCGTCACGCCCTCCGAGCCAGGCCCGCAGCAGGTCGTGCTGCACGGGCGAGACGTCCTGGTACTCGTCCACCACGAAGAAGCGGTACTGCTGGCGGACGTACGACGCCACGCGTGGCTCGGACTCCACCATGCCGAGCGTGGCGAGCAGGACGTCCTCGAAGTCGAGCTGCCGGCGGTCGTCCTTGAGCTGCTCGTACGCGCGCATGAGGTCGAGGACCCGACGGGGCGGCGTGTCCCGCGGCATCACCCGTTCGGCCGCCGCCGCCTCGTACTCGTCGTAGGAGAGCATCTGGACCTTGCGCCACTCGACCTCCGCGGCCAGGTCGCGCAGGGTCGGGGTGTCGACCTGCATGCCCACGGTGTCCGCGGCGTGCGCGATCATCCGGCCCTTCGACTCGACGATGCGCGGGGCGTGGCCGCCGACGGTGTCCGGCCAGAAGTAGCTCAGCTGCGCCATCGCCGCGGCGTGGAAGGTGCGGGCCTGCACGGTGCCGGCGCCGAGCGCGCGCAACCGTGACCGGAGTTCACCGGCCGCCCGGGTGGTGAACGTCAGGGCGAGGACGTGGTTCGGCGCGTAGGTGCCGGTGGCCACGCCGTAGGCGATGCGGTGCGTGATCGCGCGGGTCTTGCCGGTGCCGGCGCCCGCGAGCACGGCGACGGGACCGAGGAGGGTGCGGGCCACCGTGCGCTGCTCGGCGTCGAGCGCGGCGAGGAGTTCGTCCGGCGCCGGCGGCCGGGCGCCCGACGCCGACGGCGCCGCCCCGGAGGCGTTGCTCACGGCAGGTCCAGCGGGCCGCCGTACCACTCCTCGATGATGGCGCGGGCGATCGACGTCCGACCGGGCAGGAGCAGGGTGTCCCCGGCTCGTTCCCGGATCTCCTCGCGGGAGAACCAGCGCACGTCGAGGATCTCGACGCCGTCGGGCCGCGCGGTCGTCGGGTCGCCGTCCACCGCACGCGCGCGGAACCCGAGCATGAGCGACGCCGGGAAGGGCCACGGCTGCGACCCGAGGTACTCGGGTTCCTCGACCCGGACGCCGGACTCCTCCCACACCTCGCGACGGACGGCGTCCTCGAGCGACTCCCCCGGCTCCACGAAGCCGGCGAGCAGCGAGTACCGGTTCGCGTCCCACGCGGCGTTCGAGCCGAGCAGGATGCGGTCCTCGGCGTCCGTCACCCCGACGATGATGGCGGCGTCCGTGCGCGGGAAGTGCTCGTGACCCTCGGGGTCCCGCCGCACCCACCCGCCGCTCACGACGTCGGTCGCCGAGCCGGTCCGCGGCGAGAACCCGTGCACGGCGTGCCAGTTCGCCATGGCGACCGCCTCGACCGCGAGTCCCTGGTCACGCGGCGAGAGCTCGGTGCCGAACATCCGCAGGCTCTCCCACGCGTCGTCGGACGGCTCGATCGCGGCGGCGGTCACGGTGTCGACGAAGGCGGCCACGAACCGCGTGCCGACGGGGGCGTCGGAGGCGTCGGACACCGAGCGGCCGAGGTAGAGCGTCACGGTGCCCGCGGGCACAGCGTCGGCGGACACGAAGCGCAGCGTGCCGTCGGCGTTGCGGAGCATCTCCGACCCGCGCACGGGCAGGTACCGGGTCGACGGGTCCTCGCGGAGGACGCGGTCGATGTCCGCCGTCGTCCGGAACTCCGCGTCGCGGTCGAGGTCGTTGCGGGAGAGGGGCAGCCGGGCGGCGAACTCGACGGTCACGGCAGGGGGCTCCTCGGGTCGGATCGGGTCTGGGTGCAGGACGCCCGGGCTGCCCCGGGCCAGCGTGGCGCACGCTCGACCACCGGCTGCGGACCTACCCTGAGGGGCATGGCGGGATCCCAGTTCACTCTAGCCGCGTTGGCGACGACGGCCGTCCCAGGCCTGGTCGTCACGGGTACGCGCACGCTCGGCTCGGCAGCCTCCGGTGACTACGAGTCGGCCGTCCTCCGCGATGCCGACGGTCCCGAGATCGCGATCCGGCGACCGCGCAACCAGCGCGCCGAGGCACGCCAGTCCGCCGACCTCGTCGCGATCCGTGCGCTGAGCGCCGGGATCCGCACGCGCCTCCCGTTCGGCGTCGCGGAGTACCGCGGACAGGCGCCGATCGGGTCCACCCGCGCGATCGTCACCACCTACCTGCCGGGCACGCACCCGAGCCTCCGGACGCTCGTCGAGCGACCGGACCTGGCCACCAGCGTGGGCCGGGCGATCGCGGCGATCCACCAACTGCCGACGAGCTTCGTCACCGATGCCGGTCTGCCGTCGCTCACCCCCTTCGAGGTGCTGCGGTCCGCCGTCTCCGTGATGGACCGTGCCGTCGCCACGAAGCTCGTCCCGGCGGCGCTCAAGGAGCGGTGGGAGGGCGCGGCCCGCGACCAGCAGCTCTGGCAGTTCACGCCGACGGTCGTGCACGGGTCGCTCGGCACCGGCACGATCCTGGTCGACGGCGACGCCGTCACCGGCGTCATCGACTGGGGCGAGCTGCGGCTCGGCGACCCGGCGAAGGACCTCGCCTGGGTGCTCGCCGGCCGCCAGGACGCCTTCGACACCGTGCTCAGCGCCTACGAGGCGAACGGCGGCGGTCGGGACCGGCAGCTCGCGCAGCGCGCGCGGGTGCACCACGAGCTCGAGACCGCGCAGTGGCTGTTGCACGGGGTGCAGGTGAAGAGCACGGAGGTCGTCGACGACGCGGTCGCGATGATGCACCGGTTGGTGGACACGGTCCGGACGCCGAGTGCGGCGCCGCTGCAGTCCGTGTCGCCGGAGACGATGGAGATCGGCGAGGTCGAGGAGCTGCTGTCGTCGACCGAGCGTCGGCACGGCTGACCCGTCGGCCAGGAGGCGCGGTGCGGCTCCGCCACGTCGGCGCGCCTGGCGCGGGTGGTGGTGTCAACCGATCGCGTCGCGCCACGCGCGTTCCAGCCCGGCGCGGTCGAGCAGCTCCCGCGGCCGCACCTCGAGGTCGTCGGCCACGAAGTAGAACACCGCGTCGACCTCGTCGATGGGCCGCCCGGTGAACTCGGCGTACGCGACGCGGTACAGCGCGAGCTGCAACTGGCGCTTCGCCAGGTCGTCGTCGCCCGCCGGTGCCTTGCCCGTCTTCCAGTCGACGACCTCGGCCCGGCCGTCGATGTCGTAGACGGCGTCGAGCTTGCACACGACACTGTGCCCGAGGAACGGGATGTGGATCTCGCGCTCCACCTCGATCGGCGTCAGGTCCGCCCATCGTGACCGGGCGAAGGTCGCCTGGAACGTCGCGAGTCGGCGGGCGTCGTCGTCGGTGACCACGCCCTCCGTCGATGCGTCCACCAGGTCGTCCTGGTCGAGGTCGAGCTCACCGTCCCATGCGTCGAGCGTCTCGAGCGACCCGCCGCTGCGCGCACGCCGTTCGACCCACTGGTGGAACAGCGTGCCGAGGCGCGTCGCACGGTACGGCCGTTCCGGCATCGGCCGGCGCAGGCGCTCCGCGACGACGTCCGGTTCGGCGAGGTAGTCCTTGAACCCGGACGCGGGGACACGGTGCGGCACGACGACGGTGTGCCGGGCCTTCCGGTTCGCCGCGCGCTCGGCGAGCAGCAGGTCGATGTCGGCGCTGAAGCGTCCGGCCGCGCCGGGGTTGGCGTTCCGCACCCGTTCGGCCGCGGCGAGGACCCGACCGGCACGCTGTCCGAACGGCACGTGCGGCCAGCGCTGCGTCGCGCCGGCGTCCCCGAGGGGGTTCTCCTCGTGCTCGGTCGCGTCGGGCACCACTCCGGCTTCGACCACCCCGGCGTCGACCAGGTCGCGCAGGTACCGGCTCGGCTCCGTCGGTCGTACTCCGCCCGCCCAGAACGACCCCGACACCAGCAGGTCGTGCTTGGCGCGCGTGAGCGCCACGTAGGTCAGCCGTCGTTCCTCGTCCTCGTTGCGCGCCTTCACCTGCTCCTTGTAGGCGTCGATCGCGAGCGTGACGGACTTCTGGTCGTCGTGGCCCCGCCAGTCGAGTCGCGGGAGTTCGTCGGCGTCGCCCCGGAACTCGTAGGGCAGCCGGCCGAAGCCGATCCACCCCGACGAGCCCTCCTGGGCACGGGCGGGCAGCGAACCCTCGACGAGGCGCGGCACCGCGACCGCGTCCCACTCGAGCCCCTTCGAACCGTGGATGGTCAGGATCTGCACGGTGCCGGACTCGGGTTCCTCCGAGCGGGGCCCCATGTCGTCCCGGCGCGCCGCGGCGTCGATCCAGCCGAGGAACGCGCCGAGGTCGGCGCGGTCGTCGGTGGCCACGAACCCGGCCAGCTCGTCGATGAAGGCGTCGAGGAACGCCCCGCTCCCCTGCTCGTGCGCGGCGACCTCGATGTCGAGCCGCAGCTCCTGCACGACGAGGGTCACGAAGTCGACGAGGTCACCGCTCGCACGCGACCGCAGCGCCGCGAGCTGACGACCGAGTTCCCGCATCCGCGCACGACCGACGCTGCTGATGTCCGCGAGTGCGCCGTGCTCGTCGGGGGCGGTCGCGACGAAGTCGAGCGCGTCGACGATCGAGCCGTGCTCGCCCGCGGCGACCGATGCCCGGAACGCGGCGGTCAGGTCGTCGTCGAGCCGTTGCTGCGTGTGGTCGCGCCCGAACAGCCAGCGGGCGAGGGCGTGCAGCGCGGCGATGTCCGCTGCGCCGATCCGCCACCGTGCTCCGGCGAGCAGCCGGATGAGGTCGTTGCCCGCGGCGGGATCGTGGAGCACGCGCAGGCACGCCACGAGGTCGACGATCTCGGGTCGCTGCAGCAGACCGCCCGTGCCGAGCACGTGGAACGGCACCCGCTGCTCGCCGAGCGCGGCCGTGAAGGCCGCGAGGTCCTTCCGGGAGCGGAGCAGGAGCGCCATCGACTGCGTCGGATCGGCTGCACGACGTTCGGCGAACCAGCGAGCGACGGCCTCGGCCTCCTCCGGGAGCGTCTCGGGGAACACCGCGTCGACGGTGCCCGCGTCGGCGCCCGGCCGGGGTACCAGGCGTTCGACGTCGACCTCGGACGCCTCGGAGAGCGGTGCCACGACGGCGTTCGCGCCCACGAGCACGTCGACGGGGTTCCGCCAACTGGTGGACAGGGCGAAGGTCACCGGTCGCGTCGGTGCGGTGCCCGCGTCCGGGTCGGTGGGAGCCGCCGCGAAGTCCCGCGGGAACCGGGCGAGGTTCGCCGCGCTGGCCCCGCGGAACCCGTAGATCGACTGGTGCGGGTCCCCCACGGCCATCACCGGGTGCCCGCGGAACAGCCGCGCGAGGAAGCGCGTCTGCACCACCGAGGTGTCCTGGTACTCGTCGAGGAGCACGACGCCGTAACGCTGTCGCAGGTCCGACACGACACGCGGCGCCGACTCGGCCGCCGCCAGGGCGAGCGCGATCTGGTCGGAGAACTCGACGAAACCGCGGTCGACCTTCTGCCGCCGGAACTCCTCGACGAGGTCGACGAGCGGTTCGAGTGCGCCGATCGCGGCGACGGCGTCGGTGACGGCCTTGTACGGCGCCCCGCGGTTGTTGCCGGGCAGTTCGAGCAGACCGGCGAACTCGATCGCGAACCGTCGCAGCCGTGCGGGTTCGACGAGGTGCTCGGACACCGCCCCGGCGAGCGCCACGACCGCCGCGGTCACGGTGTCGACGTCGCGGTCGAGTCCGGCGAGCCGGTCGTCGCGGGCGCCCACCACGACCCGGCGCGCGAGTTGCCAGGCCGACGGTTCGGTGAGCACCTGGGACTCGCCGTCACGGCCGACGAGCAGGGCGTTCTCGCGGAAGACCGAGTTCGCGAAGGCGTTGTAGGTCGACACCGTCGGAGCCTCGAAGGCGTCACCGGCCTCGAGCAGACCCACGTCCTCGAGCGCACGGATGCGGTCGTTGATGCGGACGGAGAGTTCCCCCGCGGCCTTCCGGGTGAAGGTCAGGCCGAGGATGCCGTCCGGTCGGACCATGCCGTTCGCGAGCAGCCAGACGACCCGCGAGGCCATCGTCTCCGTCTTGCCGCTGCCGGCACCCGCGACCACGAGCGCGGGCGCGAGGGGCGATTCGATCACGGCGCGCTGCTGGGGGGTCGGCCGGGGCCGTCCGAGGGCGTCCGCGATCGCGTCCGCGTCGTGCCGCGGCGCGTCGACGGCGTCACCGTGCGCGGTGTCGAGCAGCCGTTCCCCGGTCACCAGGTCACCTCTCCCACGACGTGGATGCGGCACTCCACGCCGGTCCGGGCCTTCTCGCAGTGGTCGTCGACGTTGGCCAGGAACGTTCGCCCCGCCATGCCCTCGGCGACCGCGTGCAGCCGCTGACGGTAGGCGTCACGGGCGTCGTCGTCGAACGCCTGCTGCGTCCGTTCCGAGTAGGCACGGCCGCCACGCGGGTTCTGCACGAACACCAGGCGCGCGTCGGCCATCCTCGCCCCGGCGGGGACGCCGTCGACGGCGCCGTCCTCGACCGCGAGCTGGTACGCGCCGAGCTGCGGGTGCCCGGGCATGTCGTTCTTCTCGCTCGGCATCGAGCGTCCGGTCTTGAGGTCGACGACGCTGACCCGTCCGTCGGGGTCGACCTCGATCCGGTCGATGCTGCCGCGCATGCGTGCCGGGCCGGTCACCAGGGCGAAGGAGGTCTCCGCGCCGAGCAGCCGTCGTCCTGCGCTCGCGAAGGTGCGCAGGTAGTCGCTGAGCCCCTCGATCATGCGGCGGGTCCGGGCGCGCTCGCGGTCGGCGATCCACGGCGACTCGAAGGTCAGCTCGTCCCACCGGCCCTCGACGTGCTGCCACAGCGACTCGACGTCGATCTCTGTGGCGTGCTCCATGGCCTCGTGCACGATCGTCCCGATGCCCATGGCGGGACTCGGGGCACCGCCGCCGAACGTCTGCACGAACCAGTGCACCGGGCACTCCTCGAAGGTCCCGATGCGTGACGGCGAGACCGAGACGGTCGGCGCGACGGGCTCGCCGCCCTCGTGCTCGGGTGCCGGATCGGCGGTGAGGTCGACGAGCGGCTCGTCGGTGGACGGCTCGGCGAGCCCGTACCAGTCGTCCGGCGCGGCGCCCGGCACCTCCGCCGCGGCGAGGCGGGCGAGGGCCGAGGCGGCCTCGGGATCCCCCGCCGAGACGACGCGGCGCCGGAGGGACCCCGCCAGCCCCCGGAGCGAGAGCGGGTGCACGGTCGGTTGCCGGTCCGGCGGGACGGGCACGAGCCGGACGAACGGCGAGGGCGCCTCGTCGTCGTTCGCCACCGTCCCGATCACGACCTGCGTGGTGGCACGGGACACGGCGCGGGCGAACAGCCGGAGCTCGTCGGCGATCACGGCGGCGCGGTCGTCGACCGCTGCGTGCGGGACGCCGGCAGCGGCACGGACGAGTCCGTCCGGGTCGAGCAGGCTCCCCCGGACCCGGGTGTTCGGCCAGACGCCGTCCTGCAGCCCGAGGACGACGACCACGTCGCACTCGAGGCCGATGGTGGCGGACGGGGTGAGCACGCGGACCCGACCGGCCGTCCGGTCCGGGCCGATGGAGTCCTCGGGCAGATCCGAGCCGAGCAGGTCGTCGACGAAGACCCGGGCCGGGGCGTCGGGGGTGCGCTCGACGAACCGCTTCGCCGCGGTGAACAGTCCGACCACCGCGTCGAGGTGCCGGTCCGCTTCGGCCGCGCCGACACCGCCCGCCGCGGACTGTGCACCCCAGGTGGCCGCGAGTCCGCTGCGTTCCCAGAGGCCCCAGAGGATCTCCTCGATGCTGGCACCCCCGTCGGCGTCCGTCCGGGCCTGGACCAGGCTCCGGGCGAGCCGCGTCGCGCGGCGTGCGAAGCCGGCGTCGACGGTCGCCAACCGCTCCGGAGCGCCGAGCGCGTCCACCAGGAGTTCGTCGGCGGTGCGTGTGCCGCCGCCGGCGAGTTCTTCACGTCGGAGTGCGAGCCGGAGCCGCCGGATCGCGAGGGTGTCGAGCCCGCCGAGCGGTCCGGTGGCGAAGGACGTGGCGAGCGCCGCGTCGAGCGGGAGCACGCCGAGCGAGACCGCCGCCGCGTCGAGGAGCGCTCGGGCAGCGGTGTCGTCGCGCGGCCGGACGGGTGCGGCCCCGGCGGTGGCGGGGACCTCGGCGACGGAGAGCGCGCGGACGAGTTCGGGGATCGCCGCACCGCTGCGGGTGACCACGGCCATCCGGTGCCACGGCACGCCGTCCAGCAGCCGGTGCTCGCGGAGTCTGCGTGCCACCGCCACCACGAGCGCAGCGCGACTGGCGCCCTCGAGGTGGACGACGGCGTCGGGGCGGGCGTCGTCCGCGGTGGCCGTCGCGGTCCGCTGTCGACCGGCCGCTGCGGCGCCGATGCGCGCGGTGACGCTCGAGACGAGTTCCCGGATCGGGGCGGGGTGCCGGTGCACGGTGGTGAGCACCAGTTCGTCCACGTGGTCGACACCGAGCCGCGACCCGAGCCGCCCGAGCACGTCGGGTTCGGCGCCGCGGAACGCGGAGGCGGCGATGTCCGGGTCGCCGAACGCCACGACCTGGACGCCGGAGCGGGCGAGCGCCCCGAGCAGGGCGATCTCCCCCTCGACCAGCTCCTGCGTGTCGTCGACCACCACGAGCTGGAGCGCGGCGACGCTCGCCGGGACCTGTCCGCGGAGCACCGCGGCCGTGGCGTACGCGACGAGTTCGGCAGCGTCGAGCCCGGTCTCGCGGAACGCGGTCACGGCGGCGCGGTACTCGTCGACGAAGTCCCCGACGGCCCGCCACTCCGGCCGCCCGGAGTCGTCGCCGAGCTCGCGCATGTCGTCCGGCTCGACCCCGGCCGCGACGGCCCGCATCATCACGTCGCGCAGCGCCGTGCGGAAGCCTGCGCGTTCGCGCACCACGCTCGTGATGGGCTCGGGCCACTCCGGACCGGTGCCGTCCAGTTCGTGCCCTTCGAGCAGGTCGGCGATGATGCGGTCCTGCTCACCACCGGTGAGCAGGGTGGGCGGTTCCTGCCCCTGCACGGCCGCCGCGTGGGCGACGATCTGGAACGCGAGCGAGTTCACGGTGCGGGCGAGGGCGCCCGGCACCACCCGCCCGACGGCGGCGGCGAGGCGGTCGCGGAGGGCGGTGGCAGCGGCACGCGCGGACGTCAGGGCGAGCACGGTCGTGTGGCCGTCGGTCGAGATCGCGTCGCCGCGGCTGAGCCGGGCGGCGACGAGTCGCGACAGGGTGGTGGTCTTCCCGGTGCCGGGCGCACCGAGCACCGCCGCGTGCCGTCCGTCGGGCAGGGACAGGACCGCTGCCTGCGACGCGTCCGCCGCGAGCGCCCGCAGGACCCCGGTGTCCGCGGGGGCGGGCGTCAACGTCGTCTGGGGCACCCTCGTACGGTAACCGGAGCGACCGACACCGCACGGCAGCCGCGGCCGGGCGAGGCAGTGCGCCTGCGGCGAACGTCCGATGGTCCCCGCAGCCGCTCGGATACGCTGTGCTCGTGGACATCAAGATCGGCATCATGAACAGCCCGCGCGAGATCGCGTTCGAGACCGCACACACCGCGGACGAGATCGAGAAGGCCGTGTCGGAGGCCCTCGCCGCAAAGTCGACGCACCTGTCGCTGCAGGACGAGAAGGGACGTCGGTTCATCGTCCCCGTCGCCGCGCTCGCCTACGTCGAGGTCGGCGCGGAGGAGTCCCGCCGCATCGGCTTCGTCGCCTGACGACGTGGAACTGCTGTTCGCGGTCCTCGGTGGCGTGATCGTCGGGGCCGTCGCGCACGCGGTCCTGCCGTGGCGCTCCACCCGGGGCTCACTGCTCGGACCGGCGGTCGGCGGCATCGTCGCCGCGGTGCTGTGGGAAGCGCTGACCTGGGCCGGCTGGGCGTACGACGCGACGTGGATCTGGGTCGTCGCGCTGGCCGGTGCGGCCGTGGTGGCGCTCGTCACCGAGTGGCTGCTCGGGCGACGCCGCACCGCAGCCGACACCGCGTACTACGAGCGCGTCAAGGCGCAGGGGGCCTGAGCCTCCCCGCGCGGGCGCCCTTCGAGCGTCAGGCCGTCAGGCCGAGCGCGTCCATGCGTCGGGTGTGCGCGGCGATGAGTTCCGTCCAGACCGGCTCGAGCCGTTCCTGGTCCTCGCGCGCGTGGGACGCCAACGCAGAACGCGCGACGAGCAGGGTGTCCCCGACGAGCCGCCGGCCCCACATCGCGAGCCGTGAGCCGACCCGGGGTTCCTCCTCGATGCGGGCGGTGAGTTCCTCGACCACGGCGGCTTCCTCACGCGAGTCGAACACCGTGCGCAGCCGCTGACGGACGTCCGCCGGGAGCGAGCGGAGCAGGCTGCCGAACAGGTCGTTGAGGATCCCCGCGGTGACGTAGCCCGTGAGCATCGACTCGTACCAGTCCGCGCCGCTCGTGCGCTCGAGGAAGCGGTCGATCGCCTCGCGGTGGGGCGCCATCAGGGCTGCGGGATCACCGCCGGTGCGTTCGATCTCGCCGACGATGGTCCGGTGCCGCTCGAGCGCGGTCGTCGCGAGCACGCCGGTGACCAGGCGGCCCGACAGGGTGGGGGCACCGGCCCCGGCGCGGCCCATCGTCTCGTAGAACGACAGCTGGAGGTACGCGGCCTGGCCGAGGTAGACGTCGAGCTCGGGGCTGACGTCGTCGAGCTGCAGACGTTCGACGGGCGACGCGTTCCGCGGGTTCCGCGACGCGAGCCACGCTGCGGCGAGCTGCGCCGCGCGCTTCCGGTTCCACCACGACACCACCCGACGAGCATAGCGGGAACCGCCCCGCGCCCCGTCCGTCCGGGCCCGTCGGTAGACTGGTCCGGACTTCCACCAGAACTAAGGTGATCCTTTGACTTTCGCAGACCTCTCCATCGAGCAGGACATCGTCGACGCGCTCGCGACGAAGGGCATCCTCGAGCCCTTCCCGATCCAGCAGCAGACGATCCCGCTCGCCCTCACCGGCCAGGACATCATCGGCCAGGCCAAGACGGGTACCGGCAAGACCCTCGGCTTCGGCCTCCCGCTCGTCCAGCGCCTCGGCGCCGACCCCGCGCCCGGCGTGAAGGCCCTCGTGGTCGTCCCCACCCGTGAGCTCGCGGTGCAGGTGACCGAGGACCTCGAACTGGCCACCTCGAACCGTTCCACGACGATCGTGTCGATCTACGGCGGCAAGGCGTACGAGGGCCAGATCGAGCAGCTCAAGGCCGGCGCCCAGATCGTCGTCGGCACCCCCGGGCGCCTCATCGACCTGCAGCGGCAGCGCCTGCTCGACCTCTCGCACGTGCAGGAAGTCGTGCTCGACGAGGCCGACCGCATGCTCGACCTCGGCTTCCTGTCGGACGTCGAGCGGATCTTCCAGGCCGTACCCGCCGTGCGGCACACGATGCTGTTCTCCGCGACGATGCCCGCACCGATCGTGGCACTGGCCCGTCGCTTCATGACGCGTCCCGTCCACATCCGCGCGACCGATCCGGACGAGGGCCTCACCCAGGCCAACATCAAGCACGTCATCTACCGCGCGCACTCGCTCGACAAGGACGAGGTCATCGCCCGGATCCTCCAGGCGGAAGGGCGCGGCAAGACCGTCATCTTCACCCGGACGAAGCGTGCCGCGGCGAAGCTCGTCGAGGAGCTGAAGGACCGCGGGTTCAACGCCGCGGCCGTGCACGGCGACCTCAACCAGGAACAGCGCGAGCGCGCCATGGCCGCCTTCAAGGCCGGCAAGCGCGACGTGCTCATCGCGACCGACGTCGCGGCCCGGGGCATCGACGTCGACGACGTCACGCACGTGATCAACCACACGATCCCGGACGACCCGGACACCTACCTGCACCGCGCGGGCCGCACCGGTCGCGCGGGCAAGACCGGCATCGCGGTCACGTTCGTGGACTGGGACGACCTGCACAAGTGGACGCTGATCGACAAGGCGCTCCAGTTCGGCATCCCCGAGCCGGTCGAGACCTACTCGTCGTCGCCGCACCTCTTCGAGGACCTCGACATCCCGAAGGGCACCAAGGGCCGCCTCCCCGGCGCCTCCGCGCATGCGGCCTCCGCCGGTGGTCCCGCCGACAAGAAGACGAGCGACCGGCCGCGCAGCAGCGGCTCCCGGTCACGCACCCGCACCCGCACAGGAGGCTCGGAGCAGTCCGCCTCTCAGGCATCGGGCGCGCAGTCCCCGGCCGCCGACGGCGCGGCCGGCACCTCGGGCGCCGAGGGCTCGACCGACGGTGCCGCGAAGCGCCGCCGTCGGCGCCGCCGTCGCGGGAGCGGCAGCGGGTCGACCGATGCGACCGCCTCGGCGCCGCAGGGTTCGTCGGACGGCGAGTAGCGCCTCCAGGACGAAGGGTCCGTCGCGTTCCGCGACGGACCCTTCGTCGTCCGTGCCCGCCGTGCCGACTGCCGAGACTCGGGCTGAGCGACGTTCCTCGCGCTGCCGAGCACGAGTCCGGTCGCCCAGCCCGAGTCTCGCGGGACGCGCGGCGAGACTCGGGCGCCGCGTCGCGAGACTCGACGTGGGCGACGTTCCTCGCGCTGCCGAGCCCGAGTCCGGTCGCGCAGCCCGAGTCTCGCGGAGCCCAGCCCGAGTCTCGGGGGCCGGCGCCCGGTCAGGCCAGGCGGGACCCGGCGCCGACGACCGGCACGCTGCCGGTGGCCTCGGAGCGGATCGCGTCGAACGCGGCCAGGGACGTCCGGTGCTCCCCGAGCCGGTTCGGCTTGCCGGTGCCGTGGTAGTCGCTCGACCCGGTGACGAACAGGCCGTACCGCACCGCCCAGTCGAGCAGGGTGCGCTTGCCGTGCGCGAGGTTCTCGCGGTGGTCGACCTCGAGCCCGCCGAGCCCGGCGTCGACGAGTTCGCGGAGCATCGGCTCGTCGATCACGATGCCGCGCGAGGACGCCGCCGGGTGCGCGATGACGGGCACGCCGCCGGCCTGCCGGATGAGTTCGACCCCGCGCAGGGGCGACGGCGCTTCGTGCGGTTCGTAGTAACCCGACGCCGGGTGCAGGATCCCGCGGAACGCCGCACTGCGGTCGGACTCGAGCCCGCGGGCGACCAGCGCGTCGGCGATGTGCGGGCGTCCGATCGTCGCGCCGTCGCTCGACTGTGCGAGGACGTCGTCCCAGGTGATCGGGTGGTCGCGTCCGATGCGCTCCACCATGCGGCGCGCCCGGGACAGCCGTCCGTCGCGGATGCGGGTGGTCTCGGCGACGAGACCGGGGTCGTCGGGGTCGACGAGGTAGCCGAGCACGTGGACGCTGCGGTGGCCGACCCGGGTGCTCAGCTCGAGGCCCGGGAGGAGCGTGAGGGGGAGGTCACGTGCGGTCGCGGTGGCCTCGGCCCAGCCCGCGGTGGTGTCGTGGTCCGTCAGGGCGACGCCGTCGAGTCCGGCAGCGGCAGCCGCCCGGACGAGGTCCGCGGGGCGCTCGGTGCCGTCGGAGACGCTCGAGTGCGCGTGCAGGTCGATGAACGGATCGGGCACGACGTCAATGCTATCCACAGGTGAGTGGGCGCACAGGCCGGCGGACCCGCGCGGTGCGATGATGGGTGCATGTCCGACACCACTCCCCGCGCGACGAGCAACCGATCGACGACTCCCGGGTCGTCGACCTTCAAGGACTACATCGGTTCCCAGTGGGCCGATCGTGACCGCCCCCTGCCCGCCCCGCGCGAGCAGGCAGCGTTCGCAGCGGAGCGTCGGGCCCGCATCTCCGAGCTGCACCCGGGCCGGACGATCGTCGTGCCCGCGGGGCAGGCGAAGGTCCGGTCGAACGACTGCGACTACCCCTTCCGCCCGCACTCCGCGTTCGCGCACCTGACCGGCTGGGGCACCGACACCGTCGTCGGCTCCGTGCTCGTCATGACGCCGAACGGCTCCGGGCACGACGCCACGCTCTACTTCCGCGCGACCGCCGGCCGCGACTCCGAGGAGTTCTACGCCAACCCGGAGATCGGTGAGTTCTGGGTCGGCCCGCGCCCCTCCCTCGACGAGGTCGCCGCCGACCTCGGGCTCGCGACGGCCGACCTCGGGGCGTTCGACTCGGTCAGCGCCGGGTTCGACGCGTCGGTGCTCGTCGTGCGTGACGCCGACACCGACCTCACGCGCCTCCTCGACGACCGCCTGGGCAGCGCCGTCGGCGGGGCCCCCGAGACCGACGGCGTGCCCGCGACCGACGACGTCCTGGCACGCGACCTCTCCGAGCTGCGCCTCGTCAAGGACGCGTACGAGGTGCACGAGCTCCGCGAGGCGGTGGCCGCGACGAAGGCCGGCTTCGACGACGTCATCGCCGACTTCGACCAGGTGCTCGCCCACCCCCGCGGGGAGCGCATCGTCGAGGGGACCTTCAACCGTCGCGCGCGTGCCGACGGCAACACGGTGGGCTACGACACGATCGCCGCCTCGGGGCACCACGCCTGCATCCTGCACTGGACCCGGAACGACGGCGCCGTGCAGCCCGGTGACCTCATCCTCATCGACGCCGGTGTCGAGGTCGACTCCTTCTACACGGCGGACATCACGCGCACGCTGCCGGTGAGCGGCCGGTTCTCCGACGTGCAGCGCCTCGTCTACGAAGCCGTGCTCGAAGCGGCCGACGCTGCGTTCGCGATCGTCAAGCCGGGCATCACCTTCCGCCAGGTGCACGCCACCGCGATGGAGGTCATCGCGCGCAAGACCGCCGAGTGGGGGTTCCTGCCCGGCACCGCCGAGGAATCCCTCCAGCAGGACAACCAGTTCCACCGCCGCTACATGGTGCACGGCACGAGCCACCACCTCGGGCTCGACGTCCACGACTGCGCGAAGGCCCGGCGTGAGATGTACATCGACGGCATCGTGCAGCCCGGGATGGTCTTCACGATCGAGCCCGGGCTCTACTTCCAGCAGGACGACCTGACCGTCCCCGAGGAGTTCCGCGGCATCGGCGTGCGCATCGAGGACGACATCCTCGTGACCGAGGACGGCGCCGAGAACCTGTCCGTCGGGATCCCCCGGACCCCCTCGGAAGTGGAGGGGTGGATCGCCCGCTCCGGCCGCTAGCCTGAGCGGGTGACGACGCCCGAGGTCTCCCCCAGCACGCCCGCAGCCCCCAGCGAGAGCACGTTCTCGATCGATGTCGAGCACTTCGACTCCCCGGACGCACAGCGGCTCCGAGCCGCCCAGCGTCTCGAGATCGACCGCGCCTACGGCGGCGACACCGAGCCCGGCGAGAAGCCCACGGCGGAGTCGATCGCGGTCTTCTTCGTCGCGCGTGACGAGGCGGGCACACCGCTCGGCTGCGGTGGGCTGCGCGTGGTCGACGACGGCATCACGGAGATCAAGCGGATGTACGTGCGGCCCGAGTCCCGCGGCAGTGGGGTCTCGGCGGCGCTGTTGCGACGGCTGGAGGAAGCCGCGCTCGACCTCGGCTCACCGGCGCTCGTGCTCGAGACCGGGACGGAGCAGAAGCGTGCGATCGGGTTCTACGAGCGCGAGGGGTTCTCGCGCATCGCGAACTTCGGGCCGTACGTCGGCGCTCCCCTGTCGATCTGCTACTCCAAGGTCCTCTGACCTCAGCGGGTCTCGCCGTCCTCCGGGCGCTCGGGCGCGGACCCCTGCGGTGACGACGGCGCCGACGTGGGCGTCCCGCCGGTGACCCGCTCGCCGTAGCGCGGCGGGTCCTCGGGCCGGGGCTGTGACGCAGGCGACCCCTGCGTCCCCGAACCCTGCGTACCCGACCCAGGCGTCCCCGGAGCCTGCGCACCCGCCCCCTGCCCGGGCGCCCCCGTCGGGTTCTCCCTGTACCGCGGCCCTTCGTTCGTGCCGTAGCGCGGTCGCTCCGCCTGCCCGCCCGCGGCCGGCCCACCGGGCTGCTGCGCGCCTCCAGGCTGCTGGTGCGGCGTGGCCTGCCCGCCGTACGGCGCCGGACCACCGACACCGCCACCGACCCCGCTGCCGCCACCCGCGCCGCCCTGCGGGCCCGGCCGCCACGGCTGCTGCCCGTGCAGCCCCGGACCGGCGGCACCGGGAGCGCCGGGCGTGCCCGGGTTCCAGTGCGTGGCGGGCGCGACCCCGGCCTCGCCGAGGATGCGTCGCGCCTGCCCGGTCAGCTGCGGGTCGACCACGATCTGGTAGTTCGTGGCGAGCACCTGGTGCACGCTCGTGAAGTCCCGCTGGCGCTTCGTGATCGCGAACGACACGATGCCGTAGAGCATGCCGAACGTGGCGCCGATGATGGCGGCGGCGAGGATGAGCCCGCCGGCGCTCGGCGAGAACAGCGTGAGCACGATGCCGAAGAAGATGCCGAGCCAGAGCCCGGACAGCGCACCCGCGATCGCGGCACGGCCGTAGGTCATCTTGCCGGTGACCCGCTCGACGGTCTTGAGGTCGTTGCCGACGATCGAGAGCTGGTTGACGGGGAAGTCGGCCTCGGCGAGCTTGGCCACCACGCGCTGGGCGTCGGGGTAGCTGTCGTACGTGCCGAGGACGTCGCCCTTGGGCAGCGTCGGGAAGGCCTGGGCGGTCCGGCCGGCGAACGGGCTCTGATTGCTCACTCAGCCATCATTCACCCGACACCTTGCGATCGCACGTGCGCGAACGGAGAGGCGGCTGGTGCACAGCGACTACGCTGGGTCGGGTGAGCGCCACGAAGGTCTTCGTCGCCCGCCTCGCCGGGTGCTCCGTCTTCGACCCCGCGGGCGACCGTGTCGGCAGGGTGCGGGACGTGCTCGTCGTGTACCGGCGGGTCGATGCGCCGCGCGTGGTGGGTCTCATCGTCGAGGTGCCGGGCAAACGCCGCATCTTCGTGAGCATCGGCCGCATCACGTCGATCGGAGCCGGGCAGGTCATCACGACCGGCCTGGTGAACATGCGCCGCTTCGAGCAGCGCGGCGGCGAGGTCCGGGTGATCGCCGAGATGCTCGGCCGCAAGGTCCTCATCAAGAAGGAACGCATCCGAGCGTCGATCGAGGACGTCGCGATCGAGGACCGCGGTCAGGGCGATTGGGAGGTGTCGCAGCTCTTCCTCCGCAAGCCGAAGACGACGCCGTCCCCGTTCGGGAAGGGCCCGACGACGTTCGCGACCTGGAACGAGGTGACGGAGGACGAGCTCCCGGGCGAGGCACAGTCCGCCGAGCACGTCATCGCCGCGTACTCCGACCTGCTGCCGGCAGACCTCGCGTCGACGCTGCTCGACCTGCCCGAGGAACGCCGGTTCGAGGTCGCCGAGGAACTCCCCGACGACCGTCTCGCCGACGTGCTCGAGGAGATGCCCGACCAGGAGCGCATCGAGATCCTCACCCGGCTCGAGGACGCCCGGGCCGCCGACGTCCTCGACCACATGCAGCCCGACGACGCTGCCGACGTCCTCGCGCAGTTCTCCGACGAGCGGAGCGAGGCGCTCCTCGAGCTCATGGAGCCCGAGGAAGCGCAGGACGTGCGCATGCTCCTCGAGTACGAGCCGGACACGGCCGGCGGTCTCATGACGACCGAGCCGGTGATCGTCTCGGCGGACGCGACGGTGGCCGAGGGCCTCGCCCTGGTCCGCCGCCACGAGCTCGCCCCGGTGCTCGGCGCAGCGGTGTGCGTCACCCTGCCGCCGTACGAGCCGCCGACCGGACGCTTCCTCGGTCTCGTGCACTTCCAGCGCATGCTGCGGTACCCGCCGAACGAGCGGCTCGGCACGCTCATCGACCAGCAGACCGAACCGGTCCGGGTCGATGCGAGCGCCGCCGAGGTGACCCGCATCATGGCGACCTACAACCTGCTGTCCGTGCCCGTGGTCGACGACGCCCACCGACTCGTCGGGGTGGTGACGATCGACGATGTCCTCGACCACGTCCTGCCGGACGACTGGCGAAGTCAGGGCGAGGGGGAACCCTCACCGCTTCCACGCCAACGCCCGCGCAAGACGCCCGTGACGACGGGAAGGAGGACCACCCGTGGCCCGAACGGATGAGAACCGCCAGGAACGCCTCGACTCGCCGAAGGGCATGCGGACGAGGGTCCTCCCGACCCGCCGCCGATCCGGCCGTGGTGACGCCTTCGGCCGCGCGACCGAGGGGATCGCGCGTGCGATGGGCACGCCGTGGTTCCTCGTCGGACTGACCCTGTTCTGCCTCGTCTGGATGGGCTACAACACGCTCGCTCCGAAGGCGTGGCAGTTCGACTCCGCGTCGATCGGCTTCACGGCGCTCACCCTCGTGCTGTCGCTGCAGGCGTCGTACGCGGCACCGCTCATCCTGCTCGCGCAGAACCGGCAGGACGACCGTGACCGCGTGCAGTTCGAGCAGGACCGGCAGCGCGCCGAGCGCAACCTGGCGGACACCGAGTACCTCGCGCGTGAGGTGGTCGCACTCCGCCTGGCGATGCGGGACATGGCGTCGAAGGACTTCATCCGCGCCGAGATCCGTGCGCTGCTCGAGGAGCTCGACCGCCGCGAAGCCGACGACGCGGGCTTCGCGGACGAGCCCGGCACCGCCACCCGTGGCTGAGGACCGCGACGAGCTGCTCGGATCCGCGGTCCTCGCTGCGCTCGGCCGGGTGATCGACCCCGAGATCCGCCGTCCGGTCACGGAGCTCGACATGATCCGCGGGGTGGACGTGCAGCCGGGAGGCGCGGTGCGGGTCGACCTGCAGCTCACGATCGTGGGGTGCCCGGCCGCCGACACGATCGAGCGCGACGTCCGCGCGGCCGCCGCGTCGGTCGACGGCGTGACGGCGGTGGACGTCGACGTGTCGGTGATGTCCCCCGCCACCCGCGCCGCCCTCACCGAACGCCTCCGCGCCGGCCGTCCGCGCGGCGTGCAGTTCACGCCGGACTCCCTGACCCGGGTCATCGCGGTGACGAGCGGGAAGGGCGGGGTCGGCAAGTCGACCGTCACGGTCAACCTCGCCGTCGCGCTCGCCGCCCGTGGGCAGCGCGTGGGCGTCGTGGACGTCGACGTGCACGGCTTCAGCGTCCCGGGGCTGATGGGCCTCACCGACGAGCACGGCGTCGCACCCAGGCCGACCCGTGTCGACAGCATGATCCTGCCGCCGGTCGCCCACGACGTGAAGGTCGTGTCGATCGGCATGTTCGTCGACGACGTCTCGACGGCGGTGTCCTGGCGCGGACCGATGCTGCACCGGACGGTGAACCAGTTCCTCTCCGACGTGTGGTTCGGCGACCTCGACGTCCTGCTCCTCGACCTCCCGCCGGGCACCGGGGACGTGGCCATCTCGGTCGGCCAGCTGCTCCCGCACGCCGAGGTGCTCGTCGTGACCACGCCCCAGGCGGCCGCGGCCGACGTGGCCGAACGCAGCGGGATCGTCGCTCGCCAGACCGGGCAGCGGGTGATCGGCGTCGTCGAGAACATGGCGGGGCTGGTCCAGGCCGACGGGTCCGTCCTGCACCTGTTCGGCGAGGGCGGCGGCGCCGAGACCGCGCGTCGGCTCTCCCGCGACCAGGACGTCCCCGTCCCGGTGCTCGGGAGCGTGCCGCTCTCGGTGCCGCTGCGCGAGGGCGGCGACGCCGGCGTCCCCGTGGTCCTCGGCGTGCCGGACGACCCCGCCGCGGTCGCCCTGACGGCCGTCGCGGACCGGATCACGACGATGGGGCGCGGCCTTGCAGGACGGAAGCTCGGCCTGACGCTGTCCTAGGCTCGGTCGCATGAGCACCGACCACGTCAGCGTCGACTGGGAGCACGCCCGCGACACGAACCGCGCCAACTGGGACGACCGGGTCCCCATCCACGAGGGCGCGTACGAGGTCGACGCACTGTCCGACCCCGACCACCGCTCCACCGTGGTCCGCGACGACCTGCCCGTCCTCGCGCCGTGGTTGCCCGAGGGTTCCCTGGCCGGCCTCGACGTGTGCCACCTGCAGTGCCACATCGGCACGGACACGGTGTCGCTCGCACGGGAGGGCGCGCGGGTCACGGGCGTCGACTTCTCCCCCGCCGCGCTCGCCTCGGCCGCCCGGCTGTCGGAGCGACTCGGCCTCGACGTCACATGGGTCGAGAGCGACGTCCTCGACGCCCGGGCCGCGGTCGTCGGCGACTTCGACGTCGTCTACACGAGCATCGGCACGATCTGCTGGCTCGACGACCTCGACCGGTGGGCGGCGCAGATCACCGCGCTGCTCCGGCCGGGAGGCGTGTTCTTCATCCGCGACGGCCACCCCGCGCTGTACGCCCTCGACGAGTCCGCCGACGAGCTCGTCACCCGCCACCGGTACTTCCCGGACGGGACGGCGCAGCAGTGGGACGACGCCGGGACCTACGCCGGCGACGGCACGGTCGCGAACAGCCGCACCTTCGAGTGGCCGCACCCGCTCTCCGAGGTCGTGAACGCCCTGCTCGGGGCCGGACTCCGACTCCGCCGGCTCGACGAGGGCCGGACCCTGCCGTGGCGGTTCAGCCCGCGGATGGTCGACACGGGCGACGGCTCGTGGGCGTGGCCGGAGGCCGACCGGGAGCGCCTGCCGACGACCTTCACGATCATCGCCACGAAGGACTGATCCCAGAGCCATGACGCGCATCCTGTACGTCCTTTCATGGACAGGTCGTTCCACCCGAGAGCAATATGCAGGGGTATTCCACAATGCTCCTGCGAAATCAGGTCGCGGGAGTCCCACCCGTCGGACGACGACGTCCGGCCGAGGACAGGAGAACCGTGTGAAGAACCAGATCAGGGTGCGGATCGGCCTCGTGGCCGCCGTCGCGGCAGCGATCGCAGGGGGATCGCTCGCCGCGGCACCAGCACTCGCCGCGACACCGTCGTGTGCGACCGCCTGGAACGCGGGCACCGCCTACACGGGCGGAGCCACGGTCAGCGAGAACGGCACGAACTACACCGCCAACTGGTGGACGCAGGGCGACGACCCCGCGACCCACTCCGGCGCCACCGGCAGCGGACAACCGTGGACCTCGACGGGCGCCTGCACCGGATCCGGCGGCGGCACGACGACCCCGCCCGGCGGCGGGACGACGAACCCGGGCACCGGAACGGGCGGCAGCGGCGGCACCGCGAGCGGCCTCGTGTTCAGCCCGTACAAGGACGTCACCGTGAACCTCGACTGGAACACGAACGTGATGAACACCGCGGTGACCGGGTCGCGGATCCCGGTGGTAGGCGCGAGCAACAGCCTCGTGTCCACCCGCGAACCCGGACTCAAGGCCATCACGCTCGCCTTCGCCACCGGCACCTGCGGCAGCGAGAACTGGGGCGGAGTCGCCGCGGACGCGTTCGCGAGCGCCAACATCCCGAAGCTCGACGCGGCCGGCGTGAACTACATCGTCAGCACCGGCGGCGCCGCGGGCTCCTTCACGTGCTCCGGGACGGCGTTGCAGTCCTTCATCGCCCGCTACGCGACCCCGCACATGATCGGCGTCGACTTCGACATCGAGAGCGGCCAGTCCGCTGCCGACGTGCAGAACCTCGTGAACGCGGCGGCGCTCGCCCAGGCGAAGTACCCGGGCATGCGGTTCTCGTTCACGCTGGCGACCCTGGCCGCCAGCGACGGGAGCTACGGCGGCCTCAACAGCACGGGTGACGCGGTGGTCAAGGCGATCAAGGCCTCCAGCCTGACGCACTACACGGTCAACCTCATGACGATGGACTTCGGTCGTGCGAGCGCGGCGAACTGCGTCCTCTCCGGCTCGACCTGCGAGATGGGGCAGTCGTCGATCCAGGCCGTGACCAACCTCGAGCACACCTACGGGATCGCCCCGTCGAAGATCGAGGTCACCCCGATGATCGGCGTGAACGACGCCTCGGACGAGGTGTTCACGCTCGCGGACGTCGACACGCTGTCCGCCTACGCGAAGGCGAACGGCCTCGCCGGCGTCCACTTCTGGTCGCTCGACCGGGACACCCCGTGCGCCTCGACGACGGCGTCGTCCACGTGCAGCTCGGTGCCGAGCGCGCCGGCGCTCGCCTGGACGGACCGGTTCATCGCGGACCTGAAGTAGTCGCCACCACGTGACGGACGGGAGGCACGGTGCCGGCTGGCACCGTGCCTCCCGTCCGTCGGCTGGTCACGCGCCGGTCGTCAGGTCGCCTCGGTGTCGAAGGGAGCGGCCTCGCCGGCGGCGAGCGGCACGACGGGTGCTGTCGCCCGCACCTTCGACGCGGTCACCTGCGCCGTCTGCACGGCGGCCGCGCTGCCGCCGGAGTCGAGCAGGGCGTCACGGATGATCCGACGCGGGTCGTACTGGCGGGGGTCGAGCTTCTGCCAGTCGACCTCGTCGAACTCCGGTCCCATCTCCTCACGCATCCGGTCCTTCGCGGTGTCGGCGAAGCGACGGACGGCCTTGACGAACTCGGCGAGCTTCTGGGCGTACATCGGGAGACGCTGCGGTCCGAGCAGGAGGACACCGATGATCCCGATCACCAGGAACTTCTCGAAGCCGTCGAACACGGTACGAGCGTAACCCGTCCGCACCGCGCCGCACCCGTAGAGTTGTCACCCGAACGGAGTGTGCGTGTCAGAGAAAGAGTCGAACTGGAAGTTCGCCGAGGACATCGTCTCGGAGTCCGAGGTGATCGCCCGAGCGCGGGAGCACTCCCTCGAACTCGGGGTCGAAGCGATCTCGCCCGCCATCGGCGCACAGATCGGCGTCGTCGCCGCAGCCTCGCGCGCGACGAGCATCATCGAGATCGGCACCGGGCTCGGGGTCTCCGGCCTGTACCTGCTCGGCGGCGCCCCGACGGCGACCCTGACGACGATCGACGTCGAGGTCGACCACCAGCAGTACGCCCGTGACGCGTACATCGCGGCGGGCACGGCGCCCGCACGCATCCGACTGATCCCCGGCCGGGCGAACCAGGTCCTGCCCCGGATGAACGAAGCCTCGTACGACGTCGTCCTCGTCGACGCCGACCCCGAGCACGTCATCGAGTACGTCGAGCACGGCCTGCGGCTCGCGCGCCTCGGCGGGACCGTCCTCGTGCCGCACGCGCTCTGGCGCGGGCGGGTGGCCGACCCCGTGAAGCGGGACCGTGCGACCACGGACTTCCGGCTCCTGCTCACCGAGGTCTCGACGTCCGGAGCGGTCATCAGCGCACTCTCGCCGGCCGGCGACGGCCTGCTGCAGATGACGAAGGTCTCCGCGTAGCGCGCACCGTTCAGCCGAGGTGCCGGAGGTAGCGCTCCGGAGCGTCGAGGAACGCGCGCTGGTTGCGCACCATGTCGAGGTCTCCCCACGACGTCCGGCGGAGGCCCCACTCCCCCAGCTCGTGGACCGTGGCACCGGGGAACGCGGCGAGCACGGGTGAGTGCGTCGACAGCAGGACCTGGCCGACGCCGCTCTCGACGATCGACTGCAGCAACCCGATGAGCGCCAGGCAGCCGGAGAACGACAGCGCGGACTCGGGCTCGTCGAGGATCCAGAGCCCGGGCCACTGCGACCGGTCGATCACGAAGTCGAGGAAGGACTCGCCGTGACTGCGCTCGTGGAAGACCGGCTCGGGACGGGCGCCCGGGTGCTGTTCCAGGAACGTGAACAGGCCGTGCATGGTCTCCGCGCGCAGGAAGAACCCGCTCCGGGCGGCACCGGCGTCGCGCACGAGGACGAGGTGCTCCCACAGCGACGACTCCGTCGGGCGTGTGGAGTGCCCGGACATCGTCGAGCCGCCCTCGGGCCCCATGCCGAAGGCCAGCGCGACCGCTTCGACGAGCGTGCTCTTGCCGACGCCGTTGTCGCCGACGAGCACCGTGACGGGATCGAGGTCGAGGCCGTCGTCGAGCAGCTGGCGCACCGGGGCGAGCGTGGCGGGCCAGCGGTCACGCGCGAGTGGGTCCGGCGCGTACTCCTCGACGCGGCGGATCGGCAGGCGGGTCCGTGGCACGCGCCCATCCTGCCCGGGTGCACCGACATGCGCGGTGCCGGGACGCGGCAGGGCCCGGAGCGTACGCGCTCCGGGCCCTGCCGTTCGGTGCGTCGACGTACTAGGCCGAGACGACCTCAGCGAGTGCGTCGTGGAGTTCCTTGGCCTCGGCGTCGTTGACCGAGACGACCAGGCGGCCTCCACCTTCGAGCGGAACCCGCACGATGATGAGTCGACCCTCCTTAACAGCCTCCATCGGCCCGTCACCGGTCCTCGGCTTCATGGCTGCCATCAGATGTCCCCTTTCGTGCAGTACATGCCTGCCCATTATCTCGTATCAGTGGGGGAACTGCGAAACCGCCCAGGTTGGGGGTGGCGGATCGCGACGTTCTCGCGGCTCGGAGTGGTCACCTTGGGGAATGCCGAACGACCGCTCAACGCCCCGCCCACCCCTCGACCCCGCCGTCGAGGCCGTTCCCGTCGGCGTCCGCGTCGCCGGGGCGTTCTCGTGGCGGCTGCTCGTCGTGGTCGGTGCGCTGGCCGTCGTCGTCGCGCTCGTGGTCCTGCTGCAGGAGATCGTGGTGCCGTTCCTGATCGGGCTCCTCGTCTGCGCCCTGCTCGCACCGATGTCGGCGTTCCTGCAACGCCACGGCTGGCCGAAGTGGACCGCGGTGCTGTCGTGCTTCCTCGCGGTCGTGGTCGTGATCGGCGTCCTCGCGCTCGTCGTCACGGCACAGATCCGCTACGACCTCCCGTCGCTCGAACACCGCCTCAACCACAACGTGCAGTCGCTGCAGAGCCTGCTGGCGACCGAGCCGTTCGGGATCACCTCGAAGCAGGTCACGACGTGGCTGTCCGACGGCGCGAAGTACCTGCAGTCGCACGCGTCGTCGGTCCTCTCCGGGTTCCAGGAGGCCGGGTCCGGGCTCGTGCACGCCCTCGAGGGACTGTTCATCATCGTCTTCACCACGCTCTTCGTCCTCATCGACGGCGGGCGCATCTGGGCGTGGGTCGTCCGGCTCTTCCCCCGGCGGGCACGACCGCGGCTCGAGGTCGCCGGACGAGCGGGCTGGCACACCCTCACGAGCTTCATCCGGGTGCAGCTCGTGGTCGCCGTCACCGACGCCCTCGGCGTCGTCATCGGCGCGCTCGCGCTCCAGATCCCGCTGGCGATCCCGATCGGCGTGATCGTGTTCCTCGGCGCCTTCGTCCCCGTCGTCGGTGCGATCGTCGCCGGCTGCGTGGCGGTGCTCGTCGCGCTCGTGTTCAACGGGTGGGTGCCGGCACTCGCGATGCTCGGGGTGGTCGTGGTCGTGCAGCAGCTCGAGAGCCACGTGCTGCACCCGTTCCTCACCGGGAGCGCGGTGAAGGTGCACCCGCTCGGCGTCGTGCTCGGCGTGACCGCCGGCACCACGATCGCCGGGGTCGTCGGCGCGTTCTTCGCGGTCCCGTTCATCGCCACCGTCAACGCCATGGTCACGGCAGCGGCGGCCCACCCCGCGGGAGCGTCAGCGCCAGACGGCCCGGCGGACGTCCCGCCCCGGCCCGATCACGGCGGCGTCCAGTCGTAGCCGTCCACCCACCAGCAGGAGTACAGCCACGCCCACTGCGCCGCGAGGCACACCACGACGAGCGCGACGCGGTACACGCGCGACCGCGGCAGCGCGACGACCCCGAGGAGCGGCGCCATCGGCAGCAGGATGCGCCACGTGCTCGACTGGGGGAAGAACACCGCCAGCAGGTACACGGCGTAGGCGACCGCCCACAGGCGCAGCTCGAGGCCGATCCGCCGCGCGGCCGGCATGAACACGAACGCGGCGAACCCGACGACCACCACCGCGAGCAGGATCGCGCCGGCCGGCTGCCGGAACCACCACCCGAAGCCCTGGACCCACGGCGCGAAGGGCACGAGCTCCTTCCAGCCGATGTACGACGACCGCCACGCGAGTTCGGTGTCGGTGTACGCCTTCGGCACCCCGGTCGCGGCCCAGGCGATCACGGGCCACGCCAGTCCGACGAGCGCCGACACGACCGCCACGACGGCCGGCGGCACGGACCTCCGCACGGTGAGCGGCGAGGCCTCGCGGACCCACGAGGGACGGACCACCCATGCCCCGAGGAACAGCACGATCAGCAGGGCGAAGGCCAGACCGGTCGGGCGGGTCATGCCGAGCAGCAGCACGACGGGCAGCATCGCCCACCAGCGCCGGTCGAGCAGGAGCAGCAGCGCGACGAGGAGCAGGAACACGCCCATCGACTCGGCGTAGGCCACCTGGAACATCACGGAGACCGGTGCGACGCAGAACAGGACCGTCGCGAAGGTCGCGCGGGACGGGTCGAGGAAGCGGCCCGTCAACCGCCGGAACACGAGCGCTGCGCCCCAACCGAACAGCAGCGACACCGACACCGCGACGAACTCGAAGGACGCACCGGTGACGATCATCAGGCCGCGGACGAGGAAGGGGTACGCCGGCATGAACGCCCACGCGTTCTCGGTCACGTGGCCCGCGGTGTCCACCGGCAGCGTCGACGGGTAGCCGGCGGTGGCGATCACCCGGTACCACGCGCCGTCCCAGATCGACGAGAACGACAGCAGCCCGGGGTGCTGGGCCGTGAACGAGTTCGCCGCCTGCACGCTCGCGAACGCGCTGAGCATGACCGCCGTGACGATCCGCGCGAGGACGTAGACGATCGTGGTCCGCGCCCACCACGGGACCAGCCGGTAGCGGGCGCGCCACCGCGCTCGGGCAGGGTGCGGCCGGGTGGCCCCGGCCGTCGTCAGGCCGTCAGCCACCGACGCAGGCCGTCCTCGACCGAGGTGATCTGGTCGACGGGGACCTGCTCGTCGTCGTGGTGCGCGTAGACCGGCTCGCCGGGGCCGTAGTTGACCGCCGGCACGCCGAGCGCGGAGAACCGGGCGACGTCCGTCCAACCGTACTTCGGCCGCGGTGCCGGGCCGCCGACCGCGGCGACGAAGTCCTGCGCCAGCGGAGCGTCGAGCCCGGGGCGCGCACCGGCCGCGAGGTCGACGATCTGCACGTCGTACCCGTCGAAGAGCTCGCGGATGTGGGCGACGGCCTCGTCCGCGCTGCGGGAGGGTGCGAACCGGTAGTTCACGTGCACCATGACCTCGTCGGGGATGACGTTGCCGGCGATCCCGCCCGTGATCCCGACGGCGTTGAGTCCTTCGCGGTACTCGAGTCCGTCGACCGTCACGGTGCGGGGCTCGTAGGCGGCGAGGATCGCCAGGATCGGTGCCGCCTTGTGGATCGCGTTGTCGCCGATCCAACTCCGGGCGCTGTGCGAACGCTTGCCGTACGCGCGGATCTCGGCGCGGAGGTTCCCGTTGCAGCCGCCCTCGATCTGCGCACCCGACGGCTCCCCGAGGATCGCGAAGTCCCCGGCGAGGAGTTCCGGCCGGGTACGGGCGAGCCGTCCGAGGCCGTTCAGGGCGTCGCTGACCTCCTCGTGGTCGTAGAAGACCCAGGTGACGTCGACGTTCGGCTCGGCGAGGTCGTGCGCGAGCTTGAGCTGCACACCGACGCCGGCCTTCATGTCGACGGTGCCCCGGCCCCAGAGGACCTCGGTGCCGTCCTCGGCGGTGCGGAACTCGGTCGGCAGGTTGTCGTTCAGCGGAACGGTGTCGATGTGGCCGGCGATGACGACCCGACGATCGCGCCCCAGGTTCGTCCGGGCAACGATCGCGTCGCCGTCACGGACGACCTCGAGGTGTTCCAGCGGCTCGAGCGCCGCCTCGATCGCGTCGGCCAGCGGCCCTTCGTCCCCCGACACCGACTCGATGTCGCAGACGGCGCGGGTGATGTCGATGGACGAGGCGGTGAGGTCGAGCTGCTCCGGCATGTGGGTCACCCTATCGGCAGCCCCTTGCCCCCGGCTGGCCCTGTGGACGGACCGGAGGCGCGGTGCGGTCCTCCACAGCCGTCCGGCCGGTCGGTCGGTCCCGTCCGGCGCCTCGGTACCCTGGTGCGGTGACCGACACGACCGCTGCCACCGCCCGCCCGACCTCCGCCTGGGGCCACGGCCTCGCGACGATCGCCGCCGACGGCACGACCCTCGACACCTGGTACCCGGAGACGCACCTCGGAGCGCTGCCCGCCGACGCGGTGTTCCCCGCCGAGCTGCGTGCGCACGTCGGCGACGACCCACGCCGCGCGGTCACGATCGAGGCCGTCACCACCGAGATCCGCATCGACGAGCCGCCGGTGAGCACCCCCGACGCGTACCTGCGGCTGCACCTCCTCAGCCACCTGCACGTGCGCCCGAACGAGATCGACCTCGACGGCGTCTTCGCCCACCTGCCGATCGTCGCGTGGACGAACGCGGGTCCGGTCGCCCCCGCGGACCTCACCCGGTTGCGTCCGTCGCTGCAGCGCGCCGGCATCGCCGTGCACGCCATCGACAAGTTCCCCCGTCTGGTGGACTACGTCGTGCCGGACCGCGTGCGCATCGGTGATGCCGACCGTGTGCGGCTCGGCGCGCACCTCGCGCCCGGCACCACGGTCATGCACGAGGGCTTCGTCAACTTCAACGCCGGCACCCTCGGCGACGCGATGATCGAGGGGCGCGTCTCGCAGGGCGTCGTCGTCGGCAACGGCACCGACATCGGCGGTGGGGCGTCCATCATGGGCACGCTGTCCGGTGGCGGAACCCACCGGGTGTCGCTCGGCGAACGGGCGCTGCTCGGGGCGAACGCCGGTCTCGGCATCTCGCTCGGCGACGACTCCGTGGTCGAGGCCGGGCTCTACGTGACCGCCGGTACGAAGGTCGTCCTCGTCGGCGCTGCCCCGAACCCCGACGGCACCCCGAGGACGGTCAAGGCGGCCGAGCTCTCGGGCACCCCGAACATCCTGTTCCGCCGCAACTCCCTCACCGGCGCGGTCGAGGCACTCCAGCGCACGGGCCAGGGCATCCAGCTCAACACGGCCCTGCACGCGTAGTCGCTCCCCCGCTGCCGCACGTGCCGGAGACGATCGACGGCCCCCACGGCCCGGTGCCCGTCCGCCGGTACGGATCCACCGGCGCACGCACGCTGGTCTGGTTGCACGGCGGCGGGTTCTTCCGGGGCGACCTCGACCTGCCGGAGGCCCACGAGGTCGCCGGGGCGCTCGCCACGGCCGGGCTCGCCGTCGTCACCGTCGACTACCGCCTGGCGCCGCTGCCCGGGCTGCCCGCCGTCGGCAGACGAGGCCCACGGGGACGCCGACGGCACCCGGTGCCGAACGACGACGTGGTCGCGGTGCTCAGGGCCGTCCGACACGCGGCGGACGGCACCGTCCTGCTCGGGGGTGCGAGCGCCGGAGCCTGCCTCGCCGCCGCGGTCACCCGAGCGCTGTCGGCACCCCAGCGGCCAGACGGACTCGTACTCGCCTACGGGTTCTTCCACGCTCGGACGCCACGGGACCCCTCCGTGACGCGGACCGTGCGGGGCCACCGTCGGCTCACGCACCACCCGACGCTCCTCGACCGGGCGAACCACAACCACGTCGGGCGCGGATCCCCGACGGAGACCGCGTTCGCCGGCGGCCAGGACCTGACCGGCTTCCCGCCCACGCTCATGGTCGACGCGGAGTGCGACTCGATGCGTGCGTCCGGCGATCGCTTCGCGGAGGAACTGTCGGCGGCAGGGGTCCCCGTGGAACGCCACGTCCTGCCGTCAGCGCGTCACGCGTTCCTCAACCAACCCGGGTCGCACGACTTCACCGTGGCGATCGAACGGATCGTCGACTGGACCACCGGCTGACCCGCCGTCCCACTGGTCAGCGCGCGGGCAGGTCCCGCTGCGGGTGCCCGACGTAGAGCTGCTGCGGGCGACCGATCTTGTTGAGCGGGTCGTTGTTGAGCTCGCGCCACTGGGCGATCCACCCGGGCAGACGGCCGATCGCGAACAGCACGGTGAACATCCGCGGCGGGAAGCCCATCGCCTTGTAGATGATGCCGGTGTAGAAGTCGACGTTCGGGTAGAGCTTGCGGCTGACGAAGTAGTCGTCCTCGAGCGCGATGCCCTCGAGCTCCATCGCGATGTCGAGCAGGTCGTCCTGCACGCCGAGCGCTTCGAGCACCTCGTGCGCGGACTCCTTCACGAGCTTGGCGCGCGGGTCGTAGTTCTTGTAGACGCGGTGCCCGAAGCCCATGAGCTTCACACCGCGCTCCTTGTTCTTCACCCGCTCGACGAAGCGCGACACGGGCTCACCGGAGTCCTTGATCTGCTGGAGCATCTCGAGCACGGCCTCGTTCGCACCGCCGTGCAGCGGGCCGTACAGCGCGTTGATGCCGGCGGAGATCGAGGCGAACATGTTCGCCTTCGTCGACCCCACCAGGCGGACGGTCGCCGTCGATGCGTTCTGCTCGTGGTCCTCGTGCAGGATGAGGAGCCGCTCGAGCGCCTTCGACAGCACCGGGTTCGGCTCGTACGTCTCGGCCATGGTGCCGAAGTTGAGACGGAGGAAGTTGTCGACGAACGACAGCGAGTTGTCCGGGTACAGGAACGCCTGCCCGATGGACTTCTTGTGCGCGTACGCGGCGATGACGGGCAGCTTCGCGAGGAGTCGGACGGTCTGCAGCTCGACCTTCTCCGGGTCGTCGACGTCCATGTCGTCCTCGTAGTAGGTCGACAGGGCGCTCACGGCGCTGGAGAGGACGGACATCGGGTGCGCCGAGTGCGGCAGCGCGTCGAACAGGCGACGGAGGTCCTCGTGCAGCAGGGTGTGCCGGCGGATCCGCGCGTCGAAGCCGGCGAGCTCGGACTCGGACGGCAGCTCGCCGTAGATGAGCAGCCAGGCGACCTCGAGGAAGGTGCAGTTCGATGCGACCTGGTCGATCGGGTACCCGCGGTACCGCAGGATGCCCTGGTCGCCGTCGATGTACGTGATGGCGCTCTTGGTCGAGCCGGTGTTCACGAACCCGTAGTCGAGCGTGTTCATCCCGGTCTGCTTCTTGAGCGTCGAGATGTCGATCGTGGACGCGCCGTCGACGCTCGGCAGGATCGGGAACTCCGCGGTGCCGCCCGGGAACGTCAGCGTCGCGGTCTCCGTCGCCTGCTCGGCGGAGGGACTCACGGGGACGGGGGTGGTAGGCGGTGTGGCCGTCTTCTGAGCGTCGTTGGCAGTGTCAGTCACGATGACAGCCTAATCGCGGGTTCTGTCACTCGCGCACACACCGGGCCTCGGCATTTGGTGGGAACCACGGATTGCGCTCCGGGCGCGAGCCGTCCCGCTGCCTCAGCCCGCGGACAGTCGGCTGCCGCTGGCGAGACGCTGGGCGGCCGCAGCGATGCGTTCGTCGGTCGCGGTGATCGCCACGCGGACGTGCTGGGAGCCCGCGGCACCGTAGAACGTGCCGGGTGCGACGAGGATCCCGTGTTCGGCGAGCCGGGCGACGGTGTCGAGCGCGGGTTCACCGCGGGTCGCCCAGAGGTACAGGCCGGCCTCGCTGTGGTCGACGCGGAAGCCCGCGCCGTCGAGTGCCCGGCGGAGCATGTTCCGACGAGCGCGGTACCGGGCCTTCTGCTGCTGCACGTGGGTGTCGTCCGCGAGGGCGACGATCATCGCGTGCTGCACGGGCAGCGGCGGCATCATGCCCGTGTGCTTCCGGACCGCGAGGACGTCGGCGAGGATCGACGCGTCGCCGGCGACGAACGCCGCACGGTACCCGGCGAGGTTCGACTGCTTCGAGAGCGAGTAGACGCTCAGCACGCCGTCGAGCGAGTCCCCCACGACACGGGGGTCGAGGATGGTCGGGGTCGGCGCGGTGTCGTACGGCGCTTCCCACCCGAGTTCGGCGTAGCACTCGTCTCCGACGATCACCGCACCGAGCTCTCGCGCGCGAGCGACGGCGGCCCGCAGGTCGTCGAGGGAGAGCACCCGCCCGTCCGGGTTGCCCGGCGAGTTCAGCCACACGAGCTTCGTGGTCGCCGGCCACGACGACGGGTCGTCCGAGGCGAGCGCATCGGCACCGACGAGCGCGGCGCCGAGCTCGTAGGTCGGGTAGGCCGCCTCGGGGAACACCACGGTGTCGCCGCGTCCGATGCCGAGCCAGAGCGCCAACCCGGCGATGAACTCCTTCGACCCGATCGTCGGGAGCGTGTTCGCCTCGGTCAGCTCGACGCCGTGGCGCCGGCCGTACCAGGCGGCGATCGCCGCGCGGAGGTCCGGGGTGCCGGCGACCTGCGGGTACGCGTGCGCGTCCGTGGCCTCGGCCAGGGCTGCACGGACGACGGCCGGCGTCGGGTCGACGGGCGAGCCGACGCTGAGGTCGACGATGCCGCCCTCGTGGGCCGCGGCCTGCTGCTTGAACGGGACGAGCTGGTCCCAGGGGAAGTCGGGGAGGTCGAGCGCCACGTGTCCGCTCCGGCTCAGCCGCGCGGGGGTTCGGCCATGACGACGGGGTGGTCCTTGTGGATCACACCGACCTTCGCGGCACCGCCGGGCGAGCCGACTTCCTCGAAGAACTCGACGTTGGCCTTGTAGTAGTCCGCCCACTCCTCGGGGAGGTCGTCCTCGTAGTAGATCGCCTCGACCGGGCAGACCGGCTCGCACGCACCGCAGTCCACGCACTCGTCGGGGTGGATGTACAGCGACCGGTCGCCCTCGTAGATGCAGTCGACCGGGCACTCGTCGATGCAGGCGCGGTCCTTGACGTCCACACAGGGCTGGGCGATCACGTACGTCACGGTTGGGGTGCTCCCTTCGGACTGAGCGCTTCCCAGTCTACTCGCGCGGGGTCGTCGCCCCTGACCGCAGGCCGGACAGGTCGGGCCACGCGAGCACGAGCGCCGCGACCACGGCGGGACCGAACGTCCAGACGTACCCGGCGGTGTTGGCCAGCACGAGCGGGGAGCTCTGACCGCCCACCGACGACAGGATCTGCGTGGCCGCGATCACCCCGATCCCCACCGCAGCGACCATCGCCCGCGACCGGTAGAGCAGGCGGATGCCGACGGTGAGACCGACCACGATGAGGGTCGTGAGGACGATCCCGATCGGGAACGCCCCGAGGGTCTGCTGGTGCGTGACCGTTCCGAGCCCGCCGGCGACCAGGCCGAGCAGGAGGGCGACGACGACCGCCGTGACCCGCGACGGCGCGGACATCTCGGCGTAGGTCTGCGGCGCCGGGGCGGCGGGGGCCTCGGCGTGGCGGAAGGCCTCGACCGCCGGCGCGTGCTGCCGGACGCCGTGCGGCATCACCCACGAGAGCGCCGTCGGGTCCTCGGGGTCGACGGGATCGACGGTCACCTGCGACCGGTACTGCTCGACGGCCGCCCGGACCTTCGCCCGGACCGGCAGGACGTCGACGGTCAGGTCGGCCTCGGTCGCCCCGGGGTCCACGATCATCGAGAACGGGCGGTCCTCCGCCTTGGCGGCGTACCGCGCGGCGTGGTGCACGCGCACGTGGTCGGGGTGCCCGTACCCGCCGTCGTCCGCGTAGCTCACCACGGCGTCGGCGTCGGTCGACCGGATCGCGGCCCGGATGTCGTCGACGACCTCGCCGAGGTCCGCCGCGGTCAGGGAGTCGGCGGGGGCGTCGTCCGCGGCGACGGCGCGCCCGTCGGCACCCCAGCGCATGCCCGAGTCGGTGTAGCGCCGCTCGGGGAGGTCGGTGGGGCGGGCGCCGGCTCCGCCGAGCCACAGGTGGTCGGGTCCGCCGAGGGCCGCGAGTGCGCCGGCGATCTCGGTCTCGCGGTGGCGCGCCACACGGGCACCGTCGCCGAGCAGGGGCGCGAGCTCCGGCGTGAGCATCTCGCCCCGTTCCCCGCGCGTCGCCGTGAGCACGGTGACGTGGGCACCGAGCTCGAGCAGGGTGGCGATCGTCCCGCCGGACGACAGTGTCTCGTCGTCGGGGTGGGCGTGCACGAACAGGACGCGCTCGGGGCGCGTGACGGGGGCCTTGGACATCGGCACCAGCGTACGGGACCAGGGGTTGCGGTTCGTCGACCGCGCGATAAAGTAAGCGCACTTACTACTTGGAGGAACCATGTGGACGACCACCCACGAAGCGAGCACGACGGCAGCACCGGGATCGGTCTGGGCGGCGCTCGAGCGCCTGCACTCCGGCACCCCGCTCGGACCGGGCTCGGACGCGTTCGAACTGCACGGCCCGTTCCGGGTCGGCACCACGCTCACGGTCACACCGCAGGGGCAGGAACCGATGACCTCGACGATCGTGGCGCTCGAACCCGGCTCGGTCTACGCCGACCAGACCGTCTTCGGCGACCTGACGCTCACGTTCCGCCACGACCTGGCGCCCGACGGCACGGGCGGGACCCGCGTGGCGCACACCCTCGTGATCGACGGTCCCGGCTCGGACGAGGTCGGTCCGGAGCTCGGCCCGCAGATCAGCACCGACTTCCCGGACGCGATGCGAGAGCTGCTCGCCGCTGCGGAGGACGCACGGAGCCGCGCGTGAACGACCTGCACACGGACCACCCGGACGCGGTGTCGAGTCCGGGCCTCGCCCTCTGGCGCGTCACCAACGCCTGGCAGCGCCGGATCCGCACAGCGCTCGCACCCCACGACCTCACCCACGTGCAGTACGTGCTGCTGGCGTCCCTCACCTGGATGGACCGGACCGAACCCGTGACGCAGCGAGACCTCGCACGGCATGCCGGCCTGGACGTGATGATGACCTCGCAGGTCGTCCGCGCGCTCGAGGCCAAGGGGTTCGTGGTGCGCGAGCGGCACCCCACCGACCGACGTGCGGTGGCGCTCGAGCCCACGCCGAGCGGGACGGGACTCGCGAACCGCGCGACCCGCGACGTCGAGGCCGCGGACCACGCGTACTTCGCCGGGATGGACCCGAGCATCGCGGAGGCGTTCCTCACCGGGCTCCGGGGTCTGGCGGCCCGCGTGGACGACGAGGACTAGCGGGGGGTGACGATGTACGTCGCGGTGACGCCCGAGTCGTTCTTCGAGAACGTCACGACCACGCGGTAGCCGTCGCTCCGGAAGAGTCCGAACGCACTCGTCGCGTCGGCACGCTTCGCCGACTCGGTGTACCCGGCCGCGGTCAGCCGATCCGTCGCCGTGGCGAAGTCGTCGACCGATCCCGCCCGGACCTGCGCGACCCAGCCGGAACCGTTCGGCCCGGCGCCGCCACCGAGGACGGTGCCGTCGACGAGCGGGACGTCCTTCGCGGGGAACCCGTCCGGCAGCTTGCCGTCCGAGGTGACGTTCGCCCCCTTGAGCGCGGTGTCGAGCGCACCGTCGATCCCGCCCGCCACCGAGGCCATGCCGTCCTGGATCGCCTTGCCGTCGATGCCCTTGACCGTCTCGGAGACGTTCGAGGCGACGGACGAACCGAGGTCGGTCGCCTGACGGACGGCGTCGGCGGAGCAGCCGCTCAGGCCGGCCAGGGTGATGCCGGCGGCGACGGCGGCGATCAGGGTGCGGGTCGGGGTGCGCATGGCCAGCACCATAGAGGGCCAGCCGGGAGGCGCGGCGCGAGTTCCCTGGGAAAGCCCCGTCCGGCGGTCAGGCCAGGTAGGCGCGGGCCGCCGCCACCGCAGCGTCCACGCCGACCGGGATCGACGTCTCCGCCTGCGGCGCGTAGAAGGGCGAGTGGTTGCTCGGGATCTCCTGCCCGGTGCGGAACAGCTCGGGATCGGTGATCCCGGTGAACCAGTACACGATCGGCACGCCCGCCGCGGTCGCGAGCTGACCGACGTCCTCCGACGCCATCGCGAGGCCGGACTCGAGGTCGATCGTCCCCGGCACCACCTGCCGCACGGCCTCGCGCACCTTCGCCGCCTGCTCCGGGTCGTTCACGAGCACGTCCGCGCCGGGAGCCCGCTCGATCGTCGGCTCCGGCAGCCCGCCGGCGTCGCTCTCGGCACGGACGATCCGTTCGATCGACGCGATGATCCCCGCGCGGGTCTCCTCGTTGCGTGCCCGCGTCGAGATCTCGATGAGGGCCTGGTCGGGGATGATGTTCGGGCGGGTGCCCGCGTGGAACGACCCGACCGTGACGACACCGGCGTCGCTCGGCCCGACCTCGCGCGAGACGATCGTCTGGAGGCGCACGACCGCGGACGCCGCGGTGACGATCGGGTCGAGGGAGGCCTGGGGTGCCGAGCCGTGCGCGCCGCGACCGTTGAACGTGACGGTGAGGCGGTCGCTGGAGGCCATCACCGGCCCGCTGCCGACCGCGACGACGCCGACCGGGGCCGGCGCGGAGTGCTGACCGAGGACGACGTCGGGCTTCGGGAACCGCTCGACGAGACCGTCGTCGATCATCGCGCGGGCGCCGGAGATCACCTCTTCCGCGGGCTGGAAGACGCCCACGACGGTACCGTGCCACTCCCCCGTCGTGGCGACCAGGCGTTCGAGGGTGCCGAGCAGCCAGGTCACGTGGATGTCGTGGCCGCACGCGTGCATGGTCGGCACAGTGGCGCCGGACTCGTCCTCCCCGGTGTGCTCGCTCGCGTACGGCAGCCCGGTGCGCTCCTGCACGGGGAGGCCGTCCATGTCCGCCCGGAGCCAGATCGTCGGGCCCTCGCCGTTCGCCAGGACGGCGACGACGCCCGTCCCGCCGACGCCCGTCGTGACCTCGACGCCGGGCAGCTCCGCGAGTCGCTCGGCGATCACGCCGGCCGTCCGGGTCTCCTGGAAGCCGAGCTCCGGGTGTGCGTGCAGGTCCTGGTAGATGGAGAGCAGATCGAACGTCACGCGACCACCGTACAACCGGCGCGGCCCGGCCACCTCGACGAGGTGACCGGGCCGACGGACGGAGGCCGTGCCTCCTGGCTGGTGGTGCTCAGGCGTCCTGACGCTTGAGGCGGGCGTACGCACGCTGGCGTGCCTGCGCGTCGAGCTCGACCTTGCGGATGCGGACGGCGTCCGGGGTGACCTCGACGCACTCGTCCTCGCGCGCGAACTCGAGGCACTCCTCGAGCGAGAGCTGGCGCGACGGGGTCATCGACTCGAAGGTGTCGGCCGTCGACGAACGCATGTTCGTCAGCTTCTTCTCCTTCGTGATGTTCACGTCCATGTCGTCAGCGCGGGAGTTCTCGCCGATGACCATGCCCTCGTAGACCTCTTCCGTCGGGTTCACGAAGAACGTCATGCGCTCCTGCAGGTTCGTGATCGCGAACGGGGTGACCACGCCGGCGCGGTCGGAGACGATCGAGCCGTTGATGCGGGTCTGGATCGGACCGGCCCACTCGCCGTAGCCGTGCGAGATCGCGTTCGCGATGCCGGTGCCGCGGGTCTCGGTGAGGAACGACGTGCGGAAGCCGATGAGGCCACGCGACGGCACGATGAACTCCATGCGGATCCACCCGGTGCCGTGGTTCACCATGTTCTCCATGCGGCCCTTGCGGGCGGCCATGAGCTGGGTGATGGCGCCGAGGTACTCCTCCGGCGTGTCGATCGTCATGTGCTCGTACGGCTCGAGCGTCTTGCCGTTCTCGTCCTTCTTCGTGACGACCTGCGGCTTGCCGACGGTCAGCTCGTAGCCTTCACGCCGCATCTGCTCGACGAGGATGGCGAGGGCGAGCTCACCGCGGCCCTGGACCTCCCACGCGTCGGGGCGGCCGATGTCCTGCACGCGGAGCGAGACGTTGCCGACGAGCTCGCGGTCGAGGCGGTCCTTCACCATGCGGGCGGTGAGCTTGTGGCCCTTGACCTTGCCGACCAGCGGCGAGGTGTTCGTGCCGATCGTCATCGAGATCGCCGGGTCGTCGACCGTGATGGTCGGCAGCGGACGGACGTCCTCGGGGTCGGTCAGGGTCTCACCGATGGTGATGTCCTCGAAGCCCGCGACGGCGACGATGTCACCCGGGCCCGCCGACTCCGCCGGGTAGCGGTCGAGGGCCTTGGTGATGAGGAGCTCGGTGATGCGGGCGTTCTGGACGGAGCCGTCGTGCTTGACCCACGCGACCGTCTGCCCCTTCTTCATCGTGCCGTGGAAGATGCGCAGCAGCGCGAGGCGGCCGAGGAACGGCGAGGCGTCGAGGTTGGTGACGTGCGCCTGCAGCGGGTGCTCGTCGTCGTAGGTCGGGGCCGGGACGTGCTGCAGGATCGCCTCGAACAGCGGCTCGAGGTCGTCGTTGTCGGGCAGCTCGCCGTCGTTCGGCTTGTTGCGGCTCGCGGCGCCGTTGCGGCCGGACGCGTAGACGACGGGGACGTCGAGGATCGCGTCGAGGTCGAGGTCGTCCACTTCGTCCGCGAGGTCGGACGCGAGGCCGAGGAGGAGGTCCTGGGACTCGGAGACGACCTCGTCGATGCGGGAGTCGGGGCGGTCCGTCTTGTTGACGAGCAGGATCACCGGGAGCTTCGCGGCGAGGGCCTTGCGGAGCACGAAGCGGGTCTGGGGCAGCGGGCCCTCGGACGCGTCGACGAGCAGGACGACACCGTCGACCATGGAGAGGCCGCGCTCGACCTCGCCACCGAAGTCGGCGTGGCCGGGGGTGTCGATCACGTTGATCGTGATGCGACCGCCCGGGTTGAACTCCTCCGCGTGCTTCCCGTTGTAGAGCACCGAGGTGTTCTTCGCGAGGATGGTGATGCCCTTCTCGCGCTCGAGGTCGTTCGAGTCCATCATCCGGTCCTCGCCCTCGAAGTGGGCGTCGAACGAGTTGGTCTGCGTGAGCATCGCGTCGACGAGGGTGGTCTTGCCGTGGTCGACGTGTGCCACGATGGCGACGTTGCGCAGGTCGGACCGGGTGGCGAGCGCCATACAGGACATCCTTCGAGTTCTTGGAGAGGGTCGGGGCTGCAGCCTTCCGGCGCCACACCCGCGGGCAGAACGCCCGACACGCCAGTCTACCGGTAGTTCGCAACAGACAGGAGTACAGCGCATGAGCCGTCGGCGAACGTGGATCGAGGTCACGATCGTCCTCATGCTGTCGCTCGGCGGCAGCGCGCTCTACTCGATCCTCCAGATCATCGACGACCTGTCGCAGACGACGCCGCTCGGGCAGCAGTCCACCGCGCTCAACAGCTCGACGACGACGGTGCAGTACGTCGACCTCGCGCGGCAGCTGGTCGGCATCGCCGTCGACCTGGCCCCGGTCGCGCTCGTCTGCTACCTGCTGTGGAGCACGACGCGCCCGCACCTCGGCCGGCTCGGGATCGACCGGTTCCGCGTGCGGCCGGACCTCGGCGGTGCCGCACTCATCGCCCTCTGCATCGGCATCCCCGGGCTCGGGCTCTACTTCGCGGGCCGGGCGCTCGGCTTCACGGTGAACGTGAACCCGGCGGCGCTCGACTCGTACTGGTGGACGATCCCCGTCCTGCTCCTCTCGGCCGTCCGCTCCGGGCTGCAGGAGGAGGTGATCGTCGTCGGCTACCTCTACGAACGCCTGGGCGGACTCGGGTGGGGCCGCTGGCAGGTCATCCTGTCCACGGCGGTCCTCCGCGGCAGCTACCACCTGTACCAGGGGTTCGGCGCATTCGTCGGGAACGCCGTGATGGGCATCGTCTTCGGCTGGATCTACACGAAGTGGGGACGGCTCCTGCCACTCGTGATCACGCACTGCCTGCTCGACGCGGCGGTCTTCGTGGGCTACCCGTGGGTCGCGCACGCCTTCCCCCAGCTCTTCCGCTGACCCGGGCACCCCCGTTCGGGCGTCGGCGATCCGGCGGACCCGTGCGACCCCACCGCGCCGTTCCCACAGTGAACCCACAGCGCGGCACGGCACCACGACCACCGCGCACCCCTACCGTGTGCTCATGAGCATCCCCGAGGTCGGCGACCCCGCGCCGGACTTCACCCTGCCCGGCATGATCGTGCGCGACGGGACCCACACCGACGACGAGTACGCGCTGTCCGCCGAGATCGGACGGACGCTCGTGCTCGCCTTCTACCCCGGCGACGCGACACCGGTGTGCACCGCGCAGCTGTGCAGCTACCAGGAGGAGCTCGACGACTTCGGAGACCTCGGCGCCGTGGTCTGGGGCGTCAGCCCGCAGGCACTCGACTCGCACGAGGCGTTCGCCCGCGACTCCTCCCTGACGTTCCCGCTGCTCAGCGACACGACCGGGGACGTCATCCGCGCCTACGGCCTCCAGGCGCCCGGCATCGGCCTGCGCCGGTCCGTGTTCGTCATCGGTCCGGACGGCGTCGTGCGGTGGCGGCACGTCGGCTTGGTCGGCCTGCGCTTCCCGAAGGCGGAGACGATCCGCGCGCAGATCGAGCTCCTCGTCGCGTGAGCGCTCCCTGCATGCGGTTGCATGCAGATAACGCGGATACGGCGTGTCGACTCCCGGAGATTCTCCGGCTGGGGTATTGACACCCGAACAGGGGGCCGGGACCATTGGTGGAACGAGAGGTCCACAGGGCCTGCCTCCCCGGGGAATCGGGTCGTCCGGAGATACGCGCCGGTGTGTCACACCCGCTCCCCGGATGTCCCCGGGGAGGCATCTCGTGACCCGGCCCTTGTACGCTCGTGCGGTGACCACGATCACCGCTCCGGGCATGCGCCTGCTCGCCGTCGTCCTGTGGGTCGCGGCCGTCGTCCTGGTCCCGGTCGCACTGGTCAGCGGCGGCAGCGGCTGGCTCGCCCCGGTCCCGAGCGTGTTCATCGCGTTCGTCGCCTGGGCGGTGCTGTGGCGTCCCCGGTTCGAGCTCACGCCGGACCACCTGCGCATCGTCGACGTGCGCCGCACCAGCACCTACGCCTGGCGTCGCATCACGGACGTCCGCACCAAGTACGGCATCGAGGTCGTCACGAGTGAGGGCGTCCGCCGCACCTGGCTCGCCACCCGTCCGTCGGCTCGCCTGGCCGTCGTCACCGCGGGTCAGCCGGGAGGCCCGGATCGCCTCGACGCCGAGGGCGCAGCCGAGCGGATCCGCGCGTTCGTCCCGGCGCCCGTCGCGCAGGACGGGCCGCCCCCGGCGACGGTGACCGCCGCACCCATCACGCACCGCGCCCACGGGTGGACGATCGTCGCGATGATCGTCCTCGGCGTCGGCGCGACCATGGCCGCCGCGCAGCTCTGACCGCAGCGGGCGGGGCGGGGCCGAGCCGCGCCTCCCGTCCGGACCATCCCGACCGTCCGCGGCGCGCCGACGACCCGGAACGACATCCCCGACGTCGTGCGACGTCGGGGATGTCGTGTGGAACCGATCGAGCGGCGGCTACTCGTCCGCGCCGGCGGCGAGGATCTGTCGACGGAGCTCGCGCCGCTCGCGCTGGACGTCCGGGTCCGGCAGCGGCACCGCGGCGATGAGGCGCTGCGTGTACGGGTCCTGCGGGTCACGGAGGATCTGGTCGCGCGTGCCGACCTCGGCGAGGTGGCCGTGGTGGAGCACCGCGATCCGGTCCGCCAGCACGTCGATGACGGCGAGGTCGTGCGTGACGAACAGGCAGGCGAACGCGAACTCGCGCTGCAGGTCCTTCAGGAGTTCCAGCACCGTTGCCTGCACCGAGACGTCGAGCGCCGAGGTCGGCTCGTCGGCGATGAGCAGCTTCGGACGCAGCGCCAGCGCGCGGGCGATGCCGATGCGCTGCTTCTGACCACCGGACAGCTCGTGCGGGAACCGGGTGGCGTAGGCGGTGGGGAGCCGGACCGCCTCGAGGAGGGACTCGACCTCCCGCTCGAGCTCGCGACCCTTCAGGCCCTTGCCGAGCAGCAGCGGCTCACCGATGGACTGGCCGATCGTCATGCGCGGGTTGAGCGACGACGACGGGTCCTGGAACACGATGCCGGCGTTCTGGTGCACCTGGCGGACGAGCGACCGGGTCGGCTTCGACAGGTCGACACCCGTGACCTCGAGGCCACCCGAGGTGATCGGGAGGAGACCGATCGCGGCGCGCCCGAGCGTCGACTTGCCGGAACCCGACTCGCCCACGAGCCCGACGACCTCGCCCTCGTGCACCGTCAGGTCGACGCCGTCGATGGCCCGGAAGGCCTTGACGCGGCCGCGGCCCGGGTACTCGATCACGACGTTGCTGAACTCGAGCACCGCCGGGCCGAGCGTCTGCACGACATCGGTGTGGGTGAGCGTCTCCCCCACCTGGACGGGCGCCTCGTGCTCGACCACGGACTCGAGCGTCTCGGTGAGGTCGATCACCGTGTCGCCGGCCTGGCCCAGACGGGGCACCGCGTCGAGGAGCGTGCGCGTGTACTCGTGCTTCGGCGCGGCGAACACCTCGCGGACGGTGCCGGTCTCGACCGCGACGCCCTGCTTCATGACGACGATCCGGTCGGCGAGGTCCGCGACGACGCCCATGTCGTGCGTGATGAGGAGCACGGCGCTGCCGAGCTTGCCCGCCAGGTCGCGGATGAGGTCGAGGATCTCCGCCTGCACGGTCACGTCGAGCGCGGTCGTGGGCTCGTCGGCGATGAGGAGCTTCGGGTCGCAGGAGATCGACTGCGCGATCATCGCGCGCTGCCGCTGACCGCCGGACAGCTGGTGGGGGTAGGAGTCGAACGCCTTCTGCGGGTCCGGCATCTCCACGAGGGTGAGGAGCTCGATCGCGCGGGCCTGCGCCTCGCTCGGCGAGATGCCGTAGTGGATGCGCAGGGTCTCGACGATCTGCGAACCGACGGTGAAGACCGGGTTCAGTGCGGTCATCGGCTCCTGGAAGATGACCGCGATCTCCTTGCCGCGGTACTCACGGAGCTGCGCCGAGCGGAGGCCGAGGAGCTCGGTGCCGTTGAACTCGATCGACCCGTTCACGCGGGCGTTGCGCGGCAGGAGGCCGAGGATCGACATCGAGCTGACGGACTTGCCCGAGCCGGACTCGCCCACGAGCGCGAGGACCTCACCGGACCGGATCTCGTAGGACAGCTTCTTGACCGCGGGGGTCCAGACGTCGTCGACCGCGAAGTCGACGTCGAGCCCGGAGACCTTGACGACGGGGGTGCTGGTGGCGGCCGGGGTGGTGGCCGCGGAGGCGGGCGTGCTCAACGACGTCCGGTCCTTTCCCGGCCGCTCGTGGCGACCGCGTGGGTGGTGATGGAGGAGCGCTGACGTCGGGAGGGCAGGCGTCCGGAGCCGTGGCTCCGACCTGCGACGATGGAGGCATGCCTGCCTCCCCGACGACGCGCGACGTGTTCGTGTCCAAGTTCAACCGCGGTCTCGCGATCGCGCTCTGGCTGATGGTGGCGCTGCTGTTCGTCACGACCGTCCTGAACGACACGACCTGGGCGGACCGTGCGCTGGCGCTCGTGCCCACGGCCTTCGGCGTGCTGCTCGGCTGGGTCGCCCTGTGGCGACCGCGCCTGACGATCGATGACGACGGGATCGAGGTCGTGAACGTCTTCCACACCGTGCACGTTCCCTGGGCGGCGCTCGTGCACGTCGACACGCGGTTCGCCCTGGCGCTCGTCACGCCGAACCGGCGGGTGAGCGTGTGGGCCGCTCCGGCGCCGGGTCGCGCGGGTGTCGCGCTCGCCCGCCGACAGAACCAGCGTCACGGCCGGGTCGTGCCGGAGGGAGCGGACGGGAACCGGCGCGCCGGTGACCTGCTGTCCACCGCCTCCGGCGACGCCGCGTACCTCGTCCGGCACCGCTGGGAGGAGCTGCGCGAACGCGGCGCCATCGAGCTCGGCACCGCCGACAGCGTGCGGGTGCCGGTCAGCGTGCACTGGGTGTCGATCGTGCTGCTCGCGGCGACGGCCGTCGGTGGCTGGTTCGCCATCGCGGCTCGCTAGGACCCGGCGGGGCGTCACGCGCTGATCATCTCCGAGCCGGCGGTGTTCTGCGGCTCGCGCGTCTTGCGGAGGCTGAACCGCTTCGAGCGCGGGTCGAATGCGTCGCGCAGGCCGTCACCGATGAAGTTCACGCACAGCGCGAGCAGCACGATGAACGTCGCCGGCCACCAGAACAGGTACGGGCGCGTCTGGAACGCGGACTGGTTCTGGCTGATCAGCAGACCCAGCGAGGAGTCCGGCGCCTTGATGCCGTAGCCGAGGTAGCTCAGCGCCGTCTCGAGCAGGATCGCCGAGGCGATGAGGAGCGTCGCGGAGACGATGATCACGCCGATCGCGTTCGGCAGGATGTGCCGGAAGATGATCCGCAGGTCGGAGGCACCCGCCACCCGTGCCGCCTCGACGAACTCGCGCTCGCGGAGCGACAGGAACTCGGCGCGGACCAGTCGGGCGATGACCATCCACGAGACGAGGCCGAGCAGGAGCGCCAGGCCCCACGCACCGAGTCCGTTGGCTGTCTTGCCGACCACGGCGCCGATCACGATCGCCGGGATGACGATGAAGATGTCGGTGATGCGCATGAGCACCGCGTCCACGGTCCCGCGGAAGTAGCCCGCGATCGCGCCGACGACGACGCCGATGAACGTCGCGAACACGCCGATGACGATCATCACGAGCACGGAGTTCTGGATGCCGCGCATCGTCAGCGCGAAGTAGTCCTTGCCGATGCGGTCCTGGCCGAACGGGTGGTCGGCCGTGGGCGCGCCGCCGTTCTGCAGGTCCTCGAGCGCCTTGTAGGAGTAGTGCCACCAGCCCGGGATCGGCCCGATGCCGACCGCCGAGACCGCGAACAGCAGCACGAGGACGTAGACGACCAGCGCCACCACCGCGAGACGGTTGGCGAGGAAGCGGCGGAGGATGATCCGCCCCTGGCTCTCACCGACCTGCTTCTCGTTCGAGCCGGGGGTGAGCCCGACGTCCGTGCCGTCGCCGATGTTGGGTTCGAGCGGTGCTCCGCCCTGGATCGTGCTCATCGGAAGTCCTCCTGGAGGTGCAGGTTCGTCGACGTGACGGTCGTCCCGGCGCTCATCGGACACGCACCCGCGGGTCGAGGGCCGAGTACGCCAGGTCGGCGAGGAAGTTGAACGCGATCGCCGTGATCGCGATGACGAGGAAGTACCCCATCACCGGGTTCACGTCCGTGATGGACAGGCCGCTGTTGAACAGGCTGCCCATACCGGAGATGGCGAAGACGCGCTCGGTGATGATCGCGCCACCGAGCAGTGCGCCGATGTCGGTCGCCACGAGGGTCGCGATCGGGATGAGCATGTTGCGGAGCGCGTGGCGCACGATGACGGTGCGCTCCGGCAGGCCCTTCGCGCGGGCGGTGCGGACGTAGTCCTGGTCGAGGACCTCGAGCATGCCCGAACGGGAGTACCGCGTGTAGCTCGCGAAGCTGATCAGCAGGAGCGAGATCGTCGGCAGCAGCAGGTGGGTGTACGTGTCGATGCCGTTGATCCAGAAGTCACCGGTGAGACCCGGCGTCTGCGAGCCCACCGTCGCGATCGGACGCGAAACGTAGTTCTGCGTGTAGTCGATCCACGAGCGCATGAAGCGGTCGAGCATGATGACGCCGGCGCTGAGGAAGGCCGTGAGCGCGCCGATGCGCATCATCAGCCCGCGGTCGTGGCCGCCGACGAAGAAGCCCGAGGCGAGGCCCACCAGGACGGTGACCACCGCGAGGATGAAGATCGTGCCGCCGGACGAGATGTTCAGCAGGCCCTGCAGCGCGAAGTAGCAGATGATCGCGATGAGCACGTTGATCCCGGCGACGAGCCACGCACGGCGGTTCTTCGTGCCGGCGAGCAGCGTCACCATCGCGAGACCGATGCCCGCGCTGAACAGGATCACGAAGACCGGGCCGAGCGACGGGTCGGTGAACCACCCGGTCGCCTGCATGAGGAGCAGCATGCCCGCCGTGACGACGGCACTGATCGCACCGACGATGAGCCGCCGCCGGAGGACGCCGCCGACGATGAGCTGGATCACCAGGCCCACGATCACGGCGATCACGACGAGGTTGACCGGTGGGATCTTCGGGTCGACGAGGAAGTTGTTGTAGTCGAGGGCGATGAACGACTTCAGCAGCACGGCCATCAGGAAGGACGGCAGCGAGTAGAGGAAGAAGCTGACCAGCGTGATCGAGTAGTCGAAGCCCGAGTAGACGCGCAGTGCGGTCACGACGCCGAGACCGATGCCGAAGATGATCGCCAGGATGAACGAGAACGTCACCAGCTGGATGGTCGAGCCGACGGCCTGCGGCAGGAGCTGCGCGACGGGCTGGTTGCTGAACGTGGTGCCGAGGTCGCACTGCCCGATGACGCACTTGCCGACGCCCGTGATCCAGAGGCCCCAGCGGAGCGGCGGGATGACGTCGAGGTGCTGGGCCGCGGTCCGTGCAGCGATGAGCTGGTCACGGTTCGGCGAGTTGCTGCTCTGGAGGTCCTGCAGGGGGTTTCCTGCGATCGCCGCGAGGTTGTACATGATGAACGACGCGGCGATGAGGATGAGGACCGAGACGAGGATCCGTCTCGCGATGAAACTCACCATGGGCGGTGGGTGCCTCTCCGGTGTGGTGGATCGTACTGCTGGTCGTCCGATCGGGCGGCCCGAGCAGCAAGAGTACTGGGTCCCGCGACGCGGTCATCGTCGACTGCGCTGTGCGGTGGTGCCGGGATCGCCGGCGTGGTGGGTGCCGGGCAGGGCCCCGGCTCACGGGAGGGCGCCGGACTCGTCGAGTCCGGCGCCCCCTCGTGTGTGGTGCTGATCAGCGACCGGTCAGGATCACTTGGTCCAGTCCCAGACGTTCCAGAAGATGCCCGTCTGGCCGCCGAAGTACTCGACGCCCTTCAGGTTCGAACCGGTGGCGAAGAGCCCCGGGCTCTGGAAGAGCGGCAGGCCGTAGCCCTTGTCGAACGCGATCTTGTCGATCTGCTGCTTCATGTCGTCGAGCTTCGACGCGTCCAGGGTGGTCTGCGTGTCGACAGCGAGCTTCGAGGCCTCCGGGTCGGCGAACTTGTTGTAGTTGCCGGAGTTGTTGGTCTGGAAGAGCTGCGGGATCGCGGCGTTGCCGGCACCCGGGTTGACCCAGCCGAAGATCGAGGCGTCGTAGTCGCCGCCCGCGAGGAGCGAGGACCAGTCGGGCGAACCGCCGTCGACGACCTTGATGCCGGCCTTGGCAGCCGAGGACTGGATCGCCTGGAAGGTGTCCACGCGGTTCGGGTTCTCGGTGTTGTAGAGGATCTTGACGGTCGGGGTGGCGCCGTTCAGGAGCTTCTTGGCCTGGTCGATGTCGACCTTCGAGTACTCGTCGGAGTCGTTGTTCTTGACGGCCTCGTCGTAGCCCTTCTGACCCGGCAGGTAGAGCTGCGAGTCGAGGACCTTGGCGTTCTTGTTGACCGGGGTGACGATCGACTTGAGGATCTGCTCGCGCGGGATGGTGAGCAGGAACGCCTTGCGGACGTTCTCGTCCTTGAAGACCGACGAACCGAAGTTCAGGTCGAGGTGGTCGTAGGCAACCTGCGAACCCTCGATGGTCTTCACGCCGGAGGCGGCGTCGAGGGCCTTGACCGTGTCGGCCGAGGCCTGCGGCTGGATCGCGTCGACCTCACCGTTCTGGAGAGCCGTCACCTGGGCGTTGGCGTCACCGATGAAGCGGACGACGAGCTTGCCGAACTTGACCTTGTGCGAGCCCTTGTACTCGGGGTTCGGCACGAGGGTCATCGACTGCTTCGGGGTCCAGGCGGACACCATCAGCGGGCCACCGGAGACGAGGAGCTTCTTGTCGCTCGGCAGGCTGGTCTTGTCGTAGCCCGTGTTGACGAAGTCGGCGACCTTCTTGAGGGTCGCGTTCGCCGGTGCCGGCTTGGACGGGTCACCCGCGGGGGTGTCCTTGAGGGCCTTCAGGAGGTCCGAGGTGGTGGTGCCGGCCTCTTCCGCGACGACGTGGGCCGGGAACTGGATCGGGTTCACCAGGTTCCAGTCGACGTACGGCTCCTTGTACTTGAGCGTGATCGACGTCTTGGTGATGTCCGACGGGTAGTCCGTCTTGAACGGCGAGGCCGAGGCGAGGGAGAAGTACTGCGTGCCGCTCGTGACCTTGCCGTCGGCGTCCTGCGTCGCCGAGTCGTAGTAGCCGGACGCCTGCGCCCAGCCGAGGAGGAGGTCGTCAGAGGTGATCGCCTTGCCGTCGGACCACTTCGCGTCCTTGTTCAGCGTGTACTTGACGGTCAGCGGGTCGTCGCTGATCTTCTTCATCGTGCCGAGGTCGGTGTTCGGCGTGATCTTGTAGTCGGATCCCAGCGTCACGAACTGCGGCTGGGTCATGTAGTTGATCATGCCGTTCATGTCCAGGTTGCCCTGGGGGGTGTTGTAGTTGAACGACGTGACTTCGTTCACCTGCGCGACGGTGATGGTCTTGTTCGACGCCGAACCCGACTCGTTGGCACTCGGAGAGGTGGTGCAACCGGCGAGGGCGATCGCGGCCGCCCCGGCCAGGGCGACGGCGCCGAGCAGCTGGCGTCCCCGCTTCTTGGTGATGTTCACTCTGTGATCCTCCTGATGGAATGTGATCGAACGAGCAGGAGGCAGGCTCCACGGCGCGTTCGCAAGAACCATAGGTGTGTGCCGGAGGGGCCTCAAAATCTCCGGAGAAGTTGTTACACATCGGAAACGTGGGCGGCAGATCGTTGCGTGAGACTGACGATACCTGCGTCCGAGTGGTGTCATACGCAACGGATGCGCTTGACCTCGCAAGACATTCTGAACAGTCTTGCGGAAGGCCCCGGAGCCGATGAACGCTCGGAGAACGTCTCGCGGCGGTGCCCGGCCCGTCGGAGCGCATCGGGCCGTAGCGTGAACGGGTGCTCGCGAACGACATCCAACACCTCCACGTCCCGTCCTCCCCGACCGTCAGCGGCGATCCCCGGAACGGAGGTGCTGCGTTCGTCGCCGTCTCCCGCCCGGACCTCGACGCGGACGTCTACCGCACCACCGTCGAACGGGTGACGGCCGACGGCTCCGTGCGGTGGGCCTCCGGTGACCACGACTCGGCACCGCTCCTCTCCCCCGACCGCCGCCGCCTCGCCTTCCTGCGCGTCGTCGAGGACGAGCACGGCGCCTCGCACCCGCAGCTCGCCGTCGCGCCGGTGGACGGCGGCGAGGCCCGCGTCGTCACCGACCTGCCCCTCGGAGCCGGGACGCCGGTGTGGTCGCCCGATTCGACCCGCATCGCCGTCACCGCGCGGTTCCCGGAACCCGGCCGCTACGGCTCCGCCGTCCCGGGGACGGACCGTCGGCCCGCACCCGACGCCGAGGCACCCCGCCTCGTCACCCGGCTCGACTTCCACGTCGACGGGGCCGGGTACCTGCTCGACAAGCCGCAGCAGGTCGTCGTCGTCGACGTCACCGACCCGGACGCTCCCCGCACGAGCACCGCGCTGACGAGCGCCCCGTGCTCCCTCGCCTCGCCGATCTGGTACCCGGACGGCAGCGCGCTGCTCGTCGTCGCCCCGCGCGACCTCGGGGAGCGGGAGACCCACGACGAGGACCTCTACCGCGTCGACGTCTCCGACGGCACGGTCACGCTCGCGATCCGGACCCGGGGTTCCGTCAGCGCCGTGGTCGCCGACACGGACGGCACCGTGTACTACCTCGGCGCCGACCACGCAGACGGCCGACTCGTGGCCGAGCCCGAGGGCGTCTGGGCCGCCGTGCACGGGTCCGACCCGGTGCGGCTCACCGCTCCCGAGACGGTCGACGTGACCGGCACACCCGTGCTCCACCGCGGCGACGTACTGGTCGCGGTGCTCGACCGCGGGACGGTGGGCATCCGTCGCGTCCCCGCCGGCACCACGGCGCCACTGCAGCTGGACGACCTCCCGACGGTGCTCGGCGGCCACCTCGTCGTCTCCGGGTTCGACGTCGACGAGGACGTGCTCGTGGCGACCGCGGCCACGCCGACGTCACCCGGCGAGGTGCTCGTCGTCGACCTGTCGACCGTCGGCGCGGACGAGTCCGCCGTCCTCACCGACTTCGCGGCGCCGCTGCGGGAGCGGGCGAGCGCACCGGGCGTCCGGCGCATCGAGGAGCTCACCGGCACGTCGGCCGACGGCACGCCCGTGCACGGCTGGGTGGTCCTGCCCGAGGGCGACGGACCGCACCCGGTGCTGCGTGTGGTGCACGGTGGCCCCTTCGGGCAGGACACCTGGGCGTTCTTCGACGAGGCACAGGTGTACGCGAGCGCCGGGTACGCCGTGGTGATCGGGAACCCGCGCGGCTCGGGCGGCTACGGCCTCGAGCACGGGCGGGCCGTCATCGGGGCGATGGGCACGGTCGACGTGGACGACGTGCTCGCGCTGCTCGACGCCGCGCTGGAACGCCCCGACCTCGACGCCTCCCGCGTCGGCATCATGGGCGGGTCGTACGGCGGGTTCATGACGAGCTGGGTCGCCGCCCACCACGGCGACCGGTTCGTCGCCGCCTGGAGCGAACGGGCCGTCAACGCGTGGGACTCCTTCGCGGGCAGCTCGGACATCGGCTGGTTCTTCGCGGACGCCTACGTCGGAGCGGACCCCGAGGAGCAGCGCCGTCGCAGCCCGTTGACGTACGCGGCCCAGGTGCCGATCCCGTTCATGGTGGCTCACTCCGAGCGGGACTGGCGCTGCCCGATCGAGCAGGGCCACCGGCAGTTCGTCGCGCTCAAGCGTGCCGGGGTCGACGCGTCACTGCTGGTGTTCCCCGGCGAGGGACACGAGCTGTCGCGTTCCGGTCGCCCGCAGCACCGTGTCCAGCGCTTCGAGCACGTGCTGGCTTGGTGGGCGCGTCACCTGCCCGTCACGCCGGTCGCCTGACCGACGCGCAGACGGACGCAAGGCCCGTGGCGGATCCGCCACGGGCCTCCCGTCTCCTGCCGGTCGACTCGGCGACGCGGGTCGCTACGCGAACGCCTCCACCGGCGGGCAGGCGCAGACGAGGTTCCGGTCGCCGTACGCCTGGTCGATGCGTCGCACCGGCGGCCAGTACTTCCGCGCGCTCATCCCCGGCACCGGGTAGACGGCCTGTTCGCGCGTGTAGGCGTGCGACCACTCGCCCGCGATCACCGACGACGCCGTGTGCGGCGCGTGCACGAGCGGGTTGTCGTCCGCCGGCCACGCACCCTGCTCGACGGCGGCGGCCTCGGCACGGATGGCGAGCATCGCGTCGACGAACCGGTCGAGTTCCGCGAGGTCCTCGCTCTCCGTCGGCTCGACCATGAGCGTCCCGGCGACCGGGAACGACATCGTCGGGGCGTGGAAGCCGTAGTCGACGAGGCGCTTGGCCACGTCGTCCACCGTGATGCCGGAGCTGTCGCGGAGCGGGCGGAGGTCGAGGATGCACTCGTGCGCGACCAGCCCGGACTCGCCCGTGTAGAGCACCGGGAACGCGTCGCGCAGCCGCGCGGCGATGTAGTTCGCACCGAGCACGGCCGCCTCGGTCGCCCGCGTGAGCCCCTCGACGCCCATCATCCGGACGTACGTCCACGTGATCGGCAGGATGCTCGGGCTGCCGTACGGCGCGGCGCTGACCGGACCGCCGGCGTGCGCGAGCCGTGCGGCCCCGTCGGCCGTCCGGGACCCGGTGCGCCGGTCGGCGTCCTGCGCGAACGGGTGGCCCGGCAGGAAGGGCGCGAGGTGCGACTTCGCCGCGACCGGTCCCACGCCGGGACCGCCGCCGCCGTGCGGGATGCAGAACGTCTTGTGCAGGTTGAGGTGCGAGACGTCTCCGCCGAAGTCCCCGAAGCGGGCGTGCCCGAGGAGCGCGTTGAGGTTCGCGCCGTCGACGTAGACCTGGCCGCCGGCGTCGTGCACGGCGTCGCAGATCTCGCGGATGTCGTGCTCGTAGACGCCGTGCGTGGACGGGTAGGTGATCATGAGCGCCGCGAGCGTGTCGGCGTGCTCCGCGACGCGGGCGCGGAGGTCGTCGAGGTCGACGTTGCCGTTCTCGTCGCAGGCCGCCACGACGACCCGCATGCCGGCGAGGACCGCCGACGCGGCGTTCGTGCCGTGCGCGCTCGACGGGATGAGGCAGATCGTGCGGCGGTCGTCCCCGCGAGAGCGGTGGTACCCGCGGATCGCCAGCAGTCCGGCGAGCTCGCCCTGGCTGCCGGCGTTCGGCTGCAGCGACACGGTGTCGTACCCGGTCACCTCGGCCAGCCAGGACTCGAGGTCGCCGATGAGGTCGAGGTAGCCGGCGACGTCCTCGCGCGGGGCGAAGGGGTGCACGTCGGCGAACTCCGGCCACGTGACCGCGGCCATCTCGGTCGCCGCGTTGAGCTTCATCGTGCAGCTGCCGAGCGGGATCATGCCGCGGTCGAGCGCGTAGTCCTTGTCGGCGAGGTGCTTGAGGTACCGCATCATCCGGGTCTCGCTGCGGTGCGCGCTGAAGACGGGGTGGGTGAGGTACTCGCTCTGCCGGCGCAGTGCGGCCGGGAGGCACGTGGCGGCGTCGCGCACGGCGGCTTCCGTCGTGCCGGTGGTCACGTCCACCGCGCCGAACACCCGTCCGAGCGCGACCACGTCGTCCGGCGTGGTGGTCTCGTCGACGGAGAGCTGGAAGGTGTCGTCGTCGACCAGGTGCAGCAGGTACCCGGCCTCGCGCGCGGCGTCGACGACCTCGGCGGAACGTCCGGCCGCCCGGAGCGTGACGGTGTCGAAGAACGCGTCGTGCACGAGTCCGAGCCCGGCGTCCTGGGCGACCGTGGCGAGCACGGAGGCCGTGCGGGCGGTGCGTTCGGCGATGAAGCGGAGGCCCTCGGGCCCGTGGTAGACGGCGTACATCGAGGCCATGACCGCGAGGAGGACCTGCGCGGTGCAGATGTTGCTCGTCGCCTTCTCACGGCGGATGTGCTGTTCGCGGGTCTGCAGGCTGAGGCGGTAGGCCATCTGCCCGTCCGCGTCGAAGGACACCCCGACGAGACGACCGGGCAGCTGGCGTTCGAGGCCCGCGCGGACGGCGAGGTACCCGGCGTGCGGTCCGCCGAATCCGAGCGGCACGCCGAAGCGCTGGCTCGTGCCCACGGCGACGTCGGCGCCGAGGTCACCCGGGCTGGCGAGGAGCGTCATCGCGAGGAGGTCCGCCGCGACGACCGCGATGCCGCCGCCGGCGTGGACGCGTTCGATGACCGTCGAGGGGTCGACGATCCGTCCGGAGGCGCCCGGGTACTGCACGATCGAGCCGAACGCTCCGTCGAGCTGCTCGTCGGTCGGGCCGACTGCGACGTCGAAGGTGCGCAGGGTGATCCCCACGGCGTCCGCGCGGTGCTCCAGCAGCGCGCGGGTCTGCGGCAGGAGATCGGCGTCGACGAGGAACGCGTCACCCTTGACCTTCGACGCACGGCGGGCGAGGAGCATGCCCTCGACGACGGCCGTGCCCTCGTCGAGCATCGACGCGCCCGCCGTGGCCATGCCCGTGAGGTCGGACACCATGGTCTGGAAGTTGATGAGCGCTTCGAGCCGGCCCTGCGAGATCTCCGGCTGGTACGGGGTGTACGCCGTGTACCAGCTCGGGTTCTCGAGCACGTTGCGCTGGATCACCGCCGGGGTGTGCGTGCCGTGGTACCCGAGGCCGATCATGGCCCGACGGACCGTGTTGCGTGCGGCCTTCGCGCGGAGTTCGGCGAGCGCTTCGGTCTCGCCGACCGCCGTGGGGACCAGGGAGTGCTCGACGGGAGCGGCGTGGATGGACTCCGGGACGGCGGCGCGGACGAGCGCGTCGAGCGACGGCTGCCCGACGGCGTCGAGCATCACCTGCTGGTCGGCCGTGGTCGTCCCGATGTGCCGGTCGGCGAAGGACGTCTGGAGGTTCGGGGTGCGGCCGGTCATGCGATCGAGGCCCGGTACGCGTCGTGGTCCATGAGGTCTTCCGGGAAGGAGGTGCCGTCGACCCGGATCTTCACGAGCCAGCCGGCGCCGAACGGATCCTGGTTGACGGTGTCCGGAGCGTCGACCACGGCGTCGTTGATCGCGACGACCTCGCCCTCGATCGGGGCGAAGAGCTCGCCGACGCTCTTGGTCGACTCGATCTCGCCGATCTGCTCACCCGCGGTGGTGGTGGTCCCCACGGACGGGAGCTCGACGTACACGACGTCCCCGAGCTGTTCTGCGGCGTGGTCGGTGATGCCGACGGTGACGGTGTCGCCCTCGACGAGCAGCCACTCGTGGTCGGCGGTGTACTGGAGTGCGGTCTGGTCGGTCACGGTCCTAGCCTTTCGAAGGGCGGCGGTAGAAGGGGAACGGGGTCACGGTGCTGGGGATCGCGGTGCCCCGGACGTCGATGTGGAGGAGCTGTCCCTCGGCCGCGAGGTGCGGGTCGACGAAGGCCATGGCGACCGGGTGCCCGAGTGTCGGGGAGAGCGCACCCGAGGTCACGCTGCCGACGACCTGGCCGTCGTGCACGACGTCGTAGCCCGCACGGGGCGCCCGCCGCCCCTCGGTGACGAGTCCGACGAGCACACGGGCGTCCGTCGCGGGCTCGACTCCGGCGGCGCCGACGAACGAGCCCTCCTTCGCCACGACCCGCCCGAGCCCGGCCTGGGCGGGACGGACGTCGGTGGTGAGCTCGTGCCCGTACAGCGGCATGCCCGCTTCGAGTCGCAGCGTGTCCCGCGCGGCGAGGCCCGCGGGGACGACGCCGCGGTCGGCCCCCGCCTCGAGCAGCGCGTCCCAGAGCTCGGTGGCGACGGCCGGGTCGCTGTAGATCTCGAAGCCGTCCTCGCCGGTGTAGCCGGTGCGGGCGACGAGGACGTCCGCACCGTCGAACACGGCGTGCAGCACGCGGTAGTAGCGGAGGTCGTCGAGCGGGGACTCCGGCTGCAGGCGGTCGGCGACCACGAGGGCGTCGAGCGTGCCCGCGGCCGCCGGACCCTGGATCGCGACGAGCGCGGTGCTGTCCGAGTCGTCGGAGACCTCGACGTCGAACCCCGCCGCGCGGGCGACGAGCGCGTCCACCGCGGTCTGCCGGTTCGACGCGTTCGCGACGACGAGGAAGACGTCCTCGTCGGTGCGGTACACGACGAGGTCGTCGAGGATGCCGCCGTCCTCCGCCAGCAGCAGGGAGTACTTGGCCCGGCCGACCGTCATCGCGCCGAAGGACCCGGCGAGCGCGTGGTCGAGGAAGGGGACGGCGTCGGGGCCGGTGACGCCGATCTCGGCCATGTGGGAGAGGTCGAACACCCCGGCGGCCTCGCGGACGGCGTGGTGCTCGGCCAGGTCGGACGAGTACCGGACGGGCATGCGGTAGCCGGCGAAGTCGGTGAAGGTGGCACCGGCGGCCTCGTGGGCGGCCTCCAGCGGGGACGAGCGCAGTGGGGACATGGCGGAGTTCTCCTGGCATCGGCAGGACCCGACGACCGTCGTCGGGCGGAACTCCCCCTCTGTCATGGGCCTGAGAGTTTCACCGCGGCCCGTGAGGTCCGGCAGCTTTCACCGTGGGCGAGCCACGGACCGACCCGGCGGGGGCATCGTGGCTGCTTTTCAGAGTGGCCTGTCCGCTGCGGTGTGGGACCTGAGAGATTGTCGGGGGGATTGCTCCTTCGGTGCCGCACGGGTGCCAGGGGCACCGCACGACGTCTCCCGCGACGGATGGTCGGCCGGTCTTCAGTTGTCCGCGCCGATCATACCGACCCTGCGTTTCGGGCATGTGTCGTGTGCCCCGGTTCGACATCTCGTAGAATGCGCGGGTGGCAGGACAGCGATCGCGCCCCCGTGGGCAGCTCGAGCAGGCGGTGCTCGACGCGCTCTGGTCGGCGGACGGCGCGCGGGGACTCAGTGCCCGCCAGGTGCTCGACGCGTTCCCCGAACCGCGGCCCGCGCTGACGACGGTGCTCACCGTGCTGGACCGCCTCGGACGCAAGGGCCAGGTGGAGCGTCAGCAGCACGACGACGCCCCGCTGACGTTCCGTGCGACCAACAGCAGGGAAGAGCAGACCGCATCGCTGATGTCGGACGCCCTCGCCGCCGCCAGCGACCGGGAAGCCGCGCTCCTGCAGTTCACCGGCTCCCTCGCGTCGGACGACCTCGACGTCCTCCGCCGCGCCCTCGACGCCCGAACCCACCGCTGACGGAACCGTCCCCGTGGTCGTCGCCGGAGTCGCCCTCATCGGACTCGCCCTCGTGGTCGTGACCCTCGCGCCCCGGGTCCTGACCCGCTCGGCATGGACCATCGACCGCCCGCGGACCGCGCTCGTCTGCTGGTCGCTCGCCGTGCTCCTCGGTGTCGTCGGCTTCGTCGCGGGCACCACGCTCGTGGTCGTCGCGAACCGCCCCGTCACCGATCCGTTCCGGCTCGGCGACTCCCCCGCACACGGGCTCAACATCGGCGTGGCGCTGATCGCGGTGCTCGCGTTCGTCATCGCCGTGCGGGTCCGCCCCGGACCCGAGCACGAGGCCGTGCGCGAGGCGATGCGGTCCGGCGTGGCACCACACCGTGAGATCGACGGCACGCCGGTCGCCGTCGTCGAGGCGGAACACGCCCTCGCCTGCGCCGTCCCCGGCCGGACCGGCGGCGTGCTCGTCAGCACCGGGCTCGCAGACCGCTTGCGCACCGACGAACTGGAGGCGGTGGTCGCCCACGAACGGGCCCACCTGACCCAGCGCCACGCGGTCGCGGTCGCGATCGCCGAGTCGATCGAACGTGCGGTCCCGTGGGTGCCGGGTGCCCGCGCGATGGCGCGGTCGACGCGCGTCCTCGTGGAGTTCGCCGCGGACGACGCGGCGGCACGGCGCGTGGGACGCGACGCCCTCCGCCGGGCCGTGCTCGTCGCGGACGGGACGAGCGCGCTCGGGGCGATCCGCGCCTCCAGGCTGGAGTAGCGGCGCGTGTCGGTGGCGGGGCATATGGTGATGGCACCGTGAAGCCACTGACCGAAGCAGACATCCGTTCGTCGTTCGTCAACGCCACCCCGGACGAACTCGCCCAGCTGCCCATCCCCGGCCTGCACGAGATGCTGTGGGACGAGCGCGAGTTCCTCGGCTGGCGCGACCCGCAGGCCGCCCGTCGCGGCTACATCGTCTCGTGGATCGACGAGCGCCCGGTCGGCATCGTCGTGCGCTCGGCGGGCGGATCGCTCCGCCCCGGGATCGCGGCGATGTGCTCCTTCTGCCACTCCCCGCAGCCGGCAACGCAGGTGCGTCTGTTCTCCGCGGCGCGTGCCGGCGAGTCCGGGCGCAACGGCAACACGATCGGCTCCTACATCTGCGAGGACCTCGGCTGCTCGATGCTCATCCGGACGGCACCGCCACACCTCAACCCGCCAGCGACCATCGCCATGCGGGGCGAGGCGCTGCTGCAGCGCGTGCGGAACTTCACCGAGGACGTCTCGAAGACCGCCTAGTTCGACCGGGTGTACCCGTACAGGTCCTGCTGGGCACCGTTCACCCACAGGTCGGGGCCGTCCGGTCGTGCGACGCGGAGCGTGCGGTTGTACGCCTCGTCGACGATGTGCGGTTCGTAGCCCGCGTCGGTCAGTCGCGCTGCCAGTGCGTCGAGGTCGCCGGAGTACTCGAAGGACAGCTCGACGCTGTCGTCGTCGGCGCGGTGCAGGGCGAGCGCGCCCCCGCCGGTCGCGGTGAAGTCGGTCCAGACGCCGCTGTCCGACGCGAGCCGACGCTGCAGCCCGACCGCCTCGGCGATCGCGGCGGCGGCTGCGACGTCGGCGGCGTACCGGATCCGCATGATCATCAGTGGCGACGCACTGCCGACGTTCGTCGACGAGGACGTGGTGACGGTCATCGGGAGCGGGCCGTCCACGACGAGGAGCGGGCCGATGTCGTCGAGGACCGTCCGACGGACGGTCGCACCGGCCCCGACCAGCGTGCGCTCGAGGAGGTCGAGCGCCTCGACCCCGTCGGCGAGCAGGGTGATCTCGGTCCGCTCGTCGGCCGACGAGTCGACCCGGTGGACGGCGAGGACGCCGTCGCCGACGGACTCGGACCACGATCCGTCGCCGCCCGGGAGTCGCTCGAGGCCGAGTGCCCGGGCGAGTGCATGCCACGCGGACGGGTCGGTCGTGTACTGGATCTGCTGCACGGTGATCGTCATCGGTTTCCCCCGTCGGAGTCGGCCACGTACTGGGCGGCGATGCGCTCGACGAGGGCGGAGAGCGAGACGCCCTCGTCGATCGCGCGGTGCTTGAGGTCCCGGACCAGTTCGGCGGGGAGGTACACGTTGAACTGCACCTTGGGACCGTTCGCGCTCGCTACCATGCTAGCAATCTAGCGCAGGGGCGCCCTGCTGTCACCCACTCCTCGGTACCGTGGGCGCGTGAGCAGGTTCAGCGCGGCGCGGTGGGCCGTCGTCGAGGAGCTCGGGGACGGCCGGTGGCGCCTCAGCCTCCGCGACGAGGCCGACGACGAACTCGGCGCGCTCGGGCTCGGCGTGGAGGGTCCGTGGGACCCGGACGTCGAGCCGCACGTCGGGTTCGTGCTCGCGCAGCTCGGGATCGCACTGCAGGGAGCACGCCCCTGGCGGGAGGACGAACTCGGCGACCAGCGTGCGCCGGTGCTCCCCCTCGCCTGACCATCGGTCGTCGGTCACTCCGCGGCGGCGATGAAGTTCCGCAGGATCTCCCGGTCGTCGCCGATGCGGGCCGCCCACACCAGTTCGCTCCGGTGCGTGTCCCCCTCGAGCGGGAGCAGCACCACCGTGTCGGGAGCGGCGAGCGTCGCGCTCTCCGGCGCGACCGTCACCCCGAGCCCCGCCCCGACGAGGTGGAGCACCGTTGCCCACGTCGTGGCTTCCTGCACCACCGTCGGCCGCCGCCCACCGGACACCACCGGCGCGAGGTTCCGCTCGGTCGCGACGGCGCCAGCAACCGCGGGGAAGAACACGAACGGGTCGTCGAGCAGTTCCGGCCCCGCGACCGACGCCCTGCCGGCGAACCGGTGTCCACGCGGGACCGCGGCGACGAACCGTTCGCTCCGGAACGGCGTGTACCGCACGGCCGGGTCGGGATCGGGGTCGCGGACGATCGCGAGGTCGAGCTCGCCGCGGACGATCCGGGCGAGGAGCGTCGACGAGTACCCCTCCGTCAGCTCGACGCGGACGAGGGGGTACCGCTGGCGGAAGGCCTGCACGCGTTCGATCGGACCGAGCGGCAGCGCCGACACCACGAACCCGACGTCCAGACGCCCGGCTTCGCCCCGACCGACCCGGACCGTCTCGTCGAGGTCCCGACGCGCCTGGGCGAGCAGGGAACGCGCGCGCCCCTGGAGCGCCCGACCCGCCGCGGTGAGCGCCACGCTCCGGGACGTCCGGACGAACAGGTCGACACCGAGCGCCCGTTCGGTGCGCCGGATCTGCTGCGACAGCGCGGGCTGGGCGATCCGGAGCCGTTCGGCAGCACGGCCGAAGTGCAGTTCGTCCGCGACCGCGAGGAACGCACGGAGCTGCCGGAGGTCGACATCCGGCTCGTGATCCATGCACACAGCGTATCGATCGACGCGAACGAGTATTGGACGCCGCTCGTTCCGCGGCCCACGATGGACACATGCCCGATGCGACCACCACCGACGCCGTCACCATCTCCGACATCACCACCACCGCCGACGCCGAGGCCTTCCGCCTCCTCAACGAGGCGTGGATCAGCCGGTTCTTCACCCTCGAGGACGAGGACCGCAAGCTCCTCGGCGACCCGATCGGCCAGATCGTCGAACCCGGTGGTGCCGCGTTCGTCGCGAGGCTCGGCGCGGACGGTCCAGCGATCGGCTGCATCGGCATCGCGCCGGTGGGACCCGGGGTGTTCGAGCTCGTCAAGATGGCCGTCTCCCCCGAGCACCAGGGACACGGAACGGGCCGCCGGCTCATCCGCACCGCGCTCGACCGCGCCCGGGCACTCGGCGCGCACCGGGTCGTGCTCGAGAGCAACGCCCAGCTCGCCAGCGCCGTCCACCTCTACGAGGCCTTCGGCTTCCGTCACCTCGACCACGACGAGATCGCCCCGAGTCCGTACGTCCGCGCCGACGTGCACATGGCGCTCGATCTGCGCTGAGACGCTCGAGGACCGCGGCGTCCCCGGCTCCGGATCACGCGGACACCTGACCACCGCGGCCCGCCGTCCGATAACGTCCGACGAGATGCGGATCCACGAGCGAGCCGAGACCGACCTCGACCCACTGGTCGAGGTGCTCTGGCGCGTCCACGGCACGGGTTACCCCGCTCGTTGGCCGGATGCTCCGCGCGACTGGATCACCCCGTCGGGACTCCTCGGCGCCTGGGTCGCCATCGAGGACGACACCGTCGTCGGGCACGTCGGCGTCGCCGTCCCCGCGCCCGGACGGATGGCCGAGGTCACCCGGCTCTTCGTCGACCCGGCGCACCGCGGCAAGGGCGTCGCCGACGCACTGCTCGCGGCCGCGGAACAGGCAGCGCCCGGCACGCACGTCCGACTCGACGTCCCCGAGGGGACACCGGACGCCTGGCGCCTCTACGAACGGCGCGGATGGTGCCTCACCGGACGCGGCCCCGCCGACTGGTGCACGCCGTCGGGCGAGGTGCCGACCGTGCGGTACTACGCGAAGCGCATCGGCTGAGCCGGTACGCTCGCGCCATGGCGACACACGAGGTGCAGGCCGTCCGCGAGCGCGGCACGGGGCAGGTGTTCATCGACGGGTTCCTCCTGGCCGAGGTCACCCGCTGGCCGTCCGTCGGCTTCGTCGCCCGCGAGCTCCTCGAGCTCGACCGGACCGACGACCTGTCGATCCGTGTCGTCGGGCGCAACCAGTACGTGGACTGACGCACCCCGCCCGGGGGCGAGCGGACGTGGCGGGGGCGAGTCGCGCCTCCTGGCCGGCACCGCGTCGCTCACGCGACGTGCCAGACCAGGCCCTCCTGCGCGCTCGACGGGTACGCGGCCGCGATCCGCAGCACCGCTTCCCGCAGGGTGTCCGGCGAGCACGCGAGGTTGAGCCGCGCGAAGCCCCGTCCCTCGGCTCCGAAGCCGAGGCCGGAGTTGAGCGCGACGTACGCGTGCTCCCGGAGCGGCACCGCCGGGTCGTCCCCGAGCCCGATGCCACGGAAGTCGAGCCAGGCCAGGTACCCGGCGCGCGGCCGTGAGTAGACCACACCGGGCAGGTGCTCGGCGAGCAGCTTCGCGAGCAACCGGTCGTTCGCGACGATCCGGTCGATGACGTCGTCGAGCCAGTCCACCGCGAGCGAGAAGGCCGCGAGGTTCGCGTGCAGGCCGAGGATGCTCGTCCGGCAGGCGACCTCCTCCCACAGGGTGTCGAGCAGGGCCGCGGTCCGTTCGTCCCCGGCGACGATCACCGAGCACTTCACGCCGGCGAGGTTCCACCCCTTGCTCGCGCTCGTCACGCAGACGCTGCGCGCCCCGACGGGTTCCGCGACCATCGCGAAGGGGGTGAACTCGACGCCGGGGTGCGTCAGGGGCGCGTGGATCTCGTCGCTGATGACGAGGACGTCGTACCGCGCGGCGAGTTCGGCGAGCGCCACCAGGTCGGCGCGGTCGTGCACGAGACCGACGGGGTTGTGCGGGTTGCAGAGCAGGAACACGCCGACCCCCTCGGCGAAGGCGCGTTCGATGCCCGCGAGGTCGAGTCGGTACGCGCCCCACTGCTCGAGCAGGGGCACCTCCTCCACCTGACATCGTGCCTCCTCGACGAGTTCGAAGAAGGGCGGGTACACCGGCGGGGTGATCGCGACACGGCCGCCGTCGGGCAGGGCGAGGCGCAGGGACTCCACGATGCCGACGCTGACGTCGGTCGCGAGGTGGACCCGAGCGGGGTCGACGTCCCATCCCCAGCGGTCCCGCGCGAACGCGGCGAACGCCGGTGCGAGCGGCCCCGGACCGTCCAGGTAGCCCAGGTCCGACTGCTGCACCCGCTCGATGAGGGCCTGCCGGATGGCCGGCGCGACCTCGTGGTCCATCTCGGCGACGAAGAGGGGCAGCACCTCCGGTGCGTAGCGGGTCCACTTGATGCTCGTGCGGACCCCGCGGAGCGTCCCGACCGGGTCCTGCTCGTCGCTCGCCATGCCTCCCAGCATGCATCGGACGGGAGGCACGGCGCGAGTCCGACCGTCATCCTGCGTCGTACAGGTGGTCCGGTCGGAACGCGCGGGTGCGGTCGGCCTACTGTCGTCCCCATGAGCACGAGCACCGCCGAGAAGGCGACCACCCTCAAGCAGCTGCACGAGGCCCCCGAGATCCTCCGCGTCGTGAACGTCTGGGACGCCGTCAGCGCGAAGGTGGTGAGCAGCCTGCCGGAGACGAAGGCGATCGCGACCGCCGGCCACTCGATCGCCGCCTCGCACGGCTACGAGGACGGCGGGATGCCGCTCGACGTCGCCCTCGCGGGGGCTGCCACCATCGCCGACGCCACGGACCTGCCCGTCACGGCGGACCTCGACGACGGCTACGAGGACCCCGCCGAGACGATCCGGCGGGCGATCGGTGCGGGCATCGTCGGCGGGAACGTCGAGGACCGGCTCCGGCCGTTCGACGAGGCCGTCGCACGCGTCGCCGCGATCACGGCGGCAGCCCGGGCCGAGGGCGTCGAGTTCCAGCTCAACGCCCGCACCGACGCGATCGCCCGGGGCGGCGACCGCCCGATCGACGCCAGCATCGAGGACGCCATCGCTCGCGGCCGGGCGTTCCTCGACAACGGTGCGGCGCTCGTCTTCGTCCCCGGTGCGATCCAGCGCGACGTGGTCGAGCGGCTCGTCGACGGGCTCGGCCGCGGCAAGCTCTCGGTCATCGGACTGCCGGGAGCCCTGCCCGCCGCCGAGTACGAGGCGCTCGGCGTCGCCCGCATCTCGTACGGTCCGCTGCCGCAGCGGGTCGCCCTGCGTGCCCTGCGCGACCTCGCGACGGACCTGTACGGCGACGGCGTGGTGCCGGAGGACACCCCGGCCCTGAACTGACCCGGTAGCGTCGGGGCATGCCCGTGGACGTCGACGCACTGCTCGCCCCGCCTTCCCCCGTGGCCGCGCGGGCGCTGGAGGTCGTGCGCACCTGGTCGAGCCCGGCGCTGGTGAACCACTGCCTGCGCTCCTGGGCGTGGGCGTCGCTGCTGGCGCCGGCGGCCGGACTCGCTCCCGACCGTGAGCTGCTGTTCGTCGCGACGATGCTGCACGACCTCGGGGTGACGGCGACCTTCGACGCGCACGCCGTGCCGTTCGAGGACGCCGGCGGCGCCGTCGGCAGCGCGTTCGCCCTCGGAGCCGGCTGGGACCCGGCCCGTGCCCGGCGGGTCGGCGAGGTCATCGAGCGGCACATGTGGACCGCCGTCGACCCGGAGTTCGACGTCGAGGGCCACCTGCTCGAGGTCGCGACCTCGCTCGACGTCTCCGGGGTCGGCTTCGAGCGGTGGTCCGCCGACGACCTGCGAGCGGTCACCGCCGCAGTGCCCCGCCTCGACTTCTCCAGCGCGTTCGACGGTCTCGTGCACGAGCAGGCCGAGCGGAAACCCGGCTCGTCCGCCACACGCCTCGACGGTTCCGGCAACGTCCGCGCCGGCGGGGACCGCTGGGACGCGTTCCTGGACAACCCTCGCGACGACGTGTAGAGTGTTGGTTTGGTGCACTGCAGCGAACCCATCTGACTCGCGCACACCGAACCGTCTCGACACCGACTCACCCGAGTCGCATTCCCACGAGACCACCGCTCGATCCGAACGGACGAGCTGCACGTCGAGCGTCGACGTGCGCGCCCCGCACCCGATGCGTCGCGCCGGACTCCGTGGTCCGCCGACACCGGGTCGCCCTGGGCGCCGAACGACCAGGAAGTACCGCACCACCATGACCAGCAACGAACGAATCACCATCACCGGCACCGCCCTCGCGGCGCCGACCGTCTCCCCCGACCGCATCGCCGAGTTCGGTGTGCGCGACGACCGCTCGCAGCGCGAGTACCTCGTCCGCATCCCGGCCGACGACCTCGGTCTCTTCATCACCCGTGGCGCCCGCGTGGACGTCGACGGCGAGGCCGGCTGGACCGTGCCCGGCCGCTCGTGGCGCGGCGAAGCGAGCCGCACGCTCGTGCAGGCGCGGTCCGTCCGCGCCGGCGAGATGGCCCTGGCCGCCTGATCTGACGGTCTCCACGACGGACGGGAGGCGCGG
>NZ_JBQEPN010000011.1:134294-135919 GCF_052045775.1 Curtobacterium sp. 22159
CGCCTCCCGTCCGTCTTCGTCCGTCGTCTGTCTTCTGGGCAGTTCGCGCCCGGTCAGGCCGGTCGCGGACCGTCCAGCGCCCGTCGGCCACCGGACTCGTCCGGGTCGTCGTCCCCGACCGGCCCGTCCGCACCGCGGAAACGGTGACCGCCGTTGACGTCCACCGGGCGCTTCGGGCCGGCTCGTCCCGCGGCGTCCCGGAGGCTGCGGATGAACTCCCGGTCCTCGGGTTCGAGCTCGTCGTCCGGCGCCGTGCTCACGGTGAGTTCGCTCGCCGGGCCGACGAGCACCGTCGTGCGTGTGACCGAGCCGTCGTCCCCGACCGCCGGGATCTCCACCGTGTCCGTGCGGCTGTTCGCGCCGAGGACGGCGGCGTAATCGATGACCGCGTCGGCGATGAGGTCCCCCGTGAGGATCAGGCTGCCGTCGTAGTGGATGTACTTCATCATCCCTCCTCCCCGACGACGGTAGGTGGAGGAGTCGTGGCGGTGTCCAGGGTGTGCGCCTCGCGGCCAAGACGCCTTCGATGTCCCGCCATCACACCGGAGCAGGAACGATGTCCGTACCGCAGCCTGGCGACCTGATCCGCGCGGCCCGTCTCGACATCGGGTGGTCGACCGCTGCACTCGCGACGGCGGCCGGACTCACGCCGGGGGCCCTGCGCGCGCTTGAGCAGGGCGGCGCGGTGCCCTCGGCCGCGCTGCTGCGCCATGTGCTCGCGGCGGCCCGCACTCGTCCGAGCATCCCGCTCGCGTTCCACGTGACCCTGGCGGGTTCGCGCACGCCGTCGAGGAACTGACCGGCTTTCCCGTGGACGTGCTCGTCGACGGCCAAGCCCTCGCGGAGGACGAGCACTTCGCGCACGTCCTCAGGGAGGCCGTGCGCCTGTGACAGTGGTTGCTCAGTACTCGTTCTTGATGACGAAGTAGGACCCACGGATCGTCCCCGCGAGCTTCGACTTCTGCCGAGCGAACTTGAACTTGTCGGCGAGTTCCTCGGGGACCTCCATGCCGTCCGAGAGCTTGAACCCGACGGCTCGCTTCCCGCCGTCTTCCAGCGTGTAGAGGACGTTCACCGCCAGCCCGGACTCGTAGAAGACGTGGGTCCAGCGGATCCCGTCGACCAGCGCTTCGGTGGCTTCGAGCGCCGGGGACGCGATCACGATGCCGCGCTCCTCCCGCAGGACACGGGCCACGTAGTCCACCAGCTCCGGCACCTCGGCCGCGGGGCTGGTCGTGAAGTCGTGGTCGTACTTGTTCTTGAAGTACCGTGCTTCGTTCGCACGGAGACCCGCGAGCGCATCGGCCACGGGAGACGACTCGAGCCCGACGGTGGAAACGTTGACGAAGTCGACGACGTACGACATGTGGCCTCCTCGGGGCTCGGTTCAGAGCAAACCTAGCCGGTCAGCGCGCCATCGCGACGTCAACGCACCATCCCGTCCCGGCTGCTCACTCGGACCGCCAGGCCTGGCCCATTCTCAGGACAAGAGCGCTGAGAGGTCGGCTCCGGCGAGGAAGCCTGCGTCGGCGAACAACACAGCAACGTGCCAGAGACCGGTTCCGGCGATTAGCTTATGAAGCCGGACATCCTGATTCTCGGACAGGCGCGCCAAGGGCTTCTGA
>NZ_JBQEPN010000011.1:135939-145733 GCF_052045775.1 Curtobacterium sp. 22159
ACACGTACCCCAAAGAGCATGTCGCGGGTTGCATGCCTCGCTCTCAGGTCTTTGAGGGACGAGACACCTCAGAGACTCCAGACCTTCTCCATTGCGTCGTTCGCGAGACGCTCGGCTCGTTGGCGGATCTGATCCTCCGAAAGATCCTGCAGTCCAGACTCCCGCCAATTACGCAGATCATCGTCGAGATACACGCTCCTAGCATCGAGAGCGGAGAGCTTGACATGCAGATCGCTGCTGCCAAGCGAACTATTGAGCGCTTCGGTCAACAGAGTGAGGTTACCAATAGAGTAGATGGAGTCGGTTACGATGTCCCTACCCTCGGATTGAGGTTTGAGGTGCTCGATAGTCCATAGCTGCAGATTCTGCCCAGCGGGAAGCACCCCATGATACTTCGCAAACGCCATGAGTACGTACGAAATATAGACCTTCCGCGCCTTCAACTTCTGCGCCTGAGTCAACGCCAGTTTGGGGGCGTAGAAAAGAGCCTTGAACGCTTCGACGGTGCGATTGCGCCCCGGGAGGCTGGTTTGTAGCTTGTGCTTCAGGTCTGCAATCGCGTCCGTAACCTCCTGCCGACTGTTGGCCTCCTCCAGCTGAAGAGCGAACCGATTATATCGACTACGCGTTCCGCCGGTAGATCCACTACTGGTCAATGCATTGAATTGGAAATGAAAGTTCTCGACGAGGCGCATCACCTCGATCAATTGGCCGATCTTGACAAGATTGGTCTCACTGTACTTGCGCGCAATGGCTAGCACCGTCGAATTAGCAACGCTGACATCGAATATTGCGAGTGCGCGGATGCTATCAACAAATTCCGGGACAGCGAAAGCATTGCGCTTTCCCGATACTCGCGGTTGCACGAGAATGTCTTCATACTGGAGATGCTCATAGTTCGCAGCATCAACCTCGAGCTCCTCGAGGTACGAGATATGAGCCGCAGGGTCGGACCCAACAAGGCGCCCGACTGCTTTGAAGAGTTCCGGCTCTTTGACGGCCTTTCGGCGCGAGTTCCAGGACTGCCAAATGAATCGGTCCGGAACGTCGGAACTCACACGACCATCTTGAACCCTATTCACGAGTCGTTCCCACCGGTCGGCGATAGCCTGCCGATCAGGCATCGTGCTCGCTCCTCCGCGGATGAGGAGATTCTTGATCAAGTCCGCGAGTTTGAGATCCGCGCCGCGAGTGTTCAGGGTTTCAAAGATCAGGAAACCATCTTCCTCAGATGCAAGCTCAACCTGAATAACACGAGCCTTCAGAATGTTCGCTCGAATATCCTTCAGGTAGTTGAGCGAATTTTCTGGGCTACGATCTATTAACTGCTGCGTGATCTTCGACTCGAAAAATTCGCGCGCTAGGCCTATAGTCTCGGCGCTCCTATTCCAGGCCGCTCCGGTTGGGATGGCGCTACGGTTCTGGATGAATTCGTAGAACATCTCTTCCGAGCGACGCAATACGGGATATTCGCGTCCGTCATCATCCTTGACAACGAGATAGCGCTGCGTCGCATCGACTTGATGTGCCGCAAGTTTAGAGTCGAAACCGGTTTCGTATTCAGTCGCGGTGGCAAGTTCGGCAAAAGCATCACGAATGACCGAGAGGGCTATTGTGCTTGTAGTTAGGCGCTACTGTCCATCAATGATTGAATAGGTGTCGTTGAACAGGTCGCGCTTTTCACTCACCCAAGTGACAGTCGACCCGAAGAAAAAGTCACCTTGCGCTAGCACGACATCTTCCCAGAAATCAGTCAACTGTTCAGTGTTCCAGCTATAAGGGCGCTGGAAGTTCGGCACCTCGTACAAGCACTGCTGAAAGCAGTTCTGGATTGTTTTGGTCTGGCTCTCAATCGGAATCAGATCAAGGCTCTGCTGCTCCGCCATCGCTTCCCCCTCTAAGTATCGCTAACGAGGTAAGCGTAGCGCATGCCATTGACCCCATTTCAGGGGTCAATGGCAGGTTCAACGCAGTCGATGGTGCGAGACGTCACGCTATCAATCAGCTATGGCGTGCGGCCCTCTGCAGGCGATATCAATCGTTGAAGCGGAACTCCACCCAGGTACGCGTGTTCTGGATATGGCCGTCTAGGGGCACACACCACTGGCAAGCGCGCCTCGCCGAAGCTACTCGGCCACAGCGCTCAGAACTGTCCTGGGGAGTTTGTCGTGGTCGTCGAGGTACCGGAAGTCATCGAAGACGGCGCGGAGCACGGTCCGATTCGGGAGGACTTGCTGTAAGTCTCCTGGGACTTCCTCCCGCATGGTTCGGACGAGGTGCGCCAAGGAGGTCCACAGCTCGCCCTTCTGCAGGTCGTTCAGCTCTTCATAGCCAGCCTCGTTCTGCTTCTCGTGCGCGCTAATCGCCTTGACGTCCCACTGCTCTAGCGCCTGGACCACTGCCGCTGACCCCCACAGGACAGCTCGCGCCCGGTCGGCGGCCATCGCCTGAAGATCGAACCTGCCGACGAACTGCTGAATCGCCGAGACCGCCAACGTGTCGTAGTGGGAGGCGCGAATCTTCCACGCCTCAAACTCGCGATCTTTCTCACGCCTTCCTCGCTCAGCTGCGTCATCGCGCGCACGCTGCTTTCGCCAGCTGACGGATGCCGACAGCGCGACCATTCCGGCTAACCCACCCACCATCAAGGTCGCACCCGCCGGCGCGAGCGTTGGCGGCCAATCCGTTAGCGCTGGAAAACCGGTGGGGGTGGGGAGGCTTCCGAACAGGACGATGGCGCCAGCGACGACCACTGCAACCGTCAGGATGTACAGCCAGGCCCTGTGGTCCTTGAACTCTTCCGAAGCCGCCGCAGTCCCCGAGGCTCTCGATGCCGATTCCGTCACGACGCCAGATGGTAGTACCTGAAGCAACGATCTCCCGCCTCCGGGGAGACCGACGACTCTTGGCCACCTCAAGCGCTGATGCCCGAAATACGATCTGTGAGCTTCGGTTCCCGCTACGGTGTCCCTATGGTGAACATGGGGTGGGGCGAGGCAATCAAGAAGGTGCTTGCCGACCAGGGCGAACCGATGAGGACGTCCGAGATTGCTCAAGCGATTCTCGACGGCAAACTTCGGACGAAGGTGGGCGCAACACCTCACACGGCGGTGGCGTCATACCTTTCACAAGAGCCCCTACGGTCTGAGGTCGAGAAGCTCGACCGTGGAGTATTCCGCTACCCGCCTGCCGCTTCACCGAAAAGGGAGGACGACTCGGTCGTGGTTAACACTCCGGTTGTCGCACTCGAGGACTCCGGAACCGCAGACGTCTCAGAGGATGAGCGGGGGCTCTTGAATGCGTTCGGGCTTTTTTGGCGGCGAGCTGAAATCGATTGGACACCCTCAGCGCCGAAGCTGCTCGGCGTGCAGCTTACTGGCAGTACCGCGGTCGACTTCAGCAACCAGGAGGGCGTCTATCTTCTTTATGATGTCACCCGCCTTGTGTACGTTGGGCGTGTCACCGAACCACGGCTGGGCAGGCGCTTACGCGAACACACTCGCGACAGATTGAGCGGTCGTTGGGACAGGTTCTCCTGGTTCGGGGTTCGCCCCGTGGGTGCCGATGGCCAGCTAGAAGTTGTTCCGGACTCTGGCTTGAACGCCGACCTTGTCATCTCCACGCTCGAAGCGTTGCTTATCGAAGCCCTCGAACCGCCTCAAAATCGCCGACAGGGTGATGGGTTCGCAGAGCTCGAATTCATCCAACAGACCGACCCGGATATCGAGAAGACGCGAAAGAGGCGTCTGCTCGAAGAGCTGAGTGAACAGCTCTAGGCTCGTCCCGACCGGCCCTCGTATAGGAGATGAACGGATCATGACAAAGGAACCTGATAGCAGTGGGGCGCCCCGCGACGATGAGAGCGATCCCACTCCGGAGCGTGCCGAAGAGCTCCTGCGAGAAACGGAACAGTGGGCGGAAGTCATCCGCGCGCGGCCTGCGTTACTTAAGAGCTTGGCTCCCGGCTTCCAGGCCCTTAGCGAAGGCTTCAGCCAATCTCTAACTTCGAACGACCGAGGCGCGAGTCGCGTTAAAGACACTGCCGACAAACTTCATTGCATCCATCAACGATGAACTGGCGCGAGGCGGGCTCTCGCCGCAGGAGCGTGCCCGATACATCGACGCGCAAGAACGAGCGCTCCACGACGTCCGCGGAAGCGAGAAAGAAGCACGCGAAGCGAACGAGCGCCTATTCACGAAGGCGGCTGCCGTAGGACTGACGATAGCTGTAGGTGCGGTCGCACTCGGCTACCTCGCCAAAGAGGGCAAGCTACCCACCCTCGTCCAGAAACCAGGCAGCTAGGTCGGGAGCAATGCTGTCGCTCGCCGCCGCGAGCGGGCGCCAGTCGAGTAACGAACGGATGTAGGCGACTCGCCCCTCGACTGCCGCGCGGAAGGCCTTACCGGTCGCGGTTGCCAGGGGTTCCGCGTAATTGACTTGCCCTTCGTCATCGACTTTCGTAGTGATGAACCAGCCGCCCTGGTAGATGTTGTCCCCCATGAAGCGGCGGAGCATCTCCTGGTAGCGCTCGTTGTACGACATGCCTCGGAACGCGTCGTCCGACGGAAACAAAGCAGTCGTAGGACGATTCGTCGCTTCCGTCTCTTCGTCCTCATGAAGCACGAAGACGTAGCCGAGCCAGGGCGGAACCTCGCCGTAGGCCTCGGTCTTGTAGATAGAGAAAACTCGCGCCCCTATGAGGCAGAACCGTCATGCCATTCGAATCGGACGCTGTCAGCAGCGAATATCCTCCGCTGATTAGGGCCCCTTCTCCCGACCTTCGCGAGTGTCACTGTGCAGATTGCCCGAATCACGGCTTGCTTGCCGTGTACGGAGGCGGAAGCCCGTCGGTCAGCTGGGTCTGGACCTAGCAGACCCGCCACGTCTGGCCGTACGAGCTTGCGTTCTTCACGCTCAAGCTCAGCAATCTCGGCATCCGCCAGTGCCTTCCGGAACTCCTGAAGGGTCGACCCCTCACCTTCGTCATGATCGAAGTAATCGTCCAGGAACCGAGTCTTGCGAGCGGATGCTGCTCGGACTCCATGAGCCGCCCCGTCGAGTAGGGACCCCGGCGGCATCGAGCTCCCGTGCGATAGCCCGCAGAGGAAGACCGGCGATGAAGCACTCGAAGACGATAGGCACGTACCGCGCTTCGGACTTTCGGAGGGTCCTGCCGCCACTCTCATAGCCGAAGAGGCGCGTGCCGAGAGGTGGGTCACCATCGGCTGCACGCTACTTGGCAGCGTCGACCTGCCGTTGGCTCTTCCGCTCGACCTCACCAGCCGTGAAGGTTGCCATGATGCGCGCCTGCAACCTACCGGCATCTGTGGTGAGGTCGTAGTCAACCTGCGAGCTAGTAAAACGAAGTGACGGCAGCTTCCGAGTCTATCAAATCCAGACCTGCAGCTCAGAGGGCTATCTCACATAGCGTTCGGCGTCGTACACAACGATCTTCTCGAACTTGCGCGCTCCCCAATCGCGGCGCATGCGTTCGTAGCTTCGCGAACTACGTCGTCTTTGAAGGCGGACTTGACGTCTCGCTAGGTCTCGACGAGTGTCGATCCAAGCCGCTTGAAGACCGACTCACACTCCTTCGCCTGTCGCCTCCAGGCGTCGCGATTGCCCGTCTGGTCTTGACTGACTCAGAGGTAGAGCGCTGCTGCAACGGTCACAGCTCACCGTACGACAGTCGTGTTTAGGAGTGGCGGAACTCCACCACGTCGCCGTCCTGCATGACGTAGTCCTTGCCCTCGATACGGGCCTTGCCGTGCGCACGCGCTTCCGCGATGGACCCGGCCTCCATGAGGTCCTCGAACGAGATGACCTCGGCCTTGATGAAGCCCTTCTCGAAGTCGGTGTGGATCACGCCGGCCGCCTGGGGAGCCTTCCAGCCCTTGCCGATCGTCCACGCTCGCGCTTCCTTGGGGCCTGCCGTCAGGTAGGTCTGCAGCCCGAGGGTGTCGAACCCGATGCGTGCGAGCTGGTCGAGGCCGGACTCGGTCTGGCCGGTCGACTCCAGCAGTTCCGCGGCGTCGGCGGGGTCGAGGTCGATGAGCTCGGACTCGATCTTCGCGTCGAGGAACACGGCCTGCGCCGGCGCGACGAGCGCGGCGAGTTCGGCCTTGCGGGCCTCGTCGGTGAGGACGGCCTCGTCGACGTTGAAGACGAAGATGAACGGCTTGGCCGACAGGAGCCCGAGCTCGCGGATCGGCTCGAGGTCGATCAAGGTCGCGGACAGCAGCGTGCCGGCCTCGAGCGCCGCCTTCGCTTCCTTCGCGGTCTCGAGCACGATCGGTTCGGCCTGCTTGAGCTTCACGGTCTTCTCGTACCGCGGGAGCGCCTTCTCGATGGTCTCGAGGTCGGCGAGGATCAGCTCGGTGTTGATCACCTCGAGGTCGTCCTTCGGCGACACCTTGTTCGCCACGTGCACGACGTCGTCGTCGGCGAACCCGCGCACGACCTGCGCGATGGCGTCGGCTTCGCGGATGTTGGCGAGGAACTTGTTGCCGAGCCCCTCCCCCTCGCTCGCGCCCTTCACGATGCCGGCGATGTCGACGAAGGACACCGGCGCGGGCACGGTCTTCTCGGAGTTGAAGAGCGTCGCGAGCTGGTCGAGCCGCGGGTCCGGGAGGTTCACCACGCCGACGTTCGGCTCGATCGTCGCGAACGGGTAGTTCGCCGCGAGGACCTGGTTCTTGGTCAGGGCGTTGAACAGGGTCGACTTGCCGACGTTCGGGAGACCGACGATTCCGATGGTGAGTGCCACGGGAGTACAGCCTAACGGTGGCCGCCCACGCAGGCCGCGCCGCGCCTCCAGTCCGCTCAGTCGGAACGGAGGTCCGCTCAGTCGGAACGGAGGTCCGCGATCCTCCGGTCGACGATCTCGAGCACGTCGGCCTGGAGGCGCTGGGTGCGTCGCCAGTCGCCGCGCACCCCCAGGGCGTGGTCGGCTCCGTCGACCGTCCGGAGCTGCGCCGCCGAACCGGCGACCGCGTCCGGCTGCCAGAGCGGGTCGGCCACGCCCCCGATCGCGATGTCGGTCGCCGGCGCTGCGCGGAGCGCCGACGCGACGGCCCGGTTCGTCAGGACCGGTGTGAGCCACACGCCGCTCACCGCGTGACGGATCGCCCACGGCAGCGCGGAGCAGCCGAGGGACTTGGCGACGACGAGGTCAGGGAGTCGCCCCTCGAGTGCTGCCTCGACCGCCCGCTCGACGAACGCGATCGGGTCCGTTCGTGCTGCATCGTCGACGGTCCACGCCGGCGCGACGACCTCGGCACCGTGCTGCTCGGCGATCGCCCGCGTCCACCACAGCAGCGGGGCCTGCTGCCCGTACGCGGCGCCGGGCAACACGAGCACGAGCGGGCGGGCGGCCGCGTCCCCCGTCACCGCGGCACCACGGTGGCCGGATGCCCAGACCGCGCCGCGCCTGCTGTCCGCCACGCTCAGGACTGCTCCGCCCAGCGTCCCATGGCCCACCGCACGACGGTCGCGACCACGGCCCCACCGGCGGAGGTACCGGCGACGGCGATCGCCGCGCCGAGGGCGACGAGCGACACCAGGAGCCCGACCGCCCGGCGCACGGTGCGGGGTGGCGCGTCGACGCGCTCCGCCCCTGCGAGCAGGTCCTCCACGTCGCCCCCCGGTACCCATGACCCGACGGTCGCGCACCGGACCGCCGGACGGTCCGGGCGACGCAACGCCGGTCCGGCTTCCGGCGATGTCGGCGCCGCGTGCGACGATCGGGACCGTGCCGTTGAACTTCACCGCGATCGACTTCGAGACCGCGAACAGCTCGCCCGCCAGTGCGTGCTCCGTCGGACTCGTCAAGGTCCGCGCGGGGAAGGTCGTCGAACGGGCCTCGTGGTTCATCCGGCCGCCGCTCGGGCACGACGTCTTCCTCGAGTGGAACACCCGCATCCACGGCATCGTCGCGTCGGACGTGCAGCACGCGAAGGGCTGGGCCGAGCAGTACCCGGACATCGTGGCGTTCGCGGACGGTGACGTCCTGGTCGCCCACAACGCCCGCTTCGACATGGGGGTCATCGCCGGCGGGTGCTCGGCCACGGGCATCGACCTCGCCGAACACCACTCGATGTGCTCGCTGCAGGTCGCCCGGAAGACGTACACCCTCGACTCGTACCGTCTGCCGATGGCCGCTCGCGCCGCCGGGTTCGAGGGGTTCCAGCACCACGACGCGGCTGCCGACGCCGAGGCCTGCGCCGCGATCGTCGTGCACGCTGCGGGCCACCACGGCGCCGAGACGGTCGAGGCCCTCGGGGCGGCGACGCGCGTGCACATCGCCCCGGTCCGCGCCCGGGCGGAACAGCCCCGGACGGCTCCGCAGCCGCGGCTCTCGCGTCGTCCGATGATCTTCGCGGACTGACGAGTCCGAGCACCTCGACCGGGCGGCAGCCGGGCCGACCCCGGACGGGGCAACGCCGCCGTGCGTCCCGGGCCGCCGCGGACCCGGTGGTATTGTCACGACATTCCCTCGGCGCCGCCGCCGACCCGCACTCCGAAGGACCGCGATGACCAACGAAGGCCAGCTGCCGTCCGACCTGTTCATGGACCTGGACCGGTCGGGTCCGATGCCCCTGTACTTCCAGGTCGCCTCACGCATCGAGGAGGCGATCCGGTCCGGCGCGATGCCTCCCGGCGCACGGCTCGAGAACGAGATCGCGCTCGGTGAGCGCCTCGGGCTGTCCCGTCCGACGATCCGTCGCGCGATCCAGGACCTCGTCGACAAGGGACTCCTCGTCCGCCGACGCGGCATCGGCACGCAGGTGGTGCACGGCCCGGTCACCCGCAAGGTGGAGCTGACGAGCCTCTACGACGACCTCGCCCAGGGGTCGCAGGCGCCCGCCACGAAGCTGCTCGAACGGAACGACGTGCCCGCGAGCGACGCCGTCGCGGAGGCGCTCGGCATCCCGACGGGCACCACCGTTGCGCACATCCGGCGTGTCCGCTTCGCCGAGGACGTCCCGATGGCGATCCTCGAGAACTTCCTGCCGCCCGAGTTCCTGGAGATCAGCGACGACGACCTGCAGACGCACGGCCTGTACCAGCTGCTGCGCGGCCGCGGCGTGACGATGCGGGTGGCGAAGCAGCGGATCGGAGCCCGCGCGGTCACCGACGAGGAGGCCGGCCTGCTCGAGATCGAGGACGGCGACCCGGTCCTGACCATGAGCCGCACGGCGTACGACGCTTCGGGCCGCGCGGTCGAGTACGGCGTGCACTGCTACCGACCCGACCGCTACTCGTTCGAGGTCACCCTCGTCGACAAGTAGGCCCGGTACCCGTCGTCACGCGAGCGCCGGCACGCCGAGCTCGCCGGTGACGTACTGGGCGCGGCCGAACCCGAACGACCAGTCCTGCGGGCCGTTCTCGACGTAGCCGATGAAGACGTCCTCGGAGGCGACGCCGACCTCGACGAGCCGCTCGTGGATGGCGGCGTACAGCGCCGTCTTGGCGTCGTCGGTCCGCCCCCGCTGCGTGAACACCTGGATCACGACGACGCCCTCGGTGCGCTCGAACCCGAGACCGGCGTCCTCGGCGATGATCTGCTGCGCGGCGTGCTCGGTGATGACCTGGAACCGGTCGCGCACCGGGATCCCGTACACGTCGACGATGGCGGTGTGGATAGCGTCGGCGATGGCGCGCACCTGCTCGGGCGTGCGGCCGGTGGCGAGGTCGATTCGGACGAGCGGCATGGCGCCTCCTGATTGTTCCGTCGTTTGTCAGAACATACTAACAAAGAGAAGGGCGCAACACCAGGACGGACTGGAGGCGC
>NZ_JBQEPN010000011.1:145751-163960 GCF_052045775.1 Curtobacterium sp. 22159
CGCCTCCAGTCCGAGGGAACGAGCGCTCAGATCACCGGTGTCTCGCGCGGGTAGGTGAGCGCCCCGTCGACGCGCGCCACCTCGTGCCAGGACCCGTCGACGAGCGATGCCTCCGCGGCTTCCACGATCGACGCCGTCGCCAGGCCGTCGGCGACGGACGGTGCGAGCTGCTCACCGCGACGCACGCTCGCGATGAACTGCGCCGCCTCGATCGTCTTGAGGTCGTCGTAGCCCATCGCGGTCCCCGCGCCCGGCTGGAAGCGCGCGAACTCGCCATCGCCCGGAGCGACGTAGTGCGTGGCGTAGCCGTCGACCTCCTGCCCGTCGAGGGACACCTCGAGCTCGTTCAGCCGCTGGAAGTCCCACCGCACCGAACCGTTCGTGCCGTAGACCTCGAACGTGTACTCGGCGTGCGGCCCCCGCATGACACGGCTGGAGTCCATCGTGCCGACGGCGCCGTCCTCGAACCGGAACAGCAGCGCGGCGTAGTCCTCGTTCTCGACGGGGCCGTGTTCCCCGGTCGCCGCGGCACTGCGGTCCACGATGCCCGATCCGGCGCGCGGGCGCGATGCGATGAAGGTCTCCGCCATGGCACTGACCGACGCGATCCGGCCGACGACGTACTGCGCGAGGTCGAGGCCGTGCGACAGCAGGTCGCCGAGCACCCCGGAGCCGGCCCGCTCCCGCTCGAAGCGCCAGGTCAGCGGCGCCGCGGGGTCGGACGAGTAGTCGGCGAGGAGCGACCCGCGCACGTTCGTGATCCGCCCCAGTCGCCCGCTGCGGACGAGCTCGCGCGCCCGTTCGATCGCGGGGGCGTGCCGGTAGTTGAAGCCGACGCTCGTGACGACCCCGGCGGCGAGGACCGCGTCGTGGATGGCGCGGGAATCGCTGGCGTACCGGCCCATCGGCTTCTCGATCCAGAACGGCTTGCCCGCCTCGGCGGCGGCGACGGCGATCTCGCGGTGCAGGAAGTTCGGCGAGCAGATCGAGACGACGTCGACGGACGGGTCGGCGAGCACCTCGTGGTAGTTGGCGACCGCGTGCTCGTAGCCGAGCCGGGTGACGGCCTGCTCGCGGGCGGCGTCGACCGGGTCCGCCGCGACGACGAGCCGAGGCCGCACGCCGAGCTCGGGGAAGTGGTCGGGCAGGGCGCGGTAGGCGCGGGAGTGCAGCCGCCCCATCCAGCCGACCGAGACGAGGCCGACGCCGATGCTGTCCATGGGAACTCCTTCGTTCGCGCGGGTTGGAGCGCGACAACGACTCTAGCGGGCTGTGCGGACTTTGTCAGCACATGGCCGCCCGGACGACTTCACGCGCTGGGCGACAGTTCACGGGACCGCGGGCCCGTGAACTGTCGCCCAGCGCGTGAGGTCGCGGCGCCCGGGCGCCGGCGGGCGCGCGGCGCCCGGGCGGGCCGCGCGCGGCGCGCGCGGGCGCCCGGCGCCGGCGCTACGCGGCCGCGGGCACGATGATGTCGCGCACGAGTGCGTCGAGCTTGGCGTCCGCGTCGAGGAACTGCCGCAGCGTCGTCACCGTCGCGCCGAAGCGGTCGAACTCGTCGACGCTCATGCCGTCCTCGTCGTACCCGCGCGCGAACTCCGGGGTCGCAGCACGCAGCGCGTCGAGCACGTGCGCGGGCACCTCGTCGTCGATCGCGTCCGGCCGGAACGGGACCGCGTTGTCGTTGATGTCCTTGGACCACTGGAACGGCGGCGACACCACGAGGTCCCCGCCCTGGAACTCGGACCACTGCAGCGCGTTCCGGAACGCCGCGACGAGCACACGCGACCGGAACCCGCGCTCCCGGAAGATCCGGTACGCGTGCTTCACCGCGGCGACACCGGCCCACTCGAGGTACCCCGGGTCGATCATGACGTGGTCGCGCTTGACGACGGTCTTCAGCCAGTCGTCGAAGCGCCCCGCCATCAGGGTGACGACGTGGCCGAACTCCTGGTCGGGGAACCCCTCGGCGGCCCGACGGTCCAGCGCGCGCTCGATGGCCTCCCCGACGGCGACGACCTGCGGCACGGTGAAGGACACGGTGGCGTTGATCGACACGCCCCGGTACGCGGCCTCCTCGATCGCGGCGATGCCGACCTTCGTCGCGGGGATCTTCACGATGATGTTCGGCGCGAGCTGCGAGAACCGGACCGCTTGCTCGACGAGGGCATCGGCGTCACGGTGGAAGCGCGGATCGGTCTGCATGCTCAGTCGGCCGTTGCGGCCTCCGGAGGCCTCGAACGCCGGCAGGAGCTGCGCCGCCGCGGCGATCGAGAGCTCCTCGACGGCCTTCCACCCGATCCACGACTCCCCCGCGGTCGGGTGCTCCGCCGCGATCTCGCGGATGCGCGGCTCCCACGTTGCGGGGTCCTGCTTGATGCACGTGTACGCGATCACCGGGTTGCAGGTCGCTCCGACGGCGCCGTACTCGGTGATGGCGGTCGACAGCTCGCGCGGGTCCGCCGAGTCGTTCCACAGGGCGGTCGGCGTCTGCTCCGCCGCCTGCAGGGTCACGGGGCGGGAGTCGACGCCGGTGGACGCCGGGGTCTCCGACGTGGTCGTCATGGGTTCTCCGATCTGCTCGCGTCCGCCGTGTCGTGGGTCGGACTGTCTGGAGGCGCGGTGCGGGTCACGCGTCGCGCCGATCGTTCCGTGGATGGTGCGGTGGAGGTGCTCCGGCCCGGCGGGAGGGCTACTGCACGCCGAGGCCCTTCCGGATCTCGGCGAGCTGGAAGCGGGACACCTCGTCGGCGTTCTCGTCCTCGGCGAAGACGCTCGAGACGGCCACGGTGTCCTCGCGGGCCGAGAACCCGACGCGGTCGAGCGCCGCCCAGAACGCGTCGAAGTCGACGTCCGCCTGCCCGATCGGCAGGTGCTGGTGCACGCGCGCGGTGTTGCCGGGCGGGTTCGAGATGTAGCGCAGGCCGTGCGAGCGCCGGTGGTCGTACGCGTCGGCGACGTGGACGAGCTGGAGCGAGTCGCCCGCGGCGTCGATGATCTCGTCCATGTTCCCGCCGTAGTGGAAGGTGTGGCACGCGACGTAGACGAAGCCGACGTGCTTCGAGTTGAGCCCGCGGATGACGCGGAGCGCCTCGAGCCCGTCCTCGACGAAGTCGTCGGGGTGTGGGTCGATGAGCACGCGGAGGCCGGACGCCTCGATGATCGGCAGCAGCTCCTCCATCGCCCGGTAGAACTGGTCCTCGGACTCCTCGGCGCGCTCCGGCCGACCGGAGAACTCGGTGTTGATGGTGTCCACGCCGAGGCGCTTGGTGATCTCGATCACCCGCTTCCACTTCTGCACCGCGGCTTCACGGGCTTCCCGGTCCGGGCCGGACCACCGGAGCACGGGGAGCACGCTCGCCACCTGCACGCCGGCATCGCGGCACGCGGCGGCGAACGCGTCGACGAGGGCGTCGTCGGCCTTCGGGTGCCGGTAGAACGGGATGAAGTCCCGGTGCGGGGTCAGCTGCAGGTACTCGTACCCGAGGTCGGCGACCTTGCGCGGGAACTCCAGCAGCGACAGGTCGTGGTGGAACGGCGTCGGGTCGAGTGCGATCTTCGGCACGCGCTACGCCCCCGCGAGCTCGTCGGCCGCCGCGATGTCGTAGAACGCCGGCTTCTCGAGCGCGTACTCGACGGTCTCGTCCGCACCGCTCTGCTGGGCTCGGACGGCGACCTCGGCCACCACCGACGCCGTGTACCCGTCCCAGGCGCTCGGTCCGTCGATGCCGCCCTGGCGTGCGGCGTCGACCCAGCGCTGGACCTCCTCGTCGTAGGCCGCACCGAAGCGCTCCTTGAACGACGGCGTGACGCCCTGGCCGGACACGCCAGCGGACACGATGGTCTGGGTGGTCTCACGGCCGATGTACGCAACCCCGGACTCGAACACCGCGTCGGTGGTCACCTGGTACCCGAACTGGGCGTTCACGTTGATCTCGACGATCGCGATGATCCCGGACTCGGTGGTGAACAGGACGATCTGCGGCTCGGGCAGGTCCGCCGGCGCGAGCGAGTTCTTCCGCGGCTTCTTGACCTCGACGTGCACGATCTTCTCGCCGGTCAGGAACGGGATGATGTCGATCTCGTGGATCACGGAGTCGTGGATGAGCATCGACTCGCTGAAGTTCGGCGGCGTCGTCGGGTTCCGGTGCGCGTGGTGCAGTGCGAGCAGGGCACCGTTCGCCCCGGACTCGCGGAGCGCCTTGAGCTCCTGGTAGCCGGCGTCGAAGCGGCGCATGAACCCGACCTGGATCTTCGGTCGGTCGGCCTTCTCCTGTTCGAGCTCGACGATGCGCAGGGAGTCCTCGGCGCTCGTCGTCAGGGGCTTCTCGCACAGCACCGCCAGGCCCCGCTCGAGCGCCGTCACGAGGATCGGCTCGTGCAGGAAGCCCGGCGTGGCGATGATGACGCCGTCGATCTCGGTCCGGTCGAGGGCTTCCTCGAACGACGCCGCCGTGATGGCACCCGGTGCGAGGGCTGCTGCGGCCTGGGCGCGGGCCTCGTCCGGCTCGACGACGGCGACGACGTCGGCGTTCGAGATCTTGGCGGTGATGCGACGGACGTGGTCGGCGCCCATCATGCCGGCGCCGACGACGGCGACGCGGAGGTTCTGCGTGGTCATGTGGTGTTCTCCTGGGTTCGGTGACGACGGGTGGACGGCGTCAGGAGGCGCGGGCGGCCGAGGTGGATGCGAAGATGTGCCGGAAGGTGCGTTCCGCGATCGGGCCGGGAGCGTCGACCGAGCAGCCGTACATGTCCTGCTCGACGATGCCGAAGACGTCCGGGTTGATCGCTGCGACGGCCTCGATGATCGGCGCGAGGTCGGGCGTCCCGGAGGGCGGCTCGACCATGATCCCCTGCGACACCGCGGTCGCGAACGGGACGTCGTTCTTCAACACGTCGAACAGCAGGTCGGTGTCGACCTGCTTGAGGTGCAGGTACCCGATGCGCTCCGGGTGCTCGGCGATGAGCTTGAGGTTGTCGCCGCCGTAGTACGCGAAGTGCCCGGTGTCGAGGCAGAGGTTCGTGTACTCGGGGTTCGTCACCTCGAGGAAGCGCACGGTCTCGCGGTAGGTGCCGACGTGGCTGTCCGCGTGCGTGTGGAACTGCTGGTGGACCCCGAACTCCTCGAGCAGCGCCTTGCCGAGCTGGTCGTGCCCCGCGCCGAGGCGCTCCCACTGCTCGTTCGTCAGGGTGCGCGGCTCGAGGACCTCCTCGGTCGCGTCCGAGCGCCACAGGTCCGGGATCGTGACGAGGTGCTCGGCGCCGAGCTTCGACGCGAGGCCGGCCACCGCGACCGCCTGGTCCCATGCCCGCTGGAACTGGTCCTCCCCCTTGTGGAAGCCGGTGAACACGGTGCCGGCGGACAGTCGCAGCCCGCGGGACTCCAGTTCGTCGGACAGCTGGGACGGATCGGTGGGCAGGTAACCGTAGGGCCCGAGCTCGATCCAGCGGTACCCGGCGGACTGCGCCTCGTCGAGGAAGCGCTGCCACGGCACCTGCTCCGGGTCGTCCGGGAACCAGACGCCCCACGAGTCGGGGGCGGTGCCGATGCGGATGGCGTCGGTGGCGGTGGCGGTGTCGGTCATGACGTCGTCGTCTTCTTCCTGAGCGGTGGGGTGGAGGGGTCAGCCGAGCAGCGGTCGCTGGGCTGCGACCTGCTGTTCGTACGCGGCACGGGCGGCCTGGGTGCTCTCGAGCGTGGAGGTCTGCGCGACCGGCACGTCCCACCAGCCGTCGCCGTCCGGGGCGTAGACGAGCGGGTCCGAGTTGATGTGCACGAGCGTGGCGTGGTCGTTCGCCTTCGCCTGGCGCACCGCGGCCTTGAGGTCCTCGACCGCGTCCGGGCCCGGCTGGACCTCGATCACGTCGACGCCGTAGGACCGGGCGTTCGCGGCGAGGTCGACGGGCAGAGGGTCGCCGTTGTCGAACGACCGGGTCTCGTCGAGGTACCGGTACTTCGTGCCGTAGCGTTCGGAGCCGACGGTCTCGGACAGGTGCCCGATCGACGCGTACCCGTGGTTCTGGATGAGGACGACGATGATCTTGATCCCCTCCGCGACCGCGGTGACGAGCTCGGTGTGCAGCATGAGGTAGCTGCCGTCCCCGACCATGACGATCGCGTCGCGGTCCGGGGCGGCGCGGCGCACGCCGATGCCACCGGCGATCTCGTACCCCATGCACGAGAAGGCGTACTCGACGTGGTAGCCGAGGGCGTCCCGCACGCGCCAGAGCTTGTGCAGGTCCCCGGGCAGCGAGCCGGCCGCCTGGATCACCACGTCGCGCGGGTCGGAGGCCTCCTGCACGGCGCCGATGATCTCCGGCTGGCCCGGCAGGGCGCTGCCCGACGGCGCGAAGGCGGCGTCGACGGTCTGGTCCCACTCCTGCTTGCGCGACGCGATCTCGGCGGCGTACCCGGCGTCGACGGCGTACGACGAGTCCGTCGTGAGTGCCGCGGTGAGCGCGACCAGCGCCTCCCGTGCGTCCGCGATCAACGGCAGCTGCGACCCGTGCTTGTACGCGTCGAACGACGCCACGTTGACGTTCACGAAGGTGACGTCCGGGTTCTGGAACGCCGTGCGGGACGCCGTCGTGAAGTCGCTGTAGCGCGTGCCGATCCCGATCACGACGTCGGCCTGCGCCGCGATCGCGTTCGCTGCAGCCGTGCCGGTGGCACCGATGCCGCCGAGGTACTGCGGGTGGTCCCAGGTGAGTGAGCCGCCGCCGGCCTGCGAGGTCCCGACGGGGATCCCGGTCGCCTCGACGAAGCGACGGAGGTCGTCCTCCGCACCGGAGTAGAGGACGCCGCCACCGGCGACGATCACCGGCCGCTTCGCGTTCCGGATCGCGTCGACGGCCCGGGCCAGGGGGCCCCGCTCGGGCAGCGGGCGTCGGATGTGCCACTCGCGGGGCTGGAGGAAGGCGACGGGGACGTCGAGCTCCTCGGCCTGGACGTCTTCCGGCAGCGCGATCGTCACCGCGCCGGTCTCGGCCGGGTCGGTGAGCACGCGCATCGCGGCGAGTGCGATCGAGAAGAGCTGCTCGGGTCGCTCGACGCGGTCGAAGTAGCGCGACAGCGGGCGGAACGCGTCGGTCACCTGCAGCGAGGTGTCGTGCGGCAGCTCGATCTGCTGCAGCACCGGGTCGGTGGTCCGGGTCGCGAAGGTGTCCGACGGCAGCAGGAGCGCGGGCAGCCGGTTCGTCGTCGCGAGCGCTGCGGCGGTCAGCATGTTCGCCGCGCCCGGGCCGACCGACGCCGTCGACGCGAAGGTCGCCCGACGGCGGTGCATCCGGGCGAAGCCGACGGCCTCGTGCACCATCGCCTGCTCGTTGCGGGCCTGGTGGTACGGCAGCAGGCCCGGCTGCTCGACGTGGAGCTGCTTGATGGCCTGGCCGACCCCCGCCACGTTGCCGTGCCCGAAGATGCCGAAGATCCCCGGGATGGTCCGCTCGCGGAGGTCACCGTCGACGGTCCACTGGTTCGCCAGGAACTCGACGAGGGCCTGGCCGACGGTCATCCGGCGGGTCTCGGTCATCGGACCGACTCCTTCTCGTAGGGCAGGCGCGGGTCGAGTTCCTCGCTCGCCCAGGCCTGACGGACCCAGCCGTGCGCGGGGTCGTCGGTGATGTTCCAGACGCGTTCCGGGTCGGGCCCGGCCATCACGTTGAGGTAGTACATGTCGTAGCCGGGGGCGGCGACGGCCGGTCCGTGCCAGCCGTACGGCACGAGGGCGATGTCTCCGGTGCGCACTTCGCGGAACTCGTCGATCTCGCGGTCGTCCGAGGCGTAGGTCCGGTGCAGCGCGAACGGGTCGGCGGTCGCGGGGGCGGACAACCCGCGCGACACGGCGGTCTCGTAGTAGTAGATCTCCTCGAGGTTCGACTCCTCGCCGGCCACGTTCGTGTCGTGCTTGTGGGGCGGGTACGACGACCAGTTGCCGGCCGGCGTGATCACCTCGCAGACGATGAACTTCACGGCATCGAGGGCGGCCGGGGTGCCGAAGTTGTGCACCTGGCGGCTGGACTGCCCGGCGCCGCGGAGTTCGACCGGCACCTCCTGCCGCGCGATGTAGGTGCTCGGCTCGACCGTCGCGGTGGGCGCCTCGGCGACCGCGAGACGGCCGCTGCCGGTGATCCGCGCCTCCGTGCCCGAACCGAGGTACAGGACGTCGGTGGGTCCGTCGAAGACGCTGCCCCGTCCCTCCAGGACCTGCGATCCGGTGCCGGCCGCACCGTCGTACGCCACCTCGAAGGAACCGGCGAGCGGGACGACGATGCGTTCCACGGCGTCGGCCGGGAGGCGCAGCTCGCCTCCGTCGGACAGGGTGCCGGTCCGCAGACCGGTGTGGGCCCACCCCTCGACGCGTCCGTCGACCACGTCGGTCCAGCCGTCCTCCGGACGGCTCCCCGCGCGGATGAACCAGTTGTCGTTCGCCATGCTCGTGCTCGCGTCCTCGCTCAGGAGTTCGACGGGAAGCCGAGGTTGATGCCACCGTGCGACGGGTCGAGCCAACGGCTCGTGATCGCCTTCTGCCGCGTGAAGAAGCTCACGCCGTCGGCGCCGTACGCCTTGTGGTCGCCGAACAGCGAGTTCTTCCAGCCGCCGAACGAGTAGTAGGCCACCGGCACCGGGATCGGGACGTTGATGCCGATCATGCCGACCTGCACGTCGCGCTGGAACCGACGGGCGGCGCCGCCGTCGTTGGTGAAGATGGCCGTGCCGTTGCCGAACGCGCCCGAGTTGATCAGTGCCAGCCCCTCCTCGTAGCTCGCGACACGGACGATGCTCAGCACCGGGCCGAAGATCTCCTCGGTGTAGACCCGGCTGGTCGTCGGCACCTTGTCGATGAGTGTCGGGCCGAGCCAGAAGCCGTTCTCGTCGCCGTCGGGTCGGACGGTGCGGCCGTCCACCACGACCACCGCACCGTCCTGCTCTGCGACCTCGATGTACGAGGCGACCTTGTCGCGGTGCTGCTTCGTGACCAGCGGGCCCATGTCGCAGCCGCGCCGCCCGTCACCGATGCGCAGCGTCGCGGCACGGTCCGTGATCTTCTCGATGAGCTCGTCGGCGACCGGCTCGACGGCGACGACGACCGAGATCGCCATGCAGCGCTCGCCTGCGGAACCGAAGCCCGCGTTGATCGCGTTGTCCGCGACGAGGTCGAGGTCGGCGTCCGGCAGGACGAGCATGTGGTTCTTCGCGCCGCCGAGGGCCTGCACGCGCTTGCCGTGCTTCGTGCCCGTCTCGTAGACGTACTGGGCGATCGGCGTCGAGCCGACGAACGAGATCGACTCGACGTCGGGGCTGGTGAGGAGCCCGTCCACCGAGGCCTTGTCGCCGTTGAGGACGTTGAAGACGCCGTCGGGGAGGCCGGCCTCCGTGAACTTCGAGGCCAACCAGATCGCGGCGCTCGGGTCCTTCTCGCTCGGCTTCAGCACGACGGTGTTGCCGGCCGCGATCGCGATCGGCAGGAACCACAGCGGCACCATCGCCGGGAAGTTGAACGGCGAGATGATGCCGACGACACCGAGCGGCTGGCGGATCGAGTACACGTCGATGCCGGTCGACACCTGGTCGCTGAACTCGCCCTTCATGAGGCTCGGGATGTTCGTGGCCAGCTCGACGACCTCCTGCCCACGCGCGATCTCGCCGAGGGCGTCGTCGAGGACCTTGCCGTGCTCGCTCGTGATGATCTCGGCGAGCTCGGCCTTGTCGCGGTTGAGGATCTCGCGGAACGAGAACAGGATCGCCTGCCGCTTCGCGAGCGACAGGTCCGCCCACGCGGGGAACGCGGCCTTCGCGGAGGCGATCGCCGCCTGGATCTCCTCCTCGTTCGCCAGGGCGACCTGCTTCGTGGCGACGCCGAGGGCCGGATCGAACACCGGCGCGGTGTTGCCGGACGTCGACTCGACCCGCTGGCCGTCGATCCAGTGCCCGACCGTGGTGGTGGTCGTGGTGTCTTCCGCGATGGTCATGCGTTCGTTCCTTCGAGAGTGGTGGTGGGGACGATCTGGTGGACGAGGCCCGCGGCCACGTCCACGGCGGCGGCGACGTCGCCGTCGGCCGGGTAGAGCAGGGTGCGTCCGACGACGAGGCCGCGCACGCCGGGGAGGGCCAGCGCGTCCGCCCACTTCGCGTACGTCTCGAGCGGACGGCTGGACGGGTCGCCGCCGAGCAGGAGCGTCGGCAGGGTCGTCGCCGCCATCACCCGCTCCATCTCGTCGACGACGGGGATCTTCAACCAGCTGTAGGCGCTCGACTCGCCGAGTCCCGCGGCGATCGCCATCGACGTGATGACGGCGTCGGTCGACAGGTCGTTGACGATCTTGTCGTCCTTCCACTCCGACATGAACGGTTCGAGCATGATCGGCAGCTGGTGCTCGGCGGCCTCGGAGACGGCGCGGGCGGTGGCCTCGAGCGTCGCGGCGGTCCCGGCGTCGGCGAGGTTCACGCGGACGAGGAGCTTGGCGAAGTCGAGGCCCGCCTGCTTGATCGAGGCGGCGGAGTAGGCGGTGTAGCGGTCGTCCATCTCGAAGGTCGCGCCACGCAGGCCGCCGCGGTTCATCGACCCGACGACGACCTTGTCGTCGAGGGCGCCGAGGAGGGCGAGGTCCTCGAGGATGTCCGGCGTCCCGAGGACCCCGTCGACGCCCGGACGGCCGAGGGCCACCACGAGTCGCTCGAGCAGGTCGTACCGGTTCGCCATGGCCGACTCGTCGTCGCGGACCGCGAGCGCACCACGCGCGGGGTGGTCGGCCGCGACGATGAAGAGCTTGCCGTCCTCGGCGAGCAACTCGCGCCTGCGACGGGTCTCGAGGGTCTGCTGGACGAGGCCAGGCTGCGCCGCACGGACGTCCCGGAGGCGCTGGAAGTCAGCGGCGCTGATCTCAGGCATCGACCTTCTCCTCGGTGTGGTTGGTCCCCTCGGCGGGGTTCGACTGGATGAACTGCTCGATCTCGTCGCTCGTCGGCATGGCCGTGGAGCACTCGAACCGGGTGGCGACGATGGCTCCCGCGGCGTTGCAGAACGCGAGGATGCGTTCGAGGCTCCAGCCCTGCAGCAGGCCGTGGGTGAGCGCTCCGCCGAAGCCGTCACCCGACCCGAGGCCGTTGACGACGTCGATGTGGTGCGGGCGGAACTCGACGAACTCGTCGCGGGTCTTCGCGAGGACCCCCTTCGGCCCCTGCTTCACGATCGCGATCTCGACCCCCCGCTCGAGCAACGCGTCGGCGGCGCGCACCGGGTCGGTCTCGCCGACGGCGACCTCGCACTCCTCGCGGTTGCCGACGGCGACGGTCGCGTGCTCCAGGGCGATCGCGACCTCGCGCGTGGCCGCAGCCGGGCTCGACCAGAACATCGACCGGTAGTCGAGGTCCAGGACGGTGTGGAGCTTCGTGTCGTTCTGCGCGGCGCTGCGGGCGTCGAACGCCGTGTGGTGGGCGCTGCGGCTCGGCTCCTCGCTGAGACCGGTCACCGTCGTCCAGAAGATCTTCGCCCGCTCGATCTCGTGCAGCGGCAGCGACTTCGGCGTGATCATGAGGTCCGGCGCCTTCGGGGCCCGGTAGAAGTACAGCGGGAAGTCGTCCGGCGGGAAGACCTCGCAGAACGCGACCGGCGTGTTCAGGCCCTCGACGGTCTCGACGAAGGCGTTCGCGACGCCGAACTCGGGCAGGGTGCGGGCGATGTAGCGGCCGAACGGGTCGTTGCCCGTGCGGGTGATGACGGCAGCGTCGGCGCCGTGGCGGGCCGCGGCGATCGCGACGTTCGTGGCGCTGCCCCCGACGGACTTCGAGAACGTGGAGACGTCTTCGAGCGGGCCCGTCTGCTGCGGGTAGATGTCGACGCTGACGCGTCCCATCGTGATCACGTCGTAGGCGTGGGGGGCTCGGTTCGTCATGCGACGCGGGGGACCTTCCGTGCGGCTTCATCGGCGGACGATCACGACTGTACACCCTGTTTGCCCTAATGTCATGACATGGATTCCGGCGCTCTCCTGCGACCGGCGGTCGGAGCCGGGAGGCGCGGTGTCGGTGGGTCCTGGGAGGGTCGCCACATGCAGATCCTCGCCCTGGTCATCGGTCTCGTGATCGGCATCGCCGTCGGTGCGGTCGTCGCCTGGTCGCTGGCCCGTTCGCGCGCCGGCGTCGACGCGGCCGCCGCGCGCGCCACCGCTGACGCGCTGCGGGGGCAGCTCGACGCCGCCCGTCGGGACGCCGAGGAACGGCTCGACGCCCAGGACGCGCAGTACCGTCGGCAGGTCGACTCGCTGGAGCGCCGGGCGGCCGAGCTCGAGCACCTCGTGCAACGGATGCACGGCGCCGACGCGGCCCGGGCCGAGGGCGAGTCGAAGGTCCTGTCCGCGCTCAGCCCCGTCGCCCAGACGCTCGACGTCATGCGCGCCAAGATCGCCGAGCTCGAGCAGTCGCGCAGCGAGCAGTACGGCGCCCTGTCCGCACAGCTCCGGTCGGCCGCCGAGTCCGAGGAACGCCTGCGGGCGACGGCCGACACCCTCGCGAGCGCGCTCTCCTCGAACAGCACGCGCGGCGTCTGGGGTGAGACGCAGCTGCGGAACGTGGTCGAGGCGGCCGGGCTCCTCGAGCGGGTCGACTTCGACGTGCAGTCGTCCGTCACCACGTCCGCCGGGACCGCTCGGCCCGACCTGGTCGTCCACCTCCCGGGCGGCAAGACGATCGCCGTCGACGCGAAGGTGCCGTTCAACGCGTACCTGCAGGCGGCGGAGATCCCCGCGACCGCCACCGGTGCCGAGGCAGCACGCCGGTCGCAGCTGATGGCGCAGCACGTGAAGGCGCTGCGTGCCCACGTCGACGCCCTCGCCGCGCGGGAGTACTGGTCCGGCTACGACGCCTCGCCGGAGCTGACCATCGCGTTCATCCCGTCGGAGTCGCTGATCTCCAGCGCCCTCGCCGCCGATCCCGGGCTGCTCGACCACGCGTTCCGCAAGCGGATCGCCCTGGCCTCACCCGTGACGCTCTGGTCGGTGCTGAAGACCGTCGCGTTCTCGTGGCAGCAGGACGTCGTCACCGCCGAGGCCCGCGAGCTGTTCCGCGTCTCGCGCGAGCTGTACGGGCGTCTGGCCACGATGGCCGGCCACGTCGACAAGCTCGGGCGGGCGATCCGCGGGTCGGTCGTCGACTACAACCGCTTCGTCGGGTCGCTCGAACGCCAGGTGCTGCCGAGCGCCCGGCGGCTGTCGCTGTTCGACGAGTCGAAGGTCATCGCCGACCCCGCCACCATCGACGACGAACCGCGGTTGCTCACGGCGCCCGAGCTCGTCGGCGCCGTCGACGACGACTGAGCCCGGTCGGTACGATGGCTCCCCATGGGGGAACACCTGCAGAACCACCCCGGCGACCGCGAGTTCCCGGTCCGACCGAGGTGGCGGCACCGGGCGATGGTGGCCAAGGCGCGGCGGCAGACCGGACGACGTCGCGACCGCGCACCGGCATGGATCATCATGGCGGTGGCCATCGTCGCGTTCTTCGCCGCAGTCGTCGCGGCGACCGCCGGACCGTACGACGTGCGCGCGCACTTCGGCTACGGGGTCCAGGCAGTCTGGCGGTGTCTCCTCATCGCCGTCGTGGTGTGGTTCGTCCTGACGTTCATCGTCTCGCTGCGGGACATCGGTCTCCCCGTGCGCGAGCAGCGACGGTACCGGCAGCGCACCGGGGCTCGTGAACTCCCGCTCCGTCGACAGCAGCAGCTCGCCCTGACCTCGCTCGGGGACTTCCAGGACGGCTGGTGGCCGGCCTCGCTCGCTCCGTACGGCGCCCGGGTCGAGCTCGGCGGGGACTTCCTCGACGACGCCACCCGGTCGCCGTTCGTCACGATCCCCCTGCCGGCGATCACCTTCCTCCGCCGCGAGCTCGACGAGACGTACAAGATCGCGAGCGGTCGCGACGCGCAGGCCTTCGCTCTGGACCTGCTCGGGCCGAAGAGCGTCTCGTGGCAGTTCGTCGCGCTCTCCCGGTCGCAGGAAGGCGAGCAGCGCCTGACCCGCGTCTCGTCGCTGCTCGGGAGCGACCCCTGGGCCGCGACGAACCTGCTCGAAGAACGACCGGGACGCGCAGCGAAGCTCGTCTGGGCGATGGACGTCAAGAACGCGATCAGCGCCACCCGAGGTGCGTACTGCGCCGGGCTGCTCAGTGCGGACGAGGCGTGGGCGACGATCGACCTGGTGTCCGACGTCGCGTTCACGGTGTTCGAATCCTGGGACGACTACTTCGACGACCTCCGTGCCGCCTACGCCCTGGCGTACGACGACCTGAAGACCGTGCAGGAGTTCGACGCTGCGCGCCGCGCCCTCTTCGCCTCGGACTGGCCGGTGACGCGGCTCCCGTGGCCGGACCGCCCCGTCACGCCCCTGCCTCGGACCGTGAGCACACCGCTGTGGCGGAACGAGGACGACGCCGCGGTCTCCTGACGAGCGCCCACCGCACTGCTCGCGCCGAGGATCGGGCGCACGGGGTCAGTGCTCGACGGGCTCGATGAAGCTCGCGGGGACCGCCAGGGCGAGCGTCACGCGGTCGTGGCCCTCGGCGAACTCCACGCCGGCCGCGTGCGCCGCAGCAGCGTCGATCCGCAGCAGCACGGGGTGCGTTGCCTTGCGACGGCCCGCCTGCAGTGCGAGCACCCGGTCCGTGGTCAGGTGCGCGTACTGCCGCCCCATCGGCAGCAGGCCCTCCCGCAGGATCGCGGTCGCAGCGTCGGGCGAGGTCGCGTGCCACAGGACGGGCTGCGGCCTGATCGACCGCTTCACGATGCGCTCCTCCGTGGAGTGCCCGTACTGGGCGCGGATGCGGTCGTCATCGATCGCGAAGCGCTGCTTGTCGGACTCGGCGACGACCCGGCGGACGTCGTCGACGGTGACCTCCACCCCGGCGTCCCGGAGACCCAGGACGAGGGCGTCGAGGGACACACTGCCGTCGGGGGCGAGCGCCAGGCCGTACGCGTCCGGCTCGTGCCGGAGGGCGTGTGACATCGCCTTGCTGATCGTGGTGTCCCGTCGTGTCACGGTCAGTCCTCCTCGGCTTCCTGTTCGGCCAGCCAGTCGGCGTGCTGCGCCTCCATCTCGGCCCACCGTCGAAGCAGAACACGTCGTCGGTGTCTCCGTGTTTCGCGAACGGCACGAGCGCGCGCGACGGGAACTGTTCACTCAGGATGTCCCGCCAACCCCGGAACTGGCCCCGTGAGAAGAACAACCACATCCATGGTTGCGCGGCACGGACGGCTGCCCTTCCCGGCCTTCTCCGGGGACGACGGTCAGCTCACTCATCGAGGTACCCGGGGAGTTCCCTGATCGCCGAGGCGTTGCGATCCCACTCGGCCTCGACACGCGACATCGGCCATCCGTCCGAGCCCCCGAAGAGCCACATGGTGGACAGTACCGCCATGTCTGACGCGTACCCGTCCAAGTGCCCGGACACTGGCATGAACTCGTCCATCTGCCGTTCCTCGGCAGACCTGTCGAGGTAGTGCCGGAGGGCCAGTCCTTCCATCAGGGACGGCTTCACGGTCCAACCGCGTGTCCGCTCCTCGACGCTCGGCGTGCTCCCAGTGCGGCTGGAAGCGAGACAGGCGGTTGCGTACGCTCCCCGCTGCCGAGTGCGCTGCGTGTGCGACAGGCTCGGATCAGGGGTGCGCAATGCTTCTGCGAGCAATGCGTTGCGGTCAGCGTCCCCGAACACGGCCAGCAACACGGACGCGCGGATGAGGCCCGATCCAGCGCTGTCGTTGTCGAAGGAACGCGACTTCGCGGTCTTCTGCAATTCGGCGGACACCGGTTTCGTGACGCGCAGCGAAGAAGGATCGACCGCCGCTCGGAACGTCCGGACATCGATCATCGGTGTTGCTCGTCCGTGCCGTTCGTTCTCGACGCCCGGCTCTGACCCAGCAGGTCGACCGGCACCACCGGTGACCCCGTGGCGGAGGCGGCGCGCTTGCTCTCGATGTTCAGCCCGGCCAGCTCGAACGCCCAGTACCCGAAGAAGCCCTGCCCGTAGTCGTCTCCCGGTGCCACACGCTCCAGGGAGCCCATCCAGTCGGTGGCCTTCATCCGAACGGGCCAGTCCGCGAGGTAGGTCGAGATGTGGTCTGCTGCTTCCGTTGGCCGTTCGAGAGCACGGAGGAGCGGCCGGGCGAAGCGAGGAGTCGGCGAGTCGACCGTCGCTCCGGTGCGATCGGCCACGCCGTGCAGCGCCGCCAGTGCTCTGAAGAGCGCGTCCGGTTCGTGGCGGCCGGCAGCCGAGAGCACCTGACGTGCGCTGTCGATCCGGCCAGTTCCGATCGTCAGCCCGACCAGTCGGAGGACGCTGATGAAGTACTCGTTGCTCGCCGCGAGGCTCGGAGGCACTGCTTCAACCGTGACGGCAGATTCCGCCCACTCGGTGTACGACGACGCCACAGCAGCGGCGATCTCGGCCATCTCGTCCACCGATCTGCCAGCCGAGTACTGGGCGCCGAGGTAGCGAAGTCCCATGTGCCACGCTCCGCGCAGCGCGCGGTGTCGTCTGTGGGGATCTCCTGCTCGCTCGACGGCCTCCCGGCGCCCCTCCCAGTTCGTGCGGGTGACATCGAGCGCGCTCTGCCAGTAGCGCTCGTCGAACTGGACTGCACGGGGCTGCAGACGGTTCCTCCGGAAGAGCGGCATCAGTCCAGTACCCTGCCGAGGGAGTCGACCGGGAACCGCGTGGCTCCCCCGTCGAATCCGACGCGCACAACGCTCCGCGGGAGCTCTCCAGCGTCAAGCAGTCTCTGCACGGCGTCGAAGTGACGCTCATCGACCGCTCGTTCAAGGCGCGTGAGCTGGTTGTTGCCGGCCGGCGAATCAAGCCAACGATCGCTGAGCTGCCGTCCACTCTGCTTCGTGTCGCGCAGGAGCGAGTTCGGGGCTGCATCGTCGTGCTTGGAGAACTTCGCCTCCCCGATCTCGTACGAGCCGGACTTCTTGTCGAAGTAGACCCCGTCCAAGCCGTTCGCGTTCGGACTGCCCTTGGTGTCGATGCGCTCGAACCCGGACCGAGCGTAGAGGTCGTGCATCTGCTGCTCGCCGAATGCCGCCTTCTCGTCCTTCGTCGCCGTGCGGGCCAACGACCGTCCGTTCGGGTTGACGCTGACCCGGAGCGGGAGTTCGACGCGTCGGCCGAGTGGGATCGTCGACTTCGCCTTCTCGATGACGTTCTTCCCGGCAGCGAGGGCACGACTTCCCGTGCGCATGAGTCCCGCCATCCCCCGCGCGTCCTTCCCGAGGGAAGCGAGGCGTCCGAGTGCGCCGGCGGCGGGGACGCAGTCGAGGAGTGCGAAGGCGAGGTCCCACCCGTCGGCCTTGCCCTGGCTCATCTTGTACAACGTGTCCGCGAGGACCACGAGCGCGATCGCGGCGATCACGAGCGTCCAGGGTCCCGGGATGATCATCGCGATGATCCCGCCGACCGCGACGACGACCTTCGCGACCGACACGATGGTCTCCCACGCCTCGGACCCGAACACCTTGTCCCAGAACGACTGCTTCCCCAGACCCGCGTCCGCGGCCGCACCGATCTTCGTCGCGGTGCGCCGTTCCCCGTCCTCCCAGTCCCCACGAGCATCCGCGACGAGCCGCTTCGCCGCCTCGATCCGCGACTGCGCCGCAGCGATGTCCCCCTGGGCCGAGCTGACGGATCCCTGCGCGACGGTCGTGTTGTCGGACGCTGCCCGCAACTGCGCCGGCGAGGGCACGTCCACCCCGTCCGGCACCTCCGACCCCGCCGGGTACTGGTCCGCGACCTTCGACAGGTTCCGCGCGGCCGTCTGGTAATGGCTCAGCGTCGCCTGCGCATCCGACAGACGCGACTGCGCGGCCGCGAGGTCACCGGCGGCGTCCTTCGCGTCCGCGAGCGCACCATCGGCGCGGTACTGGGTGTCGTCGACGACGTCCGCCCACCCCGACAACGCCGACGCCGCCTGCTCGTACGAGGCAACGAGTTTCGACAGGTCACCGGGGGTGTCCGCGATCGCGTCGACGAACACGTCGGCGGCTTCGCCCTCCCAGTCCGTCAACCACCCCGACCCCTTCACCGAGTTCAACCGCGTCGACGCATCCTGCGCAGCGTCCGAGATCCGCTGGTACTCCCGGGCCATCACCCGCAACGTCGCGGGATCACCCTTCACCGGATCATCGCCCTGATCGACGACATCCCACCCCGACGGACG
>NZ_JBQEPN010000012.1:0-46672 GCF_052045775.1 Curtobacterium sp. 22159
CGTCGCTGTCGTACGACAGCGACTTCGTCGCCAGCTCGCAGCCGCAACAGCCCGCGCAGGCAAGGAACGACATCGTCGGTGTCGTACGACAGCGACTTCGTCGCATCGACTCGGCCGCGCCTGACAGCGCGCACGAGAGGCCCCGCAGGACAGGAGCGACGTTGTCGACGTCGTACGACAACGACTTCGTCGTCGGGCCGCGCCCGCAACAGCCCGCGAACGCAACGAACGACATCGTCGACGTCGCACGACAACGACTTCGTCGTCGAGCCGCGCCCGCGACAGCCCGCGCACGCAAGGAACGACATCGTCGCTGTCGTGCGACAGCGACTTCGTCGCATCGAGTCAGCCCCGCCCAATCGCGCCCAACCGCGCCCACCACCGCGCCCGGCCGCGCCCGCAACACCCCGCGCGCGCAACGAACGACACCGTCGACGTCGTGGGACAGCGACCTCGTCGCACCGAGTCGACCGCGATCACCCCACCGGCGCCGGGCCCCGCGCGTCGCCCTCGACGACCAGGTCGCGGACCACCCCGGGGAGCTCCTCGATGAGCGCGGTCATCGTGAACGGACCCCCGCGGGACGCACGCCGGCCAGCGATCCCGTGCACGACCGCCGCGGTCGCCGCGAGGTGCGCCAGGTCGGCCGGCCCGAGCGACGCGCCGGAGGGCTCCGCGGCACCCTGCCGGGTCGCGACCAGCGCCCCGAGCACCCCGCCGAGGACGTCCCCGGCACCGGCGGCGGCGAGCCACGGCGTCGCGGAGGAGGCCACGAGCCGCACCGCACCGTCCGGCGTCGCCACGTGCGTGTCGGATCCCTTGAGGAGCACGACGCTCCCGGTCTGTGCCGCCGCTCGGAGTGCCGCGGCGCCCGGGTCCTGCTCGATCGACTCCCGGGAAACGTCGAGCACGGCGGCGAGCTCGCCCGCGTGCGGGGTGAGCACCGCGAGCGGGCCGAGGTCGACCAGCGGGATCGCCCCGGCATCCACGACGACCGGGACGCCGTCGTCCGACGCGTGCGCGAACCCCGCGGCGGTCGTCGGGTCGAGCGCGCCGACCGAGTCCGCGGAGATCCCCGACCCGACGAGCCACGCCTGTACCTGGCCGGCCCCGGAGACCACCTCGGGACGACGGGCGAGCACGTGGTCGGACGCACGCGACGGTCCGACGTACCGGACCATCCCGACGCCGGTGTGCACGGCCGCGTCGACACCCATCACGGCGGCGCCCGGGTACTGGTCGGAACCGGTGGCGACGCCGAGGACGCCGCGTCGGTACTTGGTCGAGTCACCGTGCGGGGCGGTGGTCCAGGCTGCGGCGTCGGTCGGGGCGAAGGGGACGAAGTCGTTCACGGTCGCCACGTTACGGTGGAGCGCATGAGCCTGTTCCTGCCCGGTCGTGTGGTGGTCTTCGACTACGGCGAGGTGATCAGCCGGACGCCGCACGCCTCGCGCGACCTCCTGGTGGCGGCGACGGGCGTGCCGGCCGACGAACTGTTCCCGGTGTACCAGGAGCTCCGGCACGACCTCGACCGCGGGGACCTCTCCGTCCTGGCGTACTGGCGGGCGATCGCGGAGCGGACCGGGCGGCACTGGACGGTCACGGACATCCACCGGTTCTGGGCGATCGACTTCACGGGGTGGTTCGAGGTCGAGCCCGACACGCTCGCGGTCGTCGAGGAACTGCACGAGGGCGGCACGCGGCTCGCCCTGCTCTCGAACGCCGGCTTCGACTTCGGGGACCCGTACCGACGCTCGCCGATGGGGTCGCTGTTCGAGACGGTCGTGGTGAGCGCCGAGGAGCACGTCCTCAAGCCCGGACCGTCCATCTACCGCGACACCTGTGCGCGTCTGGGAATCGACCCGCGTCAGATGGTGTTCGTCGACAACAGGGCCGAGAACGTCGCCGGAGCGGAAGCGATCGGGGCGATCGGCCACCACTACACGTCACCGGAGGGACTCCGGTCGTTCCTGGCGGAACTGGCCGAGCAGCCCGCACCGGTGCCCGTCCCCTGAGGAGCCCGCGTGACGCACGCCCTGTTCGAACCGATCACCATCCGCGACCTCACGGTCCGCAACCGCATCTGGGTGTCCCCGATGTGCCAGTACTCGGTGGAGGCCCGGGACGGCGTCCCGACGCCGTGGCACCTCGTCCACCTCGGCGGCTTCGCGAAGGGCGGCGCCGGAGCCGTCGTGGTCGAGGCGACGGGTGTCGTGCCGGAGGGGCGGATCACCCCGCAGGACCTCGGCCTGTGGAACGACGAGCAGCGTGACGCCTACCGACCGATCGTCGACTTCATCCACTCGCAGGGCGCCGCGGCGGGCATCCAGCTCGCGCACGCCGGCCGGAAGGCATCCACCCACCGCCCGTGGGAGCAGACGCAGGGCACCGTGCCGGTCGAGGACGGCGGTTGGCAGACCGTGGCCCCGTCGGCGGAGGCGTTCGACGGGTACGACGTCCCGCGCGAGCTCGCGCCCGAGGACATCCGCGTCGTGGCGCTCGCGTTCGCGGCGGCGGCACGTCGGTCGATCGAGGCCGGCTTCGACCTCGTGGAGATCCACGCCGCGCACGGGTACCTGCTCCACCAGTTCCTCTCCCCGCTGTCGAACCACCGCGAGGACCAGTACGGCGGCACGCTCGAGAACCGCGCCCGCGCGCTCCTCGAGGTCCTCGACGCCGTGCGCGCCGAGGTCGGCGAGGGCTTCCCGGTCGTGGTCCGCTTCTCGGCGACCGACTGGATCGACGGCGGTCTGACGCTCGAGGAGACCACGCAGGTCGCCCGCTGGGCCGCGGAGCACGGCGCCGACCTCGCCGACGTCTCGACCGGCGGGAACGTCGCCAGCGCACCGATCCCGGTCGGCCCGGGCTACCAGGTCCCGCACGCCGCCGCGATCAAGCGTGATGCCGGCATCGGCACGATCGCGGTCGGGATGATCTCGGAGGCGTTCCAGGCCGAGCAGATCGTCGCGACCGGGCAGGCCGACGTCGTCATGGTCGGCCGGGAGTTCCTCCGCGACCCCGCCTTCCCGCTCCGCGCCGCGGTGGAGCTCGGCGTCACGGTCGACTACGAGCCGCAGCAGTACCACCGGGCCCGCGTCACCGCGTAGGCCGACGTCGACGACGCGGGTCGCGCCTCCTGTCCGTCCAGGAGGCGCGACCCGCGTTCTGTACGGATTCTCGGTTTCGCGACGCGCCAGGCAGTACCATTGGACCCACTGTGGACGATCCCCCGAACAGTTCTTCGCCCTCCCACTCATCCGGCGCTCACTCGGTGAGCAGCCCCTCCCCGCACGTTCCGGGGGGTGAATCATGAGTCCGATCGACATCGTCATGCTGGTCGGCGGCATCCTGCTGACGCTCGGCACCGGTGTGTTCGTGGCGTCCGAGTTCGCGCTCGTCAACCTCGACCGCGCCGACGTCGAAGCACGGCAGGCTCGCGGCGAGACCGGTCTCGGACCCGTCATCGGCGCCCTGAAGGTCACGTCGACGCACCTCTCCAGCGCGCAGCTCGGCATCACCCTGACGACGCTGCTCACCGGGTACCTGCTCGAGCCGTCGATCGCGACGCTGCTCGAGGCGCCGTTCCTCGCACTGCAGCTGCCCGAGGCGGTCGTGGAGACGGTCGGCTCGATCGTGGCGCTCGTCATCGCGACCCTGCTGTCGATGATCCTCGGCGAGCTCGTGCCGAAGAACTTCGCGCTCGCACTCCCGCTGCAGACCGCCAAGCTCGTGGTCCCGCTGCAGGTGGCCTTCACGACCGTGTTCAAGCCCGCCGTCGCCGTCCTGAACGGCACCGCGAACGGGGTGCTCCGGTCCCTGGGCATCGAGCCGCAGGAAGAGCTGTCGGGTGCGCGCAGTGCCGAGGAGCTCACCTCCCTGCTCCGCCGGTCCGCGTCCGAGGGGTCGCTCGAACAGGACACCGCGACGCTCCTCGAGCGGACGATCTCGTTCTCCGAACTCAGCGCGAGCGACGTGATGACCCCGCGTCCGCGACTGTCGACGATCCGCGTCTCGGAGTCCGCGGAGGACGTCATCGCCCTCGCGCGACGCACCGGGTTCAGCCGCTTCCCCGTCATCGAGGAGGACGCGGACGACGTCGTCGGCATCGTGCACGTGAAGCAGGCCGTCGCCGTCCCCCGTGAGAAGCGCCCCGAGGTGCCGGTCGGTGCGCTCATGACCGACGCCGAACGGGTGCCGGAGACCATGCCGGGCGACACGCTCCTCGCCGAGGTGCGGGGCCGCGGCTACCAGATGGTGATCGTGGTCGACGAGTACGGCGGCACGGCGGGCGTCGTCACCCTGGAGGACCTCGTCGAGGAGCTCGTGGGCGAGGTGTCCGACGAACACGACCGCGCCCGCATCGACGTCGTGCGGTCCCGGGACTGGCTGACGTTCCCCGGGCTCCTCCGACCGGACGAACTCGAGGACCGCGCCGGCGTGACGGTGCCGGAGGACGGCCCGTACGAGACCGTCGGCGGGTTCATCATGTCCCGGCTCGGGCGGCTGCCGGTGGTCGGTGACGAGGTGTCGCTCGACGACGGCGTGTTCCGCGTCGAGCGGCTCGACGGCCGCCGTATCGACCGGATCCGCTGGACGCCCACCGCGCCGGAGACGCCGGCGACGGGGATCATCATCCCGGCGACCGGGAGCACCACCACGACCACCGCGACGAAGAGCGGCACCCGATGAGCTCCGACTGGTGGGGCATCTTCTGGCTGTTCGTGCTGCTGCTCGGCAACGCCTACTTCGTCGCGGCCGAGTTCGCCGTGATCTCCGCGCGACGCTCCCAGATCGAGCCGCGGGCCGAGGCGGGCTCGAAGTCGGCGCAGATGACGCTGTGGGCGATGGAGCACGCCACCCGCATGCTCGCGACCACCCAGCTCGGCATCACCGTGTGCTCGCTGCTCATCCTCAACGTGTCCGAGCCGGCGATCCACCACCTGCTCGAGGTCCCGCTGCACCTGACGGGCTGGAGCGTCGAGGTCATCGGCACCGTGGCGTTCGTGTTCACCCTGCTGCTGGTGTCGTTCCTGCACGTCGTGTTCGGCGAGATGGTCCCGAAGAACATCTCGTTCTCGATGCCCGACCGCGCCGCCCTGCTCCTCGTGCCGACGCTGTGGTACATCGGGCACGGGCTGCACTGGGTGATCGTCGGCCTGAACGAGGCGGCGAACGCCGTGCTGCGGCTGTTCAAGGTCGAGCCGAAGGACGAGGCGGTGAGCGCGTTCACGGTCGACGAGGTCCAGACCATCGTCGAGCAGTCCCGACGCGAGGGCACGCTCACCGACGACGGCAAGCTCGCCATGGCGTTCGAGTTCACCGGGAAGAAGGTCCGCGACGTCGCGGTGCCGATGGCCGAGCTCGTCACCCTCCCCGACGACGCAACGCCCGGCGACGTGGAGCGGGCGGTGGCGCAGCGCGGGTTCTCGCGGTACGTGCTCGTCGGGGACGACGGCGACCCCACGGGCTACGTGCACGTCAAGGACGTCATCGACCTGCGCCCGGACGAGTACGACGACCCGGTGCCGCCGAAGCGCATCCGGCAGCTCATCTCGCTCTACACCGAGATGGACCTCGAGGACGCGCTCGCCACGATGCGTGCGGCGGGCCGTCACGTGGCCCGGGCGTTCGACGCGGACGGGCGCACGCTGGGTGTGCTGTTCCTCGAGGACATCCTCGAGGAACTGGTCGGCGAGGTCGAGGACGCCACCCGCCGCCGCTGAGCGGCCGGCCGGCCGGGCCGGCAGGGGCCGTGCTGGGCTGGGCTGGCAGGGCTGCCCCGAGTCTCGCGCTCAGCGACAGTTCTCGCGCTCCGGAGCCCGAGAAGTGTCGCCCAGGCCGAGACTCGGCACCGGCGGGCCGAGACTCGGGCACCGGCGGCGCGTGCGGCGCGACCCGGACGCAGACGGGAGGCGCGGTGCCAGCCGGCACCGCGCCTCCCGTCCGGTGCGCCCGGTCGCCAGCACGCCGGGCCGAGACTCGCGCTCAGCGACGTCCCTCGCGCTCCGGAGCCCGAGACGTGTCGCTCAGGCCGAGACTCGGCCCCCGCCGGCCGAGACTCGGCAAGCGCCGCGGCCGCGCTACCAGCTCACGGGCAGCGGCTTGCCCTCCTCGTACCCGGCAGCCGACTGGATGCCGACGAGCGCCCGCTCCGAGAACTCCGCGAGCGACGCCGCACCCGCGTACGTCGCCGAGCTGCGGAGCCCCGTCGTGATCATGTCGAGCAGGTCCTCCACCGAGGGCCGCTCCGGGTCCAGGTAGATCGTCGACGACGAGATGCCCTCGGCGAAGAGCGCCTTGCGGGCCCGCTCGTACGGATCGAGCCGCTCGAACCGTTCCCGGACGGCCTTGGCGGACGCCATCCCCCAGCTCTCCTTGTACGCCTTGCCCGCGGCGTCGCGGCGGAGGACCCCGGGCGCCTCGAGCGTGCCGGCGAACCACGAGCCGATCATCACGGCGGATGCACCGGCGGCCAGCGCGAGCGCGACGTCCCGCGGGTACCGGACGCCCCCGTCGGCCCAGACGTGCGCGTCGAGCGAGCGGGCCGCCGCGGCGGTCTCGAGCACGGCGGAGAACTGCGGGCGCCCGACGGCGGTCATCATGCGCGTGGTGCACATCGCGCCCGGGCCGACCCCGACCTTGATGATCGAGGCGCCGGCGTCGACGAGGTGCGCGACGGCGTCGGCGGTGACGACGTTCCCCGCGACGATCGGGAGGCCGAGCCCGAGCGCGGAGACCTCGCGCAGCGCGCGGAGCATGCCCTCCTGGTGGCCGTGCGCGGTGTCGAGCACGAGCACGTCGACGCCGGCCGCGGCGAGGGCCTTCGCCTTCGCGGCGACGTCCCCGTTGATGCCGACCGCGGCGGCGACCCGGAGTCGGCCGTCCGCGTCGACCGCGGGCCGGTAGATGTCGGAGCGGATGGCACTGGTCTGGCTGACGGTGCCGACGACCTTGCCGTGCCGGACGACCGGCGCGAAGTCGACCCCGGCGGCGCTCAGCACGTCGTACACGTGGCGCGGGGTGCCGGCGTCCTCGGCGTCGATCGCGGTCGACGGCCCGTGCAGCAGGTCACGGAGCGTGGCGTCGGCCCCGGCGGTGCCGAGTCGTCCGGCGGGGACGCAGCCGAGGTACTCCCCCGCGGCGTCCCGGACCACGACCCCGCGTCCCGCGACGGGCAGCAGCTGCTCGAGCGCCTCGGCGACGGTCGTGTCCGCGCCCATGTCGTAGGCGGTGTCGAAGTCGACGGGCTGGTCCTTCACCCAGCGGATCGCCTGGTCGAGGTCCTGCAGGTGCATGTCCTGCGGCAGCACACCGAGTCCGCCGCGCCGTGCGAGGGTGGCGGCGAGGCGCGGTCCGGTGACGGAGTTCATGTTGGCGCTCACGATCGGGATCGTCGCCCCCGTGCCGTCGTTCGTGGCGAGGTCCACGTCGAAGCGGCTCGTCACCGCCGAACGGCTCGGGACGAGGAAGACGTCGGAGTAGGTCAGGTCGTGCGTCGGCCGCGTCTCGTAGAACCTCATGGGGCCACTGTACGGCTCCGCAGGGTGGCCGGTCGGGGTGCTCCGGCTCGGCCCGGCGCGACACGCGCGACGGGCGGACGGGAGGCGCGACCCGCCTCCGACTGACACCGAACGGTCATCCGCGAGCGGCTAGGATCGGGACCTGTGCGAGGCAGGGTTGCCCGCACGACACACACGAGCATCTATCGACGGAGAGTGGGCGATCGGCTGTGTCGAGCCATCTGACCGGAACGGACGAGACCGCGGGCGAATTCGGGGCGAACGAGTGGCTCGTCGACGAGCTGTACGAGCAGTTCGTCACGGACAAGGACTCGGTCGACAAGTCCTGGTGGCCGGTCCTCGAGAGCTACCACCGCTCGCAGGGCGGTGCCGCTCCGGCTGCTTCCCCCGAGCAGGCTCCCGCTCCCGCCGCGGCGTCCTCCGCGCCCGCTCCGACGCAGTCCTCCACGCAGCAGCCGGCGACCGGCGACACCCCGGGCGAGGCGAAGTCCGGCACCATCCAGGCGAGGACCACGTCCCGGCAGCCGGCACCGCAGCCGATCCCGGCCGAGGCCAACGACGCCGCCGACGACCACGAGGAGACCCACGAGGACGTGGCGACCCCGCTCCGGGGCATGGCGAAGACGCTCGCGTCGAACATGGACGCCTCGCTGAGCGTCCCGACGGCCACGAGCGTGCGGACGATCCCGGCGAAGCTGATGATCGACAACCGCATCGTCATCAACAACCACCTGCGCCGGGCCCGCGGCGGCAAGATCTCGTTCACGCACCTGATCGGCTGGGCGATGGTCCAGGCGCTCAAGGACTTCCCGAGCCAGAACGTCTTCTACGAGGAGCGCGACGGCAAGCCCTTCGTGGTCCAGCCGGCGCACGTGAACCTCGGCATCGCGATCGACGTCCCGAAGAAGGACGGCTCGCGGTCCCTGCTCGTCCCGAGCATCAAGCGCGCGGAGACCCTGACGTTCGGCCAGTTCCTCTCCGCCTACGAGGACCTCGTCAAGCGGGCCCGCGACAACAAGCTCACCCCCGCGGACTTCCAGGGCACGACGATCTCGCTGACCAACCCCGGCGGCATCGGCACGGTCCACTCCGTCCCGCGCCTGACCAAGGGACAGGGTGCGATCATCGGTGCCGGCGCGCTCGAGTACCCGGCGCAGTTCCAGGGCTCCGCGCCGAAGACCCTCGTCGAGCTCGGTGTCGGCAAGACCATCACGCTGACGAGCACGTACGACCACCGCGTGATCCAGGGCGCCGGGTCGGGCGAGTACCTCAAGATGGTCCACGAGCGGCTCATCGGCCAGCACGGCTTCTACGAGGACATCTTCTCGGCGCTCCGCATCCCGTACAAGCCGATCCAGTGGGCGAACGACATCAACGTCGACCTCGCGCACCGCGTCAACAAGACCGCGCGCGTGCAGGAGCTCATCAACAGCTTCCGGGTCCGCGGGCACCTCATGGCGGACATCGACCCGCTCGAGTACCGGCAGCGCACCCACCCGGACCTCGAGATCGAGAGCCACGGGCTGACCTTCTGGGACCTCGACCGCGAGTTCGTCACCGGCGGTCTCGCCGGCACGACGACCGCGCCCCTGCGCGACGTGCTCGGGATCCTCCGTGACGCCTACTGCCGCACGGTGGGCGTGGAGTACATGCACATCCAGGACCCGGAGCAGCGTCGCTGGGTGCAGGCGCACATCGAGGTGCCGTACTCGAAGCCCTCGAAGGAGGAGCAGCTCCGCGTCCTCGGCAAGCTCAACGAGGCCGAGGCGTTCGAGACCTTCCTGCAGACCAAGTACGTCGGCCAGAAGCGGTTCTCGCTCGAGGGCGGTGAGTCGACGATCGCGTTCCTCGACACGCTCATCCAGCACGCCGCGACCTCCGGGCTCGACGAGGTCGCGATCGGCATGGCGCACCGTGGCCGCCTGAACGTGCTCACCAACATCGCGGGCAAGACGTACGGGCAGATCTTCCGCGAGTTCGAGGGGTCGTCGCTCCCCGGCGCGGTGTCGGGCCAGGGCTCCGGCGACGTGAAGTACCACGTCGGCACCGAGGGCGTGTTCCGCGCGAGCGACGGCACGGCCATCCCGGTCACGATCGCGGCGAACCCCTCCCACCTCGAGGCGGTCGACGGCGTGCTCGAGGGAATTGTCCGGGCGAAGCAGGACCGTGAGGCGCCGGGGACGTTCGGTGTGCTGCCGGTGCTCGTGCACGGCGACGCGGCTATGGCCGGCCAGGGCGTCGTGGTCGAGACGCTGCAGATGTCGCAGCTGCGCGGCTACCGCACCGGCGGCACGGTGCACCTCGTCATCAACAACCAGGTCGGGTTCACCACCCCGCCGGAGTCGGCTCGCACGTCGGTGTACTCCACCGACGTCGCGAAGACGATCCAGGCGCCGATCTTCCACGTGAACGGCGACGACCCCGAGGCCGTGGCGCGGGTGGCCGAGCTCGCCTTCGCGTACCGGCAGGAGTTCCACCGCGACGTCGTGATCGACCTCATCTGCTACCGGCGCCGCGGGCACAACGAGGGCGACGACCCATCGATGACGCAGCCGCTCATGTACAACCTCATCGAGGCGAAGCGCTCCGTCCGCACCCTGTACACCGAGGCCCTCGTCGGCCGTGGCGACATCACACAAGAGGAGTACGACGAGGCACACCGCGACTTCCAGGACCGCCTGGAACGCGCGTTCGCCGAGACGCACGAGGCGCAGACCGGCACGATCCCGGTGATCCCGGTCGACGACGACGGCGCCGTGCAGGGGCTCGAACGTCCGGCGGCGCAGCGGGACGACTCCGAGCACGAGGTGCACGAGACCGCCGTGTCCGAGGACCTCGTCCGGGCGATCGGCGACGCGCACAGCAACCCGCCAGCGGGCTTCTCCATCCACCCCAAGCTCCAGCAGCTGCTCTCGAAGCGCACCGACATGACGCGCAACGGCGGCATCGACTGGGCGATGGCGGAACTCATGGCCATCGGCTCGCTGCTCGTCGAGGGCAAGCCGGTCCGCCTGGCCGGTCAGGACGCCCGCCGTGGCACGTTCGTCCAGCGCCAGGCGGTGTTCCACGACCGGGTGAACGGGCAGGAGTGGCTGCCGCTGTCGAACCTCACCGAGGACCAGGCACGCTTCTACGTCTACGACTCGCTGCTCAGCGAGTACGCGGCGATGGCGTTCGAGTACGGCTACTCGGTCGAGCGCCCCGAGGCACTCGTGCTGTGGGAGGCGCAGTTCGGCGACTTCGCCAACGGTGCGCAGACGGTCATCGACGAGTTCATCTCGTCCGCCGAGCAGAAGTGGGGCCAGCGCTCCGGCCTGGTGCTCCTGCTCCCCCACGGGTACGAGGGCCAGGGCCCCGACCACTCGTCCGCCCGGATCGAGCGCTACCTGCAGCTCTGCGCCGAGGACAACATGGTCGTGGCGCGCCCGTCGACGCCGGCGTCGTACTTCCACCTGCTGCGTCGCCAGGCGTGGGCCCGACCGCAGAAGCCGCTCGTCGTGTTCTCGCCGAAGGCCATGCTGCGGCTCCGTCAGGCGACCAGCCCGGTCGACGCGTTCACGAGCGGGACGTTCCAGGAGGTGCTCGACGACGACCGCGTGGCAGACCGCTCGGCCGTGCGCCGCGTGGTGCTGCACTCCGGCAAGGTGCACCACGACCTGCGCGCCGAGGTCGAGAAGCGCGGGCGCAGCGACGTGGCTCTCGTCCGGCTCGAGCAGCTCGCGCCGCTCCCCCTCGAGCGCATCCTCGAGGTCCTCGCCGGCTACCCGGACGCCGAGGTCGTCTGGGCGCAGGAGGAACCCGAGAACCAGGGCGCATGGCCGTTCGTGTGCATGAACCTGTCGCCGCACCTGGACGGACGTCCGCTCTCCGTCGCCGCGCGTCCGGCGAGTGCCGCACCCGCGACCGGATCGTCGAAGCGCTCCGCACAGGAGGCGACCGAGGTCATCGCGAAGGCCCTCGGCTAGGCCCGAGAGCCGGCCGCGGCCTCGAGACGGAGCGGCGCGCTTCGCGCGTCGCTCCGTCGACGTTCGCGCCGCGCGCGCTACTTGATCTTCGTGTAGCGCACGCCGGCCTCGTGGTACCCGCGCTTCTGGTAGAAACGGTGCGCACTGTCGGTCGCGGCGGCGCTGACGGCGCTGAGGCGACGCGCGCCCTGCTCCACCGCCCACGTCTCGAAGGTGCCGATGAGCGCCGAACCCGTGCCGTTCCTCCTGGCCTCCGGGTCGACCACGAGCAGCAGGAGCTGCGCCGTGGGCTCGTCGCTGGCGTAGGCCCACGTGACCTGTGCCCCGGCGACCGCCACGGCACGTCCGTCGTCGCCGCGGACCAGCCAGGTCCGGTGTCCCGCGGCGGGCGTGAGCCGTTCGAGTCGTGCGCGCATCGCGGGCTCGGAGACCGTGTGGCCGAGCTGACGGACGAGTGCGGCGACGTCGGCGACGTCCGTGTCGGTCCAGGTGGTGATCGACTCGACGAGGAGGGTCATGACCGTGAGACTACCCACCCGCCCACGCGTGTGACGACGACCCTAGTGGGTGGCCTGCTCCACGCGGATGCGGGCGAGGATCTCGTTCCGGAGCTCCTCGGGCGCGGTCTCCTTGCACGCACGCCGGACGGTCTCGATGAGGACCACGCCGACGCGGTGCTCGGTCGTGCAGTCCTCGCAGCCGTCCATGTGCTCACGGATGTCCGCGGCGTCCTCACGGCAGAGCTCGCCGTGCAGGAACTCCTCGAGCTCGGCCTTCGCCTTCGAGCAGTCGCAGCCGCTCATCGTGCTTCCTTCCCTTCGACGCGACCCGACGTCGCGGCAACCTTCCGGCCCCGCCCGCGCATCGTCGCCGTCGACGCTGCGTCCGGGACGATGCCGGTCTCACGGGCATGGTCCGCCAGGAGCCCCCGGAGGAGCCGGCGACCACGGTGGAGTCGGCTCATGACCGTCCCCACGGGGGTCTTCATGATGTCGGCGATCTCCTGGTAGGAGAACCCCTCGACATCGGCGAAGTACACGGCCATCCGGAAGTCCTCGGGGATGGCCTGCAGCGCGTCCTTCACGGCGGAGGACGGCAGGTGGTCGATGGCGTCGGCCTCCGCCGAACGCGCCGAGATCGACTGCGTGACGCTCTCCGCGCCGCCGAGCTGCCAGTCCTCGAGCTCGTCGATGGTGCCCTGGTACGGGTTCCGCTGGTTCTTGCGGTACGTGTTGATGAACGTGTTCGTGAGGATCCGGTACAGCCACGCCTTGAGGTTCGTGCCCTGACGGAACTGCCGGAAGGCCGCGAAGGCCTTGACGAACGTCTCCTGCACGAGGTCGGACGCGTCGGCGGGGTTGCGGGTCATCCGCATCGCGGCGCCGTAGAGCTGGTCCATGAACGGCAGCGCCTGGTCCTCGAAGAGGGCGCGGAGTTCGGATTCCGAGACGGTCTTCGCATCGACGACGTCGAGCTCGTCGTGGTCTTCGTCGCCCGTCAGTCCGGCTTCCTCGGAGACCGCGTCGAGCTGCGCCTCGGTCTCCTCGACCAGGTCGTGCGGTGCGGCGTGCGGTTCGTCGGTCGTCATCGCCGTCGAGTCTAGGCCGAGGGCACCCCCGAGCGTCGTCGGCACGGCGGGCAGAGCCGTCCGCGGTCGTACGAGTGTCGCTGTCGCCACTGATCCTCCCGGTGCGTTCAGTACCCTTGTGAACCGATGGCAGCCTCGACGCATTCCCAGTCCCCGATCGACGCCTGGACCGCCCCGGTCGCGCGTGGTCCGTTGCGCGGCGACGTCGCGCTCCCCGGGTCGAAGTCGCTGACGAACCGGGAGCTCGTGCTCGCCGCACTCGCGGACGGCCCGTCGACGATCCGGCTGCCACTGCACTCCCGTGACTCGGCGCTCATGGTCGCGGGTCTCCGGCAGCTCGGCGTCGGGATCGGCGAGGTCGCCCCCGCCCCGGGCGAGGCGCCCAACCCGTACGGCCCGGACCTCCGCATCACCCCCGCTCCGATGCACGGCGACGTGCGGTTGGACTGCGGCCTCGCCGGCACGGTGATGCGCTTCCTGCCGCCGCTGGCCGCGCTGGCGGTCGGGCCCGTCACGGTCGACGGCGACCCCTACGCCCGGAAGCGTCCGATGCACGCCATCATCCGCGCGCTCGCCGACCTCGGGGTGGACGTCACCGACGACGGTGACGGCGCGATGCCGTTCTCGTTCACCGGCACCGGGTCGGTCCGGGGCGGCACGCTGTCGATCGACGCGTCGGCGTCGTCGCAGTTCGTGTCCGGGCTGCTGCTGTCGGCGCCCCGCTTCGACGAGGGGCTGCACCTCACGCACGTCGGCGAGCGGCTCCCGAGCATACCGCACATCGACATGACGGTCGCCGCGCTCCGCGAACGCGGTGTCCGCGTCGACGAGCCGGCCGTCGGCGAGTGGGTCGTGCACCCCGGACCGATCGCCGCGCGCGACGTCACGATCGAACCGGACCTGTCGAACGCCGCGCCGTTCGCGGTCGCCGCGCTCGTGGCGGGTGGGACGGTCCGGATCCGCACCTGGCCGACGGAGACGACCCAGGTGGGCGCGGACCTCGAGACGCTGCTCCCCCGGTGGGGTGCGACCGTCACGCGCGACGGCGACGACCTCGTGTTCGACGGCGGCCCCGGCGTCCGGGGTGGCGCCTCCCTCCCCGGCCTCGACCTCGACCTGACGCGCGGTGGCGAGCTCGCTCCCGCGCTCGTCGCCCTCGCCGCGTTGGCCGGCGGACCGACGCGGATCACCGGGATCGGGCACCTGCGTGGTCACGAGACGGACCGCCTCGCCGCCCTGGCGGACGACGTGAACCGGTCGGGAGGCGCGGTGCAGGAACTCGAGGACGGTCTCCTCGTCGAGCCTGCCGCGCTCCACGGCAGCGACTGGCGCGCGTTCGACGACCACCGGATGGCGACCGCCGGGGCGATCGTGGGCCTCATCGTCGACGGCGTCGCCGTCGACGACGTCGGTTCGACCGCGAAGACGCTGCCGCAGTTCCCCGAGCTGTGGGCAGCGCTGGTCGACTCCGCGGTCACGGACGGCGACGGGGTCACGGACGGCGACCAGGCCACGGACGGCGACCAGGGGTGACGCGATGAGCTGGTGGGACGACGTCGACGGTGACGACACGGACGAGGACGAACCGTACGGTCAGTACGACGAGTCGAGCGTCCGGGTCCGTCCCAACCCCAAGGGCAACCGCCCGCGCACGAAGGTCCGACCGACGTACGAGGACGCGCCGACCGGTTGGGTGACGAACGTCGACCGGGGTCGGTTCGGGGTGCTCGTCGGGGACCGGCTGGTCACGGCGACGAAGGCCCGCGAGCTGGGCAAGAAGTCCGTCGTGACCGGGGACACGGTGTTCCTCGCCGGTGACGTGTCGGGCGAGCCGGGTTCGCTCGCCCGCATCGTCCGGGTGGCGGAACGGACCACGCTGCTGCGCCGGAGCGCGGACGACACCGACGACGTCGAGCGCGTCATCGTCGCGAACGCCGACCAGATGCTCATCGTCGTGGCCGCCGCCGACCCCGAGCCCCGTCCCCGGCTGATCGACCGGTACCTCGTCGCGGCGTTCGACGCGGGACTCGACCCGGTCCTGTGCGTCACCAAGACCGACCTCGCCGACCCGGCGGAGTTCCTCGGGCACTTCGACTGCCTGGACCTCCGGGTCGTGACGAGTCGGCAGGACGACGTGCCGTACGACGCCCTGCACGAGGTGCTCGACGGCGCGGTCACCGTCACCGTGGGGCACTCGGGCGTCGGCAAGTCGACACTCGTGAACGCCCTGACCGGTTCCACGAGGGCGACCGGTGTCGTCAACGCGGTGACCGGCCGCGGTCGGCACACGTCGTCGTCCTCGATCGCCCTGCAGGTCAAGGGCGGCGGCTGGATCATCGACACCCCGGGCGTCCGGTCGTTCGGGCTGGGCCACGTGGACCCGGCCAACGTGTTCCGGGCGTTCGCGGCGCACGCGGTGCCGGTGCGCGAGCCCGAGGACGGCATCCCGCTCGACCAGGCGCACGACTGGGAGATCGTGGACCGCGTGCAGGCGGGCGAGCTGGGTCCGACCGGCGTCGAGCGGCTCGACTCGTTCCGGGCGCTCCTCACCGGGATGGGCGCGGAGGACCCGGGCACCGAGTAGCGCGCCCGCCCGGGATCGACACGTGCGCACCGGCGTTGTAGAGTTGCCCCTCGTGTCTGAAGTTGCAAAGTACAACTTTGCGCCGACCACCACCGTCGACGCCCCGTCCTCCCCCGCCGAGCCGCACTCGCACGCCGCCGTGCGCGGTTCCCGTCCGCCCCGGCGACCGAGCGCACTACACCCGCAGGGCCTCGGCCGGATCCTGGCGTCCTTCGGTTCCCACATCCTCGTACCGCTCTTCCTGGCGGTCGGGATGGGCCTGGCGTACCTCGGCGCCTTCCACGCGCCCACCCCGCACGACCTGCCCGTCGGGATCGTGGGGCAGACCCCCGCGACCCAGGTCTTCGCGCAGACCGTGACCGACCGGTCCGACGGCGCCCTCGTGGCGCACGTCGTCCCGTCGACCGAGGCCGCGGAACAGGAGGTGCGCGACCGAGAGCTCGCCGCCGTGTACGCCCCGACCGCGACCGACGCGACGCTCTACGTCTCGACGGCGGCCTCCGAGACGACCGCGAGCGCCGCGCAGAAGGTCTTCCTGCCCATCGCGTACCGGGCACACCTGCCGTTGGCCGTCCGGGACGTCGTCCCCACCGGCGCCGAGGACACCACCGGGCAGGGACTGTTCTTCCTGCTGGTCGCCCTCAGCGTGGGCGGCTACGCCTCCGCGATCGCCGTCGCCGCGTTCGCCACCCGGCTCCGGCCGCTGTGGACCGCCGTCGTCGGACTCGCCACGTCGGGCGTCGTCGCCGGCATCGGGATCGTCGTCGCCGGTCCGCTCTACGGGATCATCACCACGCACCGGTGGGAGGTCTTCCTGTTCGCGTGGCTCTACGACGCGATCATCGTGGCGCTCGGCGTCGGCCTCCACCCGGTGCTCGGCCGTTGGACGACCCCGATCCTCACGATGCTGTTCGTGATGCTGAACTTCACCTCGTCCGGCGGCATCTTCCAGCCGGCGTTCCAGCCCGGGCTGTTCGCCGGCCTCAACACGTTCTGGAGCGGCGCGGCCTGGCTCCAGGCGGCACAGGACCTGCTGTACTTCCCCGGCGCCTCGCTCGGCCGGTCGTCGCTCGTCCTCGCGATCTGGCTCGCCGTGGCCGTGCTGCTCTGCGTCGTCGTGCACGGCCTCGTCGCCCGGAAGGCCCGCGTCGCCCGCGAACGGGAGGTCACCCGCCTCGAGGAGGAAGCGGTGGTCGCCGCCTAGGACGCTACGCTGACGACCGTGGACCTCAGCGCCGACCTGGACTTCGCCCGCTCCCTCGCCGACACCGCCGACGCGATCAGTCTCGACCGGTTCCGCGCCGCCGACCTGCACGTGTCCAGGAAGGCCGACAGCACGCACGTCACCGACGCCGACCAGGCGGTCGAACGTGCCCTGCGCGAGCGGCTGGCGGCGGAGCGCCCCGACGACGCCTTCCTGGGCGAGGAGACCGTCGCCGACAGCGGTGCCGACGCCGTCAGCGAGGGACACCGGCAGTGGGTCGTGGACCCGATCGACGGCACCGCGAACTACCTCCGCGGCGTGCCGGTGTGGGCGACCCTCATCGCCCTGGCGGTCGACGGCCGCCCCGTCCTCGGCGTCGTGAGCGCTCCGGCCCTCGGCAAGCGCTGGTGGGCGGCGGAGGGGCTCGGCGCCCACTCCCTGGACGGCCCGATCCACGTCTCCGGCGTGGACACGCTCGCCGACGCCAGCCTCAGCTACAACAGCCTCCAGCAGTGGGACGACGACGACCGGCTCGACGCGCTCGTCGACCTGTCCCGACACGTCTGGCGCACGCGCGCGTACGGGGACATGTGGTCGTACATGATGGTGGCCGAGGGCGTCCTCGACGTCGCCGGCGAACCCGACCTCAAGCCGTGGGACATCGCCGCCCTCGTGCCGATCGTCGAGGAGGCCGGCGGGCGGTTCACCTCGCTCGACGGCGACCCGGGCCCGTGGCACGGCAGCGCCCTCGCCACCAACGGCCTCGTGCACGACGCCGTCGTGGAGCGCATCCGCCGCTGACCACCGGCCGACCGTGGCACCGGTGGTGCTGTACCCCGTTTCCGTACCGCGGCGTATCGGAATCGACCCCCACAGTGGGCACGTGGCCCCCCGTACTGGGGGCACGGTCCGGGGCTCCACATTGCGGGGACCGGCCATCACGGGCAGAACCTGAGTTATCGTGCTCGCAGGCGACAGGCCAGGTGACGCCCCGGATTCCCTAGATCCGAGCGTGCTGCCGGACCGGTCGTGTTTCGTCCGAAAACCCTAACCCGAGGGGTGGTACAGACGATGACATCATCGTTCCCGAGCGGAACCGAGTGCACCCTCACTCGTCGTCCGCACATCGAATCCGACTGCCTCGGCACGCGTCCGCACCTGCGTGCCCCGCGTCCGGCGATGCTCGCGGTCACCCGCCGCGCCGCCGTCCGGACCGCGTCCCCCACCGCATCCGCTTCCGGGCCCGGAGGCCGGTGAGTCATGGCACTCACCGGTCGCCGTCTCGAGGTCGACCGGATCGCGACCCTCGCCGTACTCCCTCGTGAGTCCGCGATGGTCGTCGTCGGCGACCCTGGTTCCGGACGCAGCAGCGTCCTCGACGCGGTCGCCGACCGCGTCTCCCTCCCCGTCGTCCGCGTCGGTGTGAACGGGAGCGAATCGCGCTGGCCCCTGGCCGGCGTGACGTCGCTCTTCACCGCACTCGACGATCCCCGTGCGACGGCCCACATCGCCCACCTGCTCCAGGGGAACGGCTCGGCTGCCACGGAACGCACCACCCCCGCGCAGACCGCCGGGCTCGCGGCGGCGCACGACTTCCTCGACGCCGTGCACGCCCTGACCCTGCCGCCGACGCTCGTCCTCATCGACGACCTCGACCGGATGGACGCGGAGAGCCAGGAGCTCATCGCGTTCCTCGCCTCCCGCCTCGCGGGCACCGCCCTGCGCGTCGTGGCCTCGGTGCGCACGGTCCCGTCGGACGGCCCCCTCGCCGCACTCCCGGTGCTCCGGATCGAACCGCTCCCGGCGGACGAGGCGCTCGTGCTCGCCCGTGCGATGGCGCCCGAGGACGCGAACGAGGGCGTGCTCGCGATCCTCGCCGAGGAGACCGGCGGCAACCCCGGCGCGCTGCGCGAGCAGCTGTCGGTGCTGTCCCGCGAGCAGCTGGGCGGCTCCGAGCCGCTCGTGCTCCCGCTCCGCCCCACGCCGACCACCGAGGCCATCGCGGCCCTGGCGCTCGGCTCCGCTGCGGGACGCGATCTGGACGTCCTCGCTCGGCTCGCCCTCGTCCCGGTGGCGAAGACCGCCGGATGGGACCGCGACGAACTCGACGACCTCGCCGACGCCGGGCTGACGTCCGTCAAGGGGCAGACCGTCACGGTGCGCGACCCCCTGGTCCGGTCGGTGCTCTACTGGCGGATGCCCGCCCGCGACCGACGAGCGGCCCACACCGCGCTGGCCACGGCGAGCGCCGAGTCCGACCCCAGAGCGGCCGCGTGGCACCGCAGCTTCGTCGACGAGGTCCCCGACGTGGTCGCGCTGCTCGGCGCTGCTCGGTCGTACGTCGTGGACGGCAACGCGCAGGCGGCGGTCGTGCTCACCGAACGGGCGCTCCACATCGGGGGCGGTACGGAGGACGAGCACGTGGCGCTGCTGGGCGTCGCCGAGGCCCTGCTGGCGAACCGGCTGCTCGGCTTCGCGGCGCGGTACCTGGCGGCGATCCGGCCGTTCCGGGCGATGGCGGACGAGACACGTCGGCTCCGCCTGGAGTACTCGGTGCAGTACCTCAGCGGCGACGTGGTGCACGCGGACGAGCTCCTCGTGCCCGTCGACCCGGCGGACGCGTCCGAGGCGGACGCCGTCGGCGGGCTCCTGGCGATGGTCGCCAGCTTCCGGGCGGAGGCCTGGGAACTCGACCACGCACGGGACCTCCTCGCGCGGGCCGAACCGCTCCGGGCGTCGGCGTCCCCGCACACGGTGGAGATCACGACGGCGGCGGAGGAACTCATCGCCGCCGTCGACGGGACCCTCCCGCCCGACGCGGAGCTGCACGACGGGTTGTCGACGTCGACGCTGCTCCGGATGTCGGACCCGGCGTTGCTCCTCCTCGCGCACGCCCTGAGCATCGCCGAGCGGTACCGCAGTGCCCGTCGGGTGTTCGCGCTCGTCCTCGCGCGCGGACCGGAGACGATGCCGGTGTGGACCGAGGCGGCGCGCTACCTGTCGGCCGAGAACGAGGTGCGCTCCGGGAACTTCCGGCAGGCGCTCCGCGCGATCGACGTGTGGGAAGCCGGGTCGTCCGTCGTCGAGCGGCTGCGCGAGCCGTCGCGGGCGATCGCGATCGCGTGGCGGCACTTCGCCGAGGGGCGGACCCCGGAGGCGCTCGAGGTCCTGGACCGGTGCCTGGCGCAACGGTCGACGAACCGGTTGTGGGGTGCCACCGCGAAGCTGTACGCCCTGCGCGGCCGGGTCCTGCTGCTCGACGGTCGGCTGGACGAGGCGGTGGTGTCCCTCGAGGCCGCCGACGCCATCGGTCGGTCGCTGCGGAACCCCGCGGTGCTGCGGCACCTCGGGGACCTCGTCGAGGTGTACTCGCGCCTCGGCCGGGTCGACGACGCCCGTGCCGTCGCCGCTCGGCTCGCGGCGGACCACCACGCCCGCCCGTCCCGCTGGGGTGCGCTCGTGCTCGCCCGGTGTCTCGCGCTCATCGCCGACGACACCACGCGTGAGACGGCCCGTCGGCGCGCGCTGGAGCTGTTCCAGCCACACGACTCGCAGTTCGAGCGTGCGCGGACCTTCGCGGCCCTCGCCGCGGTGGGGAGTCCGTCGGAACGTCCGCGCCTGGGTGCGGCAGCCGCGGCGGCGTACGAGGCGGCGGGGCTCCGGCGCCCGCTGGCCGCGCCGGTCGCGACCGTCGCGATGCCGTCCTCCGGGTCGGCGTCGTCCCTGCGGTCGGGTCCGGTGCTGTCGGTGCCGGCACCCGGCACGCCGCGCAGCGCTCCGGACCCGTCGGCGGTGCTCACCTCGCTCACCGCAGAGGAGCGCGCCGTCGTGCAGAAGGTGACGGAGGGCTACCGCAACCGTGAGATCGCGTCGTCGCTGTTCATGTCGCAGCGGACGGTGGAGCTGCGACTGACGCAGATCTACCGGAAGGTGGGTGCACGGTCGCGGTCGCACCTGGTCGCGCTCCTCACGTGACCTGACTCGACGTCTCGTCGGACGGGAGGCGCGGTGCCGGTCGGCACCGCGCCTCCCGTGCGTTGCGCGACCCCGCACGCGCCCGCACCGGTTCGCACGTCGGGCGCGGTGAACCGCAAGAGCGGGTGCCGGGCGTTGCCGTGCGAGCGGGCCGCGGGTGAGAGTTCTCCTGCACCGACCGCCGTGCTCCTCCGGGAGCCCGCCCGTGGTACCCCGTCCGGTACCCGAACCACCGGCCCACGCACGCCGTCGTCCGTCCTCGCCTGATCCGAGGACGGGCGGCGGTCGGGTCAGTGGACCGGACGCACGGCAGACCCGACGGCGGTCGGTGCCGTTCCCCTCCCCCGAGCTCCCCCGGCTCCCCCGCTGCTCCCGTCCACCGAAGGGACACCAGATGTGCGGCATCATCGCGGCCCGCGTCACCGACGACGCGACCCCGTACCTGCTCGACGGCCTCGAACGACTCGAGTACCGCGGGTACGACTCGGCGGGCATCGCCGTGCGGACCGCCGCGGGCGGTACCGAGACGATCCGGTCGGTGTCCCGCGTCGGCGACCTCCGCACGCTCGTCGCGGCCCGCTCGGGCGCCGCGCTCACCGGTGTCGGGGTCGGCCACACCCGGTGGGCGACGCACGGCGTGGTGCGGGAGGCGAACGCCCACCCGCACGCGGACTGCTCCGGACGGATCAGCATCGTGCACAACGGCATCGTGGAGAACGCCGACGAGCTGCGCGCGGTGCTCGAACGGCAGGGGCACCGGTTCTCGTCGGACGTGGACTCCGAGGTGATCGCACACCTCGTCGAGCGTGCCCTCGCCGTGGACCCGGACCTCATGCTCGCCGTGCAGATCGCGACGGCGCAGCTCGAGGGGTCGTGGGCCGTCGTGGTGCTCGACGCCCGTACCGGTCGGATGGTGGTGGCAGCGGACCGGTCGCCGCTCGTGGTCGCACGGTCCGCACGGGGCGACTTCGTCGCGAGCGACATCGGGGCGATCGCCGAGTGGTGCGAGACGTTCGTGGCCCTCCGTGACGGCGACGTCGTGGAACTGGGCGAGGCGTGGACGTGGTCGTCGGCCGGTGTGGTCGTGCCGGTGCCGTTCCCGACGCCGTCACCGTTCGCCGCGACCGCACTCGAGCTCGGCGACCACCCGGACCACATGGCGAAGGAGATCGAGGAGCAACCGGCCGTGGTGTCGGCGATCCTCGACCGCGTCGCGCGACGCGCGGCTGACGGCAGCATGTGGGTCGGGCTGGGACTGCCCGGCTTCCACCGGCTCGCGGTCGTCGCGTGCGGCACGTCGCTGAACGCCGGACAGGTGATCGCGACCACGCTGCGCGGCCTCGGGGGTGTCCCGACGGACATCGTCGTGGCGAGCGAGGCCGACCAGGTCGTCCTCGGACCGGACACCCTCGTCGTCGCCATCAGCCAGTCCGGTGAGACCGCGGACGTCCTCCGCGCGCTCGACCGCTTCGAGGACCGACACCCCGTCCTCGCGCTGACGAACAACGTGCACTCGTCGCTCGCCCGTCGGGCCGACGCGGTGCTCGACTGCCACGCGGGGCCGGAGGTCGGCGTGGCCGCGACGAAGACGTTCACCGCCCAGGTGGTGGTCGGGGTCGCGGTGGTCGTGTCCGCGCTCGTGGCGTCCGGCCGCATCGACGCCGCCCGTGCCGCCGCACTCGTCGCCGAGCTGTCCGACCTGCCGTCGCGCATCGCGCACGCCGCAGCGATCGCGGCGGACCGCATCCCGTTGCTCGTGTCGAGCGTCCGGGACGCCTCGGGGTTCCTGTTCCTCGGCCGTGGCGCCGGTCTGCCGTACGCCGCCGAGGGCGCCCTCAAGCTCAAGGAGCTCAGCTACCGCTGGGCCGAGGCGTACCCCGCGGGCGAGCTCAAGCACGGTCCGCTCGCACTCGTGGACGACGGGACGCCCGTCGTCGTGGTCGACCACGGCGAGCCCCGGCTGCAGGCGAACATCGCCGAGGTCCGGGCACGGGGCGGCTTCGTCATCACCATCGGCACCGAGGGCTCGGACATCCCGGCACTCGGCCGACGCGCCGCCGGAGACCTGACGTGGGGTCGGGCCACCGCACCCTGGGGACCGCTCGAAGCGGTCGTCCCCCTGCAGATGCTCGCCCGCGAACTCGCGTTGCAGCTCGGCTGCGACGTCGACAAGCCGAGGAACCTCGCCAAGTCGGTGACGGTCGAATAGCCAGGCACTCGCACATGAACCGCCTGACGGTGTTCCTGGCCGTCCTCACGGCGCTGGTCGTCCTCGCGACGGTCGTCGTGCTCGCCACGGCGCCCTGACCCGCACGGGTCCCTCCGGGCTGGTGCTGCGATCCTGGTGCCTTGACCACCGCAGCCCCCGCCCTCGTCCCGATCGCGCTCCTCGTCGGCGCGGTCCTGCCGTTCGTGCCCGCCGCCGGCCGGGTGGCGCGCATCGCCGCGACCATCGCCCACGAGGTCGGCCACGCGGTCGTCGTCGTGCCGTTCGGCGGGCGCATCCGACGCATCGAGCTCCACCCCGACGGCTCCGGCGAAGCCTGGGTGCAACTCGGCGGGGTACCGGGTGCCGTCCGATGGCTCGTCCGGGTCCTCAACCTGTTCGCCGGCTACAGCGCACCGATCTGGGTGGGCGTCCTGCTCGTCACCGGCGTCCTGCACGCCTCGCGGTGGTTGCCCGTGGCGGTGCTCGGTGTCGTCGGCCTCGTCGCGCTCGCGTTCGTGCGGAACTGGTTCGGCCTGCTCGTCGTGATCGGGTTCGACGCACTCGCGCTCTGGGTCGCGCTGCGGCCGTCGGACGCCACCGTGCTCGTCGTCGCGGCCGTCGGGGCGTTCTTCGTGGTGGACGGTCTCCGGTCGGTGGTGCAGGTCGCGCGGTGGTTGCTGACGGGGGCGCGGGTGCAGACGGACTTCCACATCGCGGCGGCCGAGATGCGGGTGCCGGCCGGGCTGTGGTTCGTGCTGTTCCTCGCGGTGAACGCGCTGGCGGTCTGGCTCGCCCGCGGGCCCCTGCTCGAGACCTGGGCGACCGTCGTCAGCGCACTCCGCGCCCTGGTCTGAACGCACGGCGCGGGACGGGCCCGACCCGCGCCTCCCGTCCGCCCGGCGCGCGTCGTCGTAACCGGAGGCCGCAAACGGCGGCTCCCCACCCCGGGCCTGCGAGAGTACCGACACGACGACGGCAGGAGGTGTCCCATGACGGACGAGGAGCACGGTTTCGCCACCGAACAGGTCCACGGCGGGTTCCAGCCCGACGCCGGGCACGGCGCGAGGGTCCCCGCCATCCACATGTCCTCCGGCTTCCTGTTCGACGACTTCGAGCAGGCCCGTGACCGCTTCGCCGGCACCGACGACGGCTACACGTACACGCGCCTCGGCAACCCCACCAACGCGGACGTGGAGCGCCGGGTCGCCCTGCTCGAGCGCGGCGTGGAGGCGATCCTCGTCGGCAGCGGCCAGGCGGCGGCGACGGTCGCGTTCCTCGGGCTGCTGCAGGCCGGCGACCACGTGGTCGCGGCGCGGAGCATCTACGAGGGCACGAAGGGGCTGCTCGTGCAGAACCTCGGGCGCCTCGGCATCGAGGTCGACTTCGTCCCCGACCAGCGCGACCTCGACGGGTGGGCGCGACTCGTCCGGCCGAACACGAAGGCGTTCTTCGCCGAGACCATCCCGAACCCGAAGAACGACGTCCTGGACATCACCGGCGTGGCCGACACCGCCCACCGCGCGGGCGTGCCGCTCATCGTCGACAACACGCTGGCGACGCCGTACCTCGCCCGCCCGATCGAGCACGGCGCCGACCTCGTGATCCACTCCGCGTCGAAGTTCCTGTCCGGCCACGGAGCCGGGCTCGGCGGCGTGGTCGTGGACGGCGGCACGTTCGACTGGTCCGCGTCCCCGGAGCGCTGGGTGCACCTGACGAGCCCGGACCGCTCCCTCGGCGGCGCGAGCTACGTGGAGCGGTACGGTGCCCGCGCGTTCGTCGTGTTCGCCCGCGACGTCGTGGCGTCTCGCGTCGGACCGAGCCCGTCGCCGTTCAACGCCTTCCTCATCCGGCAGGGCATCGAGACGCTGTCCCTGCGCGTGGAACGGCACAGCCGGAACGCGCTGGAGATCGCGTCCTGGCTGGAGCAGCAGCCCGAGGTGACGAGCGTCGACCACGCGGGGCTGGCCTCCAGTCCGTACCACGACCTCGCCGAACGCTACCTGCCGCGCGGCGCCGGGTCCGTGTTCGCGTTCACCCTCTCCGGCGGCGAGGACGCCGCACGCGCCTTCATCGACGCCGTGCAGCTGTTCAGCCGGATGACCCACCTCGGCGACGTGCGGTCGCTCATCCTGCACCCGGCGACGACGACGCACGCCGGCAAGACGGCTGCGGAACGGGCCGAGCAGGGCATCGACGACGGCCTGATCCGGCTGTCGGTGGGGATCGAGGACGTCGCGGACCTCGTCCGCGACCTCGACCGCGGGTTCGCGGCGTTGCGCGGCGCACGGGAGGCGCGGCTCGGCCCCGACGCGGAGCTCGCCTCCCTGGAACACGCCGTCCCCGGGGACCACGTGATCGTCGAGGAGCTCTGACGATGGCCGACCTGCAGCACTTCGGGTACTTCTTCTCGCGCGGCTTCGGGCCGCAGGCATGGGGTCGTGCGGACTGGGACTGGGGGTACGACTGGACGAAGCCGGACATGTACCAGCAGTCCGTACGTGCCCTCGAGCAGGCCGGCATGGACCTCGTCATCGCCGAGGACGCCATCTCGCTCGGCAACCCGTCGACCCTCGACCTACGGATCCGGCAGGCCTACGGCGGACCGAAGCACGACCCGCTGCTGCTCGCCCCGTACCTGTTCGCCGCGACGTCCCACATCGGGATCGCCCCGACCGTGAACGCCGGCATCACCCCGCCGTACCTCGCCGCCCGGCAGTTCGCCACGCTGGCGCACCTGTCCGGGGCACGGCTCGGTATCAACGTCGTCACCGACACCGGCAGCGCCCGGCACGCCGGTCTCCAGCCGCTCGGGCACGACGCCGCGTACGACCGCGCCGAGGAGTGGATCACGCTGCTGCGCCGGCTGTGGCGATCGTGGGGGTCGTCCGGGTACGTCGGGGACGCGTCGGACTGGCACTTCGCCGACGGCCACGCCCTCGACGCGTTCCACCACGACGGCGCGTACTTCACCGCCGACGGGCCGCTCAACGCCCTGCCACTCGACAGCGACCCGGTGGTGGTCTCCCCCGGCGGCTCCGGACGGGGCCTCGGGTTCGCCGGGACGCACTCGGACGTGCAGCTCGCGCTCGCACCGCTGTCCGCGTCCGCCGTGTCGGACTACCGCGCCCGCGTGATCGCCGCCGCCGACGCCGCCGGACGCTCCGCCGCCGACCTGCGGATCCTGTTCGTGCTGAAGCCCGAGATCGTCGCGTCGCCGGAGGAAGCGGACCGGGTCGTCGACGCATCCCGCCACCCGTCGGACGAGGACCTCCGCACCGCGGCGATCGCCTGGTCGAGCGACTCCGAGACGGACCTGCTCGCGCTCGACCTCGACGCGCCGATCCCCGAGGGGACCTTCGGCGAGCACGTCTCGGCCGGGACGATCCGCGGCCTCGTCGGCGACACCCCGGACGCGCCGCTGCGCACGCTGCTGGAGCGCAAGGCGCGGAAGGGCCGGGTGTCGTCGCGCGAGGGCTTCGTCGGCACCGCGGACGAGCTCGCCGACTTCATCGAGGAACTCGGCGCCGACGCCGACAACGACGGCATCATCTTCTCCGGTGACCTCCACCCGGCGCAGGTGTACCGGATGTTCGGGGACCTCGTGCCGGTGCTCCGGCGCCGCGGGCTCCTGCGGCGGGAGTACGGCGCCGGGGGCATCCGGGCGAACCTGTTCGACTTCTGACGCGACCGGCGTGCCCGGCGCGGCCGCCGGACGACGGGAGGCGCGGTGCCAGCCGGCACCGCGCCTCCCGTCCGTCCGGCGATCAGTGGTGGACGGGCTCCACCACGTTGGACTCCTCGACCGCGCGCACGTCCTCCGCGGTGCGGAGGATCTCCTCGCGCGAGCTCGCCGAGTTGACCGCCCAGTAGTAGATCACCACGGAGAACACGGCGACCACGAGGATGTCGATCCAGAGCGGGAACAACGGGTGCGTGAGCGGCCCGAAGTCGCTGAGGAACACGATGAGCCCCATGCCGATCAGGTAGGGCAGCAGCCACTGGGCCGCCTTCCAGTCCCAGCGCGGCCGGACGCTCGTCGCGCCGCGGAACACGTTGTTGAGGATGATCACGACCGCGCCGATGAGGATCGCGACGCCGAGCTTCCAGTCGGTGTCCCACCCGGTCCAGAGGATGATGAGGTTCGCGATCACGAAGGCGATCGGGGAGAGCACCGTCGCGACGGGCATCCGGTAGGGACGCTCGATCTCCGGGATCCGCTTGCGGAACGCTCCGAGTGCGAGCGGTGCGCCCGCGTACATGAGCACCGAGGCGCTCGTGATGAGGCTCACCAAGCCCTGCCACGACGGGAACGGCGCGAAGCACGCGCAGCCGACGACGAACGCGGTGATCAGGCCGACCCACGGCACACCGGCCTTCGTGGTCCACTCGAACGCCTTCGGGAAGTACCCGTTGCGGCTGAGGCCGTACGAGATGCGCGTGGTCGCCGTGACGTAGATGAGACCGGTGCCACCGGGCGAGATGATCGCGTCGATGAAGATGATCACCGCCAGCCAGGTGATGCCCGCCGCCATGGCGATGTCCGCGAACGGACCGGTGTACTTCGTGAAGTCCGCCGTCGCCCACGAACCCTGGATCACGTCGGAGCGCAGCACGCCGAGGAAGACGATCTGCAGCAGCAGGTAGATGACGAGGCCGATGACGACCGAGCCGATCACGGCACGCGGGATGTCCCGCTTCGGGTTCTTCGCCTCGCCGGCGAGCTGGTCGGCCTGCTCGAACCCGAGGAACGCGAAGATGATGCCCGAGGTCGAGACCGCCGCGAGGATGCCCTTCGCCCCGCCGGGCAGGAAGCCGTCGGCCGCGCCGAAGTTGCTGCCGTGGAAGCCGCTGAAGGCCAGCACGATGATGACGAGCAGGGGGATGGCGACCTTCCACCACGTCGCCGCCGAGTTCGTGTTCGCGAGGATCCGCACGCTCAGCAGGTTGATCGCCGAGACCACCGCCATGAGCAGGATCGCCACCGCGATGCCCGACCCGGTGAGCAGCTGCTGGGTCTCGCCGTCCACCGTCGTGGTGTGCAGCCACGGGTGGGCGAACTGCCAGTGCTGCGCGTACTTGATCATCGCCTCGACCTCGATCGGGGCGACCGTCACGGACTGCAGCCACGAGAACCAGCCGAACGAGGCTCCGGCGATGCCCCCGAACGCGATGTGGGGGAACCGCGCTGTTCCGCCGGCGATCGGGAACATGCCGCCGAGCTCGGCGTGCACGAGGGCGAGGACGAGGACCGCCACACCGCCGATGACCCACGAGATGATCGCGGCGGGTCCGGCGGTCTTCAGCGCCTCCTGCGAGCCGAAGAGCCAGCCCGAGCCGATGATCGACCCCGTCGAGGCCCAGATGAGCCCGATGAAGCCGACGTTGCGCTTGAGGCCGGAGTCCGGCAGCGCCTGTGTCGTTGTTGCCACTGTTGCTCCTGTCGAATGGGCGCGGCCCCGCGAAGGGGGGCCGCGCTCATCGACTCTGGCACTGTGACAGCGACTTCGGCGGATTGTTTAACACAATGGAAACAAACGTGCTGTACAAGCACTCAGGCTACTTCTTCTTGGACTTCTTCTTCTTGTCGCCGGCCTTCTTCTCGGACTTCTTGTCCTTCTTGCCGTCGTCCTTCTTCTTGGACTTCTTCTTCTTGCCGTCGTCCTTCTCGGACTTCTTCTTCCCGTGCGCGTCCTTCCCGTGCGGAGCGGCCGCCGGAACCGCTCCCGGAGCGTCGTCCGCTCCCGGAGCGTCGTCCGTGTCCGGGGCTTCGAGTCCGTCGACGGGCTCGACGACGACCGCGCTGCCGGTGTCGGTCAGGAGGTCGACCTCCTGCTCCTGGATCACCGGCGCCAGCGCGTCCTCGACCCGCTCCACGGTGAGGGTGGCACCGTCCTCGGCCAGCCGCACCAGTGCCTGGGCGGCGCGGACGCGGGTGGTGGTCCGACGAGCGAGGACGTCGGCCCGTGCGCCCTCGAGGAAGGCGCGCAGCGAGCGCTCGACGGTTGAACGGCCCCGCGGCGCCGATCGGTCGAGACGGTCGAGCTCGCCGGCGACGCCCGCGACGTCGTCCTCCACGTGCTCGTGACGGACCGACTCGATGAGCGCGGCGATCGCGGCGGCCCCGCGCTCGACGGCGACGGAACGCTGGTCGAGGACGATGAGCAGCTCGATCACCGATCCGTAGGTGACGGTCTCCAAGCGGACCGGTTCGGCACCGCGACCGCGGATGACCAGACGGGCGTCGGGCGTCGGGAGCCAGGCGGCCAGGGCGGCGACGGTGGCCACCGAGCCCACTGCCCGCTCGTACTCGGCGAGCCCCACTCGCTCCTGCTCTCGCAGACGGACTCGGATCGCGATCTCCTGCACCACGCGTGGACCTCTCGTCTCGACGGTCGGCACGGGCGACTTCCCGCGCCTGGACCGGAGCGTAGTCCTCGAGCCCGACACGACGCAGAACGCCCCGCGACCGTCGGGGACGGTGCGGGGCGTTGCTCGGGAGATCGTCCCGACGACTCGGCGTGACAGCGACCCGACGACCGGCAGGTGGTGGAGATGGGGGGAATCGAACCCCCGTCCATCGCTGCAGTTCGACGTCTTCTACGGGCGTAGCCGGATTGTTCGTTCTGCTCGGCCCCGTCCTTTGCTACCGGCTTCTCGGACGACGAGCCCAGTCTCAGTGCAAGTCCCGCACGGCCCTGAGGCGCAACCGTGCAGCAAGTCCTCTGGATGACGCCGGGATCAGGTTAGGGGACGATCACCTGGCCGACGGACTTCATGTGCTGGGCTGCTTACGCAGCGAGAGCGAAGTCAGTGCGCTTGGAATTGGCACTTGTTGTTTTCCACGGATCGTTCACGAGATGACCGTGGGTCCTCGGCCCGCTTCCCGTCGGCGCACAGGCAATGTCGAAACCGATCATCCCCATGCAGGCCGGACGCACGAGCCGCTGTCACGCTGTTGAGTTGTCACTGGACTTCCGATGCTCCGATCGGAGCAGTCCCCCAGTCTAGCCGACCGGGATGCGCGGCGCTACTCGCCCATGCGGTTCCGGGTGCGCATGGCTCGCTCGGCCTCGCGCTTGTCGGTCTTCTCGCGGAGTGCCTGACGCTTGTCGAACTCGCGCTTGCCCTTCGCGACCGCGATCTCCACCTTGGCCCGACCGTCGTGGAAGTAGATCTGCAACGGCACGAGCGTGTAGCCGCCCTGCGCCGTCTTGTGCGAGATCTTCACGATCTGCTGCTTGTGGAGGAGCAGCTTCCGCTTGCGCCGCGGCGCGTGGTTGTTCCACGTGCCCTCGGTGTACTCGGGGATGTGCACCGCGTCGAGCCAGGCCTCGCCCCCGTCGATGAAGGCGTACCCGTCGACGAGCGACGCCCGCCCTTCGCGGAGCGACTTCACCTCGGTGCCGGACAGGACCATGCCGGCCTCGTACGTGTCCTCGATGAGGTAGTCGTGGCGCGCACGACGGTTCGTCGCCACGATCTTCTCGCCGCGTTCCTTCGCCATGCGTGTCTCCTTCCGGGGCGGTCGCTGCGTTCGCAGCCCCACAGACTATCCAACACACGACGTGCGGCGCACCTTCCCGGCGCGCCGCACGTGTCGACCTGGTGGCCCGAGCGGGCCCTCGGTCAGACCTTGAGGTACCGGCGGATCGCGACGAGCGCCGACAGGCCCGCGAGCACGATGCCGATCACGATGACCGCGGGGACCACGACGGCCGCGTCCCCCATCCCGATGAACGCCGTGCCCGAGAACCGCTGCGCGAGGTAGTTGCGGACGAAGAACCACACCACCGCCACGATCGCGCCCCCGGCGAGGACCGCCCCGATGGCGGCGGCGATCACCCCCTCGAGCACGAACGGTGTCTGGATGAACCGGTTCGACGCACCGACCAGGCGCATGATGCCGAGCTCTCGCCGTCGACTGAACGCCGACAACCGGATCGTCGTCGCGATGAGGAGCACTGCGGCGATCAACATGAGCGCGGCGATGCCGATCGCGGTGTACGACGAGGCGTTCAACAGGTTGAAGATCGGTTGCAGGTACCCGCGTTGGTCCACGACGCTCTGCACCCCGGCGACCTTCGAGAGACTCTCGACCAGGACGTCCGCCTGCGAGGGGTTCTTCAGGTTCACCCAGAAGGTCTCGTTGAGGTACTCGGGCTTGACGAACTCGGTGGCCGGCGAGTCCTTGAACTGCTGCTTGAAGCGCGAGTACGCCTGGTCCTGGTCCTCGTAGTACGTCTTCTCGATGTACGGCTTGAGGGTGGACGAATCGAGCTGTTCCTGGACCTGCTTGCGCTGGTCGTCGGTCGCCTTCGCGCCGGTGCAGTTGCCCGTGGTGTCGGTGTCCGTGCAGAGGTACACGGCGACCTGGGCCCGGTCGTACCAGTAGCCCTTCATCTGGTTGATCTGCATCTGGAGCAGGATCGCGGTGCCGACGAACGTCAGCGAGATGAAGGTCACGAGCACGACGGAGACGACCATCGACGCGTTGCGCCGCAGGCCCGAGCCGACCTCGGACATGACGAGCCCGAGCCTCATCGGATGATCCCCGGGATGGTCTGGATGCCGGTGGTGTTCGACACGGTGGAGCCTCGCTGGATCGGGACGGCCTGGGTCTGGTAGCCGCCGGACTGCTCGTCGCGCAGCACGGTGCCGTTCGAGAGTTCGATGACGCGGCGCTGCATCTGGTTCACGATGCTGGCGTCGTGCGTCGCCATGAGCACCGTCGTCCCGCCCTGGTTGATGCGTTCGAGGAGGGCCATGATGCCCGCCGACGTCGTCGGGTCGAGGTTGCCCGTGGGCTCGTCGGCGAGCAGGATCGCGGGCTTGTTGACGACCGCGCGGGCGATCGCGACACGCTGCTGCTCGCCACCGGAGAGTTCGTGCGGCATGCGGGTCGCCTTGCCGGCGAGACCCACGAGCTTCAGCACGTCGGTGACCGCTTCGCTGATGAAGCCCTTGCTCTTGCCGATCACCTGGAGCGAGAACGCCACGTTGTCGAAGACGTTCTTGTTCGGGAGGAGCCGGAAGTCCTGGAAGACGACGCCGAGGTTGCGTCGGAAGTAGGGCACCTTGCGCGACGACAGGGCCCCGAGGCGCTGGCCGAGCACGTGGATCTGCCCGCGCGACGGCTTCTCCTCCTTGAGCACGAGGCGCAGGAAGCTGGACTTGCCGGACCCGGACGCACCCACGAGGAAGACGAACTCCCCCTTGAGGATCTCGAGTGAGATGGCGTCGAGGGCGGGGCTCGGGTTGCCCGAGTACACCTTGGTGACCTGGTCGAATTTGATCATGACCGGATCAGGGTAGGTCGCCCGGGCCGGAAATCAACCGAGGCGCGCGGTTCGGGTCCGCGCCGGTGCCCCTCAGGACTCGACGGACTGCTTGCGCCAGCGGATGCCCGCGTTGATGAACCCGTCGAGGTCGCCGTCGAACACGGCTGAGGGGTTGTTCACCTCGTGCTCGCTCCGGAGGTCCTTCACCATCTGGTACGGCGCGAGGACGTAGGACCGGATCTGGTCGCCCCAGCTCGCCGTGATGTTGCCGGCGAGCTCCTTCTTCTTCGCGTTCTCCTCTTCCTTCTTCAGGAGCAGGAGCCGCGACTGCAGCACGCGCATGGCGGCGGCACGGTTCTGGATCTGCGACTTCTCGTTCTGCATCGAGACCACCGTGCCGGTCGGCAGGTGGGTGATGCGGACGGCAGAGTCGGTCGTGTTGACGGACTGTCCGCCCGGGCCGGACGACCGGAAGACGTCGACGCGGATGTCGTTCTCGGGGATGTCGATGGCCTCGGTCTCCGGCATGAGCGGGATGACCTCGACCGCGGCGAAGGAGGTCTGGCGCTTGCCCGCCGCGCCGAAGGGCGACATGCGGACGAGCCGGTGGGTGCCGGCCTCGACCGAGAGCGTGCCGAACGCGTACGGCGCGTCCACCTCGAAGGTCGCGGACTTGATGCCCGCTTCTTCCGCGTAGGAGGTGTCCATGACGGTCGTCTTGAAGCCGTGCTGCTCCGTGTATCGGAGGTACATGCGCAGCAGCATCTCGGCGAAGTCGGCCGCGTCCACACCACCGGCGCCGGCACGGATCGTGATGACCGCGGGCCGCTCGTCGTACTCACCGTCGAGGAGCGTCTGCACCTCGAGGTCGCCCATGGTCTTCTGGATCGCCTTCAGCTCGGCGGCGGCTTCGTCCGCGGAGTCCTGGTCGTCGGCCTCGTTCGCCATCTCGACGAGCACTTCCAGGTCGTCGATGCGCTGCTCGGTGTCGGTGATCTTCCGGAGCTCGGCCTGCCGGTGCGAGAGCGCGCTCGTCACCTGCTGCGCGTGCTCGACGTCGTCCCAGAGGTCCTGGGCACCCGCCTGCTCGCTGAGTTCGGCGATCTCCCGCTGCAGGCGGTCGACGTCGACCACCGAGCGGATGTTGCCGAAGGTCTCGCGGAGGGCGGAGATCTGCTCGGTGAAGTCCAGTTCGACCATGGTGAACGATCCTACCGACCGAGCAGGGGTTCCCTCGACGCCATGCCCGCCGCGCTCGCCCGCTCGACCGCCGCCGGGAGGGCCGCCAGGAAGGCGTCGACGTCGGCGTCGGTGGTGGTGTGACCGAGCGTGATCCGCAGGGCGCCCCGGGCGTCCTGTTCGGAGAGGCCCATGGCGAGCAGCACGTGCGAGGCCTCCGGGACCCCGGCCTGGCACGCCGAGCCGGTCGACACCGCGACGCCGGCCGCGTCGAGCAGGAACAGGAGCGAGTCCCCCTCGCAGCCGGGGAACGTGAAGTGGGCGTTGCCGGGCAGACGGTCGACCGGGTCCCCCATCAGGACCGCGGCGGGGACGGTCTCCCGCACGCCCGCGACCAGTCGGTCCCGCAGCGGCGACACGGAGGGGTGCGGCATCGATGCGGCCACCCCGAAGGCCGCGGCGGCCGGGGCGTCCTGCGTCCCGCTCCGCACCTGCCGCTGCTGCCCGCCGCCGTGGATCAGCGGTTCGACCGTGGCCTTCCGCCCGAGCACCAGGGCGCCGATCCCGACCGGGCCGCCGATCTTGTGCGCGGACACGCTCAGCGCGTCGAGGCCGGAGCCGGCGAACGACACCGGGACCTGGCCGTACGCGGCGACGGCGTCACTGTGCACCGGCACGCCCGCGGCGTGCGCGAGCTCGACGATCCTCGACACCGGCTGGATCGTGCCGACCTCGTTGTTCGCCCACAGGAACGTGACCAGGGCGACGTCCGAGGCGTCGGCGAGCCGCGCCTCCAGTCCGGCGAGGTCCACCCGGCCCTGCGCGTCCAACGGGACCACGTCGACGACGGCGCCCTCGTGGCGCTCGAGCCACTCGACGGTGTCGACGGTCGCGTGGTGCTCCCCCGCCGGGACGACGATGCGCGGACGGGGGCGGTCCTGCTGACGCGCCCAGAAGAGGCCCTTCACCGCCAGGTTGATGCTCTCGGTGCCGCCGGAGGTGAAGACCACCTCGACCGGGTCGGCGTCGAGCGAGGCCGCGACGGCCGCGCGGCCGTCCTCGAGGAGCATCTTCGCCTGCTGCCCGGCGCTGTGGATCGACGACGGGTTCCCGACGGTGGCGAGCGCAGCGGTGAACGCGGCGAGCGCCTCCGGCAGGATCGGCGTCGTCGCGGCGTGGTCGAGGTAGACCGGACCAGTGCTGTTGATGTGGATGGTGCACCCCCTGAACGAGCGTTTCCAGGATACCCGCGGGTCCTCGTACCCTGGTGGGCATGCACGAGACCGCTGTCGACGACACCCCCGGGTTCCTCCTGGGCGCCGGTGACCCGCGTTTCTCGGTGCGGTCCGCCTCCGCCACCGCCGTCTCGGTCGTGGTCGACGGACGCGGCACGTTCCCGCTGACGCGGAGCGGTGACGTCTGGTCGGGGGCGGTGCCGGGCGCGGAGGTGGGCGACACCTACCACCTCCTCGTCGACGGGCCCGCGGGACCACGCCACGACTTCGACCCCGAGCGACCGCTGCTCGACCCGTACGCGCGCGGCATCGTCCGCGGGGCGTCCGGACAGCGCTGGACCAGCGTCGTCGTCGACGAGTCGTTCGACTGGGGCGGGGTGGTGAAGCCCCGGACGCCGCTCGACCGGGCCGTCCTGTACGAAGCGAACGTCCGGACCCTGACCGCGGCGAACCCCGACGTCCCCGAGCACCTGCGCGGCACGTACGCGGGCGTCGCACACGAGAGCACCATCGCGCACCTCCACCGCATCGGCGTGACCACGCTCGAGCTGCTCCCCGTGCACGCGTTCGACACCGAACGGTGGCTGCGCGAGGCCGGGCGGGAGAACGCCTGGGGCTACAACACGCTCGGGTTCTTCGCCCCGCACGCCGCGTCGGCCTCCGCGCCGGCACGTGCGGCGGGCGCGGGTGCGGTGCTCCGCGAGTTCAAGGGCATGGTCCGGCTGCTGCACGAGGCGGGCATCCAGGTCGTCCTCGACGTCGTCTACAACCACACGGCGGAAGAGGGGCTCGGCGGCCCGACGTCGTCCCTGCGGGGCATCGACGGTGCGAACCGGTACCGGTGGACGGCCGACGGGTCCTCGTACTACGACACCACCGGGTGCGGGAACACGCTGGACACCTCGGTCGAGGCGACGGCGGACCTCATCGTCGACAGCCTCGTGTACTGGGCGCGCGACGTGCAGGTCGACGGCTTCCGCTTCGACCTCATGGCGGCGCTGGCCCGCGACGGAGCCCACGCGTTCGACCCCGCGCACCCGCTCCTGGAGCGGATCCGGAGCCACCCGGACCTGCAGGACACCCTCGTCATCGCCGAGCCCTGGGACGTCGGACCGGACGGGTGGAAGACGGGCTCCTTCGGCGCGGGCACGAGCGAGTGGAACGACGGCTTCCGGAACACCGTCCGGCAGTTCTGGCTCACCGACATCGCCGACGAACGCCGACACGGCGCCCCGGCGACCGGCATCGGAGCACTCGCGGGAGCGCTGACCGGCTCCCGGCAGCTCTTCGACACCGCGCGCGGCCCGCTCGCCGGCATCAACTTCGTCACCGCGCACGACGGCTTCACCCTGCTCGACCTCGTGTCGTACGACGGCAAGCACAACGAGGCCAACGGCGAGGACAACCGCGACGGGTCGGACGACAACCGCTCGTTCAACCACGGCATCGAGGGCGACACGGCCGACCGGGGCGTGCGCGCGGCACGCGGACGCTCGATGCGGAACCTCCTCGGGACCCTCATGCTCTCGGCCGGCGTCCCCATGCTCACCGCCGGCGACGAACGCAGCCGGACCCAGCACGGCAACAACAACGCCTACGTCGTTTCCGATGACCTCACCCCGGTCGACTGGAGCGACGACGAGGACGCCGAGGCGATGACCGAGGCCGTCGCCGCGCTCGCACGACTGCGCGCCGCCCACCCCGCACTCCGGCCCACCCGGTTCGGCGTGCCGGGGCAGGAGACGCCCGGCGCGTCGCGCATGTCCTGGTACGGGCCGGACGGCCAGCCGATGACGGTCGAGGGCTGGGACCAGCCGATCCACCGCGCGTTGCAGTACTTCGTCGAGTCGACACCGGAGCACGAGCCGTTCGACCGCGTCCTGGTCGTCGTGCACGGCAGCGGACGGACCCGCGACATCACCCTGCCCACCCGAGAGGACGTGCTCGGCTACCGCCTCGCCTGGTCGAGCGAGAAGCACCGCGACCACGAGCGGCTGCGGCCGGCCGGCCAGGTGTTCACGGCGTACGGCCCGGGCATCCACGTGTTCGAGATCGCCTGACCGGGACGGGACGGCTGTCAGCGTCGGGCCGGGCGTCCGGGACGGGACGGCTGTCCGCGTCGGGCGTCCGGGTCGGGTCGGACTGGAGGCGCGGGTCGGCTCGCGACGCTGGTCGCGTCCGCGCGTCCACAAGCGTGTCGGACGGCTGCAGGATCCGGGTCGCGTGCGTGTCGCGGCCGTCCCTCCACAGGGCCGCGGCACGCCCGGAACGTCACCGATCGCGCCTTCCGGGGAACGCGGAGGCGCTCGCCGGGTAGCGTCGGCTCCGTGGCCACCGCAGATCGACCCCGCCGACCGAAGATCGGGCGCATCCCGATCACCGAGCTCGCTCCGAGGACCCCGAACGGATTCCCGGGCAAGGCCTTCGACGGCGAGGTGATCACGTTCGGTGCGACCGTCTTCCGCGAGGGGCACGGGATCATCGGCGCCGACCTCGTGCTCGAGCGCCCCGACGGCGGCACCCGGACGGTGCCGATGGTGCTCGTCGCCGAAGGCACCGACCGGTACGAGGCGACCGTGCAGGTCGACCACGTCGGTGTCTGGACGTGGCACGTCGAGTCCTACTCCGACGACTGGGCGACCTGGCTGCACGCCGCACGACTCAAGATCGCGGCCGGCGTCGACACCGAGGCGACCCTGCTCGACGGGGCCGTGCTCCTCGACCGCCTCGCCGACGAGACCGACTCCCCCGCGGCCACGCGCGCCGCTGCCCGGGTCCGTGACACCGACCTCGACCCCGCCGAACGCCTCGCCGCCGTCGAGGACCCGCGCATCACCGCCGAGGTTGAGGAAGCTCCGCTCACCTCGCTCCGGACGCTCTCCGCCACGCAGCTGCTCGACGTCGAGCGCACCCGCGCCGGTGTCGGCGCCTGGTACGAGTTCTTCCCCCGCAGCGAAGGGGCGAAGAAGAACCCCGACGGCTCGTGGAAGAGCGGCGACTTCCGCTCCGCCGCCCGCCGCCTCCCCGGTGTCGCCCGGATGGGCTTCGACGTGGTCTACCTCCCGCCGATCCACCCCATCGGCACGACCGCGCGCAAGGGCCCGAACAACACGCTCACCCCGGGGCCGCACGACCCCGGCAGCCCATGGGCGATCGGTTCCGCTGCGGGCGGTCACGACGCGATCCACCCCGACCTCGGCACCGAGGAGGACTTCCGCGGCTTCGTCGAGACGGCGAAGAACACCGGGATGGAGGTCGCGCTCGACTTCGCGCTGCAGTGCTCCCCCGACCACCCGTGGGTCACCGAGCACCCGGAGTGGTTCACCGTCCGGGCCGACGGCTCGATCGCGACCGCCGAGAACCCGCCGAAGCGCTACCAGGACATCTACCCGATCCAGTTCGACACGGACCCCGACGGCATCGTCGCCGAGGTGCTCCGCGTGCTGCGGCACTGGATCGCGTTCGGCATCCGGATCTTCCGGGTGGACAACCCGCACACCAAGCCCCTGTGGTTCTGGGAGCGCGTCATCCGCGAGGTCCGCGACGAGCACCCGGACACCGTGTTCCTCGCCGAAGCGTTCACCCGACCGGCGATGATGCGCGCGTTGGCCGAGGTCGGGTTCCAGCAGTCCTACACGTACTTCACGTGGCGGAACTCGAAGGACGAGATCACCGAGTACTTCGAGGAGCTGTCGCACGAGACGAGCGCGTACCTCCGTCCGAACCTGTTCGTGAACACGCCGGACATCCTCACCGAGTACCTGCAGTTCGGCGGCCGAGCGGGCTACAAGGTCCGCGCCGCGCTGGCTGCGACCGGTGCTCCGACCTGGGGGATGTACGCCGGCTACGAGCTCTTCGAGGACGTCGCACGCCCCGGTTCGGAAGAGAACATCGACAACGAGAAGTACGAGTACAAGCCCCGTGACTTCGCCCTCGCCGAGGCCGAGGGCGCGAGCCTGGCGCCGTACGTCACGATGCTCAACCGGTTCCGGCAGGCGCACCCCGCGCTCCGTCAGCTGCGGAACCTGCACGTGCACGTCGCCGAGGACCCGGCGATCGTCGTCTACTCCAAGCACCTGTCCGGACGGTTCATCCGCTCCGGGCGCGACGACACCGTGATCGTCGTCGTGAACGTCGACCCCCACTCGGCCCGTGAGACCACGGTCCACCTCGACCTCGCCGCACTCGGCCTCGACCCGGAGCAGGCGTTCGACGTCCGCGACGTGGTCACCGGGCAGCGCTGGGTCTGGGGGACGTCGAACTACGTCCGACTGGACGCGTTCCAGGAACCCGTGCACCTGCTCGTCGTGGAGGGACCCCACCGATGACCGACACCCACTCCGAGGACGACGCACGGAAGGCGCAGGGCAACGGCCCCGGCGTGCCCCCGACCCCGCCGCCCCCGCCGCCTGTGCTGCCGCGTCGCATGCCGGAGGACACCCCCCGCCCGACGCACCCGGTGCAGCACGTCGCGCCGACGGACGACCGACGCCCGGGGACGCCGGCGGCCCCGGCGACCCCGCGGTACGAGCCGCGGGTCTCCGCACCGGGTGAAGACCTGCCGGGTGCGCCGGCCGCAGCCCGCGAAGCGCCCGACCGCGGCGTCCCCGAATCCGCGACGCTCGCCGGGCACGCGCCGGACGCCGCCCACCCGCGTCACGTCGCCGCGGAAGCCGCGGAAGCCGTGGAACGGACCGGTGCACCGGCCCCGTCGACGGCCGCCGCGCCGGCCACCGCCGCGGGAGCTGCCGGTCCGGGCGACGGCGCCGACGCCCCCACGAGCGAGGGCGGAACGCCGCTCGCCGCCACCGACGAGGCGGAGCCGAGCCGCGCCTCCAGGGCCGCGACCACGACCACGAGCACGCCGACGTCCTCGTCCCCTCGGCCCGCGCCGCTCGACGAGTGGCTCCGCCAGCAGGTCGCCGAGGCCCGCTGGTCCCAGCCGCACGACGTGCTCGGCCCGCACCCCGTCGAAGGCGGTACGAGCATCCGTGTCGTCCGGCACCTCGCCACCGCCGTCCGGATCGTCCGCCCCGACGGGGACGACGTGGAGCTCACCCACGAGGGCGACGGGCTCTGGGCCGGCGCCACTCCCGGCGAGCTCGGACGCTACCGCGTCGAGGCGGACTACGACCCGGACCCGTCCTCGGACGCGGACGACATCACCTGGACGACGGACGACGCCTACCGGTTCCCGCCCACGATCGGTGAACTCGACCTCCACCTCTTCGGCGAGGGCCGCGACGAGCAGCTCTGGCACCACCTGGGCGCCCACGTCATGACCCTGGACGGCGTCGACGGCGTCGCGTTCACCGTCTGGGCACCGCGCGCCACGGCCGTTCGCGTGATCGGTGACTTCGAGGGCTGGGAAGGCCGCACGACCGCGATGCGCCGCCTCACCGACCTCGGCGTGTGGGAACTGTTCTGGCCCGGCGCACTCCCGGGCCAGCGCTACAAGTTCGAGCTCCTCACGGACAGTGGGTGGGTGGAGCGTGCCGACCCGTTCGCACGGCGCACCGAGGTGCCGCCGCTGACCGCGTCCGTGATCGACGACTCGCACCACGAGTGGTCCGTCGGAGACGCGCAGTGGATGGAGCACCGCGCACGGACCACCACGCACGATCGTCCGATGAGCGTGTACGAGGTGCACCTCGGGTCCTGGCGTCCGGGCCTGTCCTACCGTGAGGCAGCCGACCAGCTGATCGGGCACGTGCAGTACCTCGGGTTCACGCACGTCGAGTTCCTCCCGCTCGCCGAGCACCCGTTCGGCGGCTCCTGGGGCTACCAGGTCACCGGGTACTACGCACCGACGGCTCGCTTCGGCTCCCCCGACGACCTCCGGTACCTCATCGACCGTCTGCACTCGGCGGGCATCGGCGTCATCATGGACTGGGTGCCCGGCCACTTCCCGAAGGACGAGTGGGCGCTCGCGAAGTTCGACGGCTACGCGCTGTTCGAGCACCCGGACCCCCGGCGCGGCGAGCAGCTCGACTGGGGCACCTACGTGTTCGACTTCGGGCAGCCGCAGGTGCGGAACTTCCTCGTCGCGAACGCGCTCTACTGGCTCGAGGAGTTCCACATCGACGGCCTCCGGGTCGACGCCGTGGCCTCGATGCTGTACCTCGACTACTCCCGCACGGAGTGGCTGCCGAACGTCCACGGCGGACGCGAGAACCTCGAAGCGATCTCCTTCCTGCAGGAGACGAACGCAACGGCGTACAAGCGCTACCCCGGGATCGTGATGATCGCCGAGGAGAGCACCTCCTGGCCGGGTGTCACGCAGCCGACCAGCGCCGGCGGACTCGGGTTCGGCCAGAAGTGGAACATGGGCTGGATGCACGACTCGCTGCAGTACATCGAGCGCGAACCCGTGTACCGGAGCTACCACCACGACGAGATCACGTTCTCGTTCGTGTACGCGTTCAGCGAGCAGTTCACACTGCCGATCAGCCACGACGAGGTCGTCCACGGCAAGGGCTCGCTCTACGGCAAGATGCCCGGCGACGAGTGGCAGAAGCTCGCCAACGTCCGCGCGTACCTGGCGTTCATGTGGGCGCACCCGGGCAAGCAGCTGCTGTTCATGGGGCAGGAGTTCGCGCAGCCCACCGAGTGGTCGGAGGCCCGCGGCCTGGACTGGTGGCTCCTCGACGATCCTGGGCACCGTGGCGTGCAGGACCTCGTGTCGGCGCTCAACCACGTCTACCGCGAGACCCCGGCACTGTGGACGCACGACGGCAGCGCGGACGGCTTCGAGTGGATCGAGGGCGGCGACGCCCCGCACTCCACCCTCGGGTTCCTGCGCAAGGACGGCGACGACCGACTGGCCGTCTTCGTGAACTTCTCCGGGGTACCGGTCGAGCGGCGCTTCGGACTGCCGTCAGCGGGTGCCTGGCACGAGGTGCTCAACACGGACGCGGCGGAGTACGGCGGGTCCGGCGTGGGGAACCTCGGCGTCGTCACGGCGGAGGACACCCCGTGGGCCGGGCGACCGGCGTCCGCCCACCTCGTGGTGCCCCCGCTCGGAGCGGTCTGGCTGAAGCTGGCCCGCTGACCACCGGGAGCAGACGGGAGGCGCGGNNNCGCGCCTCCCGTCCGTCGTGCTGGCGGGTGTCAGTACAGCGCGCTCGCCAGACGGCGACGCGCCGCGACCACCCGCGGGTCGTCGCTGCCGATGAGCTCGAAGTACTCGACGAGCCGCGCACGCAGCGCCTCGCGCTCGTCGCCGAACACGGTCGGCACGAGGTCGAGCAGCCGACCGAAGGCGTCCTCGACGTGCCCGCCGGAGACGTCGAGGTCGGCGACGGCGAGCTGCGCCTGCACGTCCGAGGGTCCGGCCGCCGCGGCCGCACGGATGTCGTCGGCGGTGCGGCCGTCCAGCCGGTCGAGGAGCGACACCTGGGCGAGCCCGGCGACGGCCATCTGGTCGTGCGGGTCCTGCGCGATCGCGGTCTTGTACTCGTGGATCGCGGTCGCGTAGTCGCCCTGCTCGATGGCGTCGTAGGCGGCCTGGTGGTGCGGCGGCAGCGGTTCCGGTTCGGGCTCGCCCTGCTCGGCGGCACCGGCCGCGGCTGCTCCGTCCACGGTGACCCGTCCGGACACGCCGTTCTGCTCGGCGGCGGCGAGGACCTGCTCGTAGACGTCCCGCACCTGTGCCTCGGGCAACGCGCCGACGAAGAGGCCGAGCGGGCGCCCGCCGATGAGCGCCGCCACCGTGGGGATCGACTGCGCCTGGAACGCCTGCACGAGCTGCGGGTTCGTGTCCGCGTCGACCTTGGCGAGCAGCACACGCCCGTCGTACTCGGCGGTGAGTTGCTCGAGGATCGGCGAGAGCTGCTTGCAGGGACCGCACCACTCCGCCCAGATGTCGACGATCACGGGGACCACCGTGGACAGCTGCAGGACGTCCTGGAAGGTCTGGTCGGTGACGTCGAGGACGAGCGACGGGACGGTCAGGTCGCCGCCGGTCTCGGTACCGGCGACCCCGGAGGGCGCGGCTCCACCGGCGGACGCGCCACCCGCCGCTCCCGGCGCGGGCTGGGACGGCCGTTGGGCACGGTCGACGAGGGACGACAGGTCGACGGCTCCGCGGAGACCGGACGGGGTCGGGGGGACGTTGGTCATTGCACCTCACTCGCTGCTGTCAGGCCCTGCGTGAACCCGAGCAGGACCACCTTCTCATCGGAGCCCACCGGGGGCACCGAGAAGAGCAGTTGCACGCCGTAGGTGGCGCTGATGCCCTTCTTGCTGGAGTCGACACCCGAGAGCGCCTTGACCGCGCCTTCGGTGTTCACCTCGGCGCCCGCCGCGGTCGGGGTCACCTTCTCGATCTCGTCGAGGTCGGCCGAGACGAGCGCCCCTGCGCCGTCGGTGGCGATCGCCGTCACGCTGTCGGCGGGGACCTCGGACGAGTACTCGATCTTCGCGGTGTCCGGGAGCGACTGGGACTTCTTGTCCTTGTACGCCTTGCCGATGGTCGAGCGCAGGCCGTCGCCGTCCGCCTGGAAGAGCGACGCGTACCGGCTGTCCGTGTCCTTCGACAGGATGTCGCCGTACGCCTGGGCGATCTGGTCCGGCGCGATCGAGAGCAGCTTCGTGTTCGGGGCGAGCAGCGCCGCACCGAGCGAGGTGGGAGCGAGGCTCGGGATCTTGGCGGCGGCCTCGAGCGAGACGTCGTACGCGACCTTGTAGTCGTCGCGCGCGGAGTCCTGGACGAGCGTGAGGGCCTGCGGCGCGGACTTCGCGGTGCAGTCCTCGGCCACCACGGCGAACACGGTGCGGGGCCACGAGTCGGTCTGCTGCGGCAGCGCCACGCACACCTGTTCGGCCGAGATCGCCGGCGGGGCGTCGGCGTCGGCGTCCTTCGCACGGATGGTGTAGTTCGCCGTGCGCAGGTCGAGCGCGGCGCCGGTGAAGCGTTCCGCGGCGACCTTCGGGTCACGGGCGTCGTCGGCCTTCTTCGCGACCTCGGCGACGCGCTGCACGATGCGGGTGATCTGCTGCTTCGTCGCCGCCGTCGGTTCGCTCTGGGCCGCGGAACCGGTGGCGGTGGCCGTCGGGGTCGGGGTCGCGCCGGAGCCGCCCTGCGGCCAGTACTCGGACGAGCACCCGGCCAGCCCGAGGGCACCGACCAGCAGCACGGGGACGACCACGAAGGCGCGGCGGCCACGACGGCCACGGACGGGCACCTGGGCACCGGCCGCAGCGGCCCGTCGGGAGGCGCGCACGCGCGGCGGACGGGACCCGCCGCTGCGGCGGCGCGGACCACGGCCACGACGCTGGTGCACGAAGGCCCACACGAGCAGGACGACGCCGCCCACCAGGAACACCCCGCCGGCGACGAGCAGCGGCCCGACGGACGGCGTGGACGTGTCGCGCGGCCAGGTCACGGAGACGTCCGCGGGGGCCGCGGACGTGCCGTCACCGACGATGATCACGGAGACGTCCTTCGGCAGCCGGACGGTGAACTGCCCGGCGCTGTCGTACTCCTGGTACCAGAGGTCGCTCCCGCGGGGGTCCGGCACGGAACGCTCGCCGCCGGTGGTGCGACCGACGAGCTTCGCCTGCTCGGCGTCGAACCGGAGCGTGGTGTGCGCCGCGTCGCCGACCCAGGCCTCGACGTCGGTGGTCTTGCCGTAGGCGGCGAAGACCTTGCCCGACCCGGACACGTTGATGCGCTGGTAGCCGGGGTTCGCGTTGAGCGTCGACCCCGGGATCACCGTCACGGGCGCGGAGCTCTTCGAGGACGATGCCGCGACCAGCGACGACGGTGGCTCGAACACGGTCCGCTGTCCGACCGCGAGCGCGACGAGCAACAGACCGATGACGAAACTGACGATCGCCAGGACGAACCGCACGGATCTTCTCCCTACCGCGCCGGGGTGGGGGTGTCGGCGCGCGAATCAGCGCTCCAGGATAGCGGGGGAGTCTGGACGGCGCATCCCCCGGCGCTGTCCGCGGTCACAGCCGGCCGTCTCCCCCCGCCACTACAATCGTGGCCGGGCCTTCCCTGTGCCCTCCGCCGAGCACCCCAGGAGTGAACACGTGGCGAACGACGAGGCAGAGTTCGGGACCGAGCTGCGCGGGTACCGCCGCGAAGACGTGGACCGTGCGCTGAACGACCTGCGCCGCGAGCTCATCAAGTCGAACAACGACCGCGCGGACGCCGCGAAGGAGATCCGTCTCCTGCAGTCGCGGGTCTCCGAGCTGCAGGGCGAGCTGGACGAAGCCGGCACCCCCACGTACAGCGGGCTCGGCACCCGTCTCGAGTCGACGCTCCGCGTGGCGGAGGAACAGTCGACGCGGCTCATCAGCCAGGCGGACATCGACGCCCAGCGGCTCCGCGCCTCCAGCCGCGCCGAAGCCGAACGCACCCTGCGCGAAGCACAGGAAGAAGTGCGCGACACCCTCGAGGACGCCCGCACCCGGTCCACGAACGAGCTCACCCGCGCCCGCGCCGAGTCGGCCGACACCGTCGAGCGCGCCCGCGCCGAGGCCGGCCTGCTCGTGCAGGACGCCCGTAATGAGGCCGCCGCGATCCGTGGGGCCGCCCTGACCGAGGCGGCCGAGGTCCGTTCCGTCGCCATCCGCGAGACCAACGCCCTCCGGGCAGAGGTGGAGCACGAGGTCGCCGAGCTGCGCGAGATCGCCCAGCGCGAGTCCGCGGACGCCCGCCAGGCCGCGGCCGACCTCACCCGCGAGACCGAGCACCGCCGCAGCGTGTTCGAGGCCGACCACACGCGTCGGATCGAGGACCTCGACCGCGAGGAGACGACGCGTCGCGAAGCGCTCGAGCGCGAGGTCTCCGAGGGTCGCGCGGCGTGGCACCGCGAACGCGCCGACGAGCAGCGGGCGCACGCCCTCGCGCTCGAGACCGAACGCGCCGCGCTCGAGGCCGAGGTCGAACGCCGCCGTGCCGAACTCGACGCGGAGCTGGCGGACCGTCGTCGGGTCCTCGACGAAGAACTCGCCGCTGCCCGCGCCGAGTGGGACCGCGAGCTCGCGTCCGCCCGCACCGCGCTCGAACAGGAGGTCGAGGCGGCTCGCGCCCAGCTCCGCGTCGACGAGGAGCAGACCCGGGCCGAGAACGCGCGCCTCGTGCAGGAGACCGCCGACCGCATCGCGCGGGAACTCGACGAGCACGCCACCCGGATCGAGCACGAGCGCGCCGAGGCCCAGGCTGCCGCCGACCGCGCCCTCCGCGAGCACGAGGACGAACTCGCCGCGCGCCGCGAACGCGAGCACGCCGAGGTCGACACCGAGATCGCCGACCGTCGAGCAGCCGAACTGGGTGCGCTGGAAGCCGAGCGCACCGCCCTGCGGCAGGAGATCGACACCGCGCGCGCCGACCTCGCCCGGGAGCGCGACGAGGTCCGCGCCGAGATCGCCCGCGAACGCGACGAGGCACGGACCACCCTCGAGTCGGAGCTCGCTGCCCGCCGCGACGACGCCGAGCAGGACTACCTGCAGCGCCACCACGAGACGGTCACCGAGACGCAGAAGTACCTCGACGAGGCGAACCTGCAGCTCGCCGAGGCGACCCGACGCGCGGCGGAGGCACGGGAGCGTGCGGAACGCCTCCAGCAGGAGGCGGACGACCTCGAGCGCTCCAGCACCTCCGAGGCGCAGGAACACGCACGGACCATCGTCTCGGACGCGCAGGAGCGGGTGCACCGCATGATCGCGGACGCCGAGGAGCGCACCGCGAGCATCATCGCCGAGTCCGAGGACCGTCTCGCCGCCATCCGGACCGAGCGCGACGCGGTGGCCGGCTACCTCGAGAACCTGCGCGGCGTGCTGACGCACGCCACGGGGCTGCTCGGCACCGAACCGGACGGTCGCGGCGACGGCGTGGTGGCTCCGACGGATGGTGCCGATGACGACGAGGGCTCAGCCGTCCGCTGAGCGGTGCGGGACGCCTGCTCGCCCCGCGACGGGC
>NZ_JBQEPN010000012.1:46689-64421 GCF_052045775.1 Curtobacterium sp. 22159
GGACGCTGGTCAGGCCGGGAGGTGCGTCGGCAGCGGCGTGCTGCCGGGCACGACGAGGTCCGCGATCGCGTCGAGCACGATCCGGACGTACCGCTCCCCCACCCAGAGGTGCTTGGCACCGGCCACGGGGACGACCCGCACGTTCGGTGCGATCGCGAAGCGACGCGCGGCGTCGTCCGGCTGCAGGAAGTCGTCGTGCTCCGGGACGAGCGCGACCACCGGCACCGGGGCGTCCGCCCACCGTGCGAGCTCTTCCTCCGAGGTGCGGTGCAGCGGCGGTGACAGCAGGACGGCGCCGGCCACCTGCCCGGACTCGACGTGCTCGAGGGCGTGCTTGAGGACGACCTCGGTGCCGAACGACCAGCCGACGAGCCACGGTGTCGGCAGACCCCGCTGGGCGATGTCCGCCACGGCAGCACGGAGGTCGAACCCCTCGGAGACGCCGTCGCCGAAGACTCCCTCGGACGTCCCGCGCGGCGACGACACCGACCGGAAGTTGAACCGCAGCACCGCGATGTCGGCGAGGGCCGGCAGCCGAGCCGCAGCCTTCTTCAGCACGTGCGAGTCCATGAACCCCTGCGCGGTCGGCAGCGGGTGGAGTGTGATGATCGTGCCGCGAGCAGGCCGGTCGACCGGTTCGGCGAGTTCCCCGACGAGCGTCAGGTGGTCGTCGGTGACGAGCTCGATGTCCGTCCGCCGTGCCGGGAGCTCGGTGTTCGAACGGATCTCGAGTGTGCTCATGCGATGCTCCAGCAGTGGTTGTGCCAGTGGCGGCGTGATGCCAGGTCCGCCGCGTCCCCGAGGACCCCGTCCGCACGCCACACGACGACGTGCGCCACACCCGGCATGACCGTCCCGCCGCAGCCCGGGCAGACGTACTCCTTCTGCGCCGAAGCGGCCGAGACCGGCTGCACGAGGTACTCGCGGCCACGCCGGATCTCCGTGCGCTTCCACGAGCTCATGAGTCGGTCGAGGCCGGTCTCCTCGTCACCGGGCTCGGATGCGCGACCGCGCGGACGCCGCGGCCGGTTGCTGCGCGGCACCGCCCGTGCCGATCAGTACCAGTTGAAGGACTGGCTGTGGCCCCAGGCACCGCACGGCGTGCCGTAGACGCCGGCGATGTAGTTGAGGCCCCACGTGATCTGCGTCGCCGGGTTCGTCTGCCAGTCGGCGCCGACCGACGCCATCTTGCTGCCGGGGAGTGCCTGCGGGATGCCGTACGCACCGCTCGGGTTGTAGGCGTTGACGCGCCAGCCGGACTCCTTGTTCCACAGGGAGACGAGGCAGTTGTACTGGTCCGAACCCCAGCCGCGGTCCGTCACCATCTGCTGGGCGATGGCCTGGGCGCTGCCCGGGTCCGGCGTGGCGGCGGTCGCCGCGAGGGTGTTCGACGCACTGACCTTCGCGGTGCTGGTGGTCGAGTCCGTCGTCGTCTCGGTCTTCGGAGCCTCGACGGTCTTCGGCTTCGGGACGGTCACGCCGTACGCGTCGCGCGTGACGTCGAACGCGGCGTAGGTGCCGTGCGCGGTGTACTCCTGCGGCGCGGCCGGCGCCTTCACGAGCACGGGAGCGGAGACCGCGGCCTGGGCGACGTCGGGCTGCAGCGGGTTGAACAGGGACCCGACCACGATGCCGGAGACCGCGAAGAACGACAGCGCCGGGATGGTCGCGCGCTTCCGTGCGGACGCGTTCACGCTCCGAGGCGCCGTCGACTTCGCCGGCACCACCGCGCGAGCACGGCGCTGCTTGACGATGCGCGGATCGGCCGGCGTCGCCGGGACCGCGCGCGCGGCGGACGCCTGCGCGCCCTTCGTGTCCGAGACACGATTCGCCGCAACGGACTTGGGGGCGACGACCGGTGCGGTCGGTACCGAGCCGACTGCGATCTGCGGGTTCGCCGAGAGGACCGAGTTCTCCGCCGTGCGGGTTCGGTTCAGTGCCGCGCGGCGCTCACCGCCGGCCGAGAGGCCGAGGTGCTCGCGGGGATCGCGGTCGGAGCTGATGTCTGCCGTGTGCCTGCCCATGAGTCCGACCAGGATAACGGAACGATCACGGAAAGCGAAGCACCGATCCCCAGCGCGTCGTCACCGGACCGCGAGCATGACCTCGACGACGGCGTCGAGGAGCGCGTCGACCTGGGCTTCGCGGTACCCGCCGTGCTTCGGCCGGAACACGATCGACCGCACCTCGGTGAGGCTGAGGGGCTTGCCCTCGCGGAAGTACCCACCCAGACGCTTCGCGAAGGCGTCCACGTCCTTCGGGTGGTACCCCGTCCCGAGCACGCTCACGCGACTGAAGCGCTGCCCGTCCGGCCGTTCCAGTCGGGCCACGACGTCCGACGCCTTCGACCGGGCTTCGGCGTACCAGGCCTTCTGGCCGATCTCGGCGATCTCACGCTCACGCTCACGGGCGGCGAAGGCGTCCTCGAGTCGCTCCAGCGCCGCGTCGACGTGCGCCGTGGAGTAGCCGCCCTTGCGCATGGAGAACGCGGTCGCCCGGATCTTCGCAGCCTCGATCGCCGGGGCGGTGTCGTTCGCGGTGTAGGCGCGACGCGCGTCCTCGAGGAATCGCTCGACCTCGTCGACGTCGTATCCGAGAGCGGAGCGGTCTGCGTTCGGGAAGGTGGTGGCCACGGCGACATTCTGCCAGGACCGCACCCTGGTGGGACCTGGACGCGCTGTGACGGCGGACCGTGACGCTGGTCAGTGGTTGACGACGAGGTACAGCACGTACGCGACCGCGGCCGACGGCAGGATGCTGTCGATCCGGTCGAGTAGTCCGCCGTGCCCGGGCAGGAACGACGAGATGTCCTTGATGCCGAGGTCGCGCTTGATCATCGACTCGGTGAGGTCCCCCAGCGTGGCGGACCCGGAGATGAGGACGCCGAGGACCACACCGGTCCACCAAGGCAGTCCGAGCATGAGCCAGGCGACCACGATGCCGACGAGGATGCTCGCGGCGACCGATCCCGCGAAGCCCTCCCACGTCTTCTTCGGGCTGATGCGCGGCGCCATCGGGTGCTTGCCGAAGTTGAGACCGGTCGCGTACGCCCCCGTGTCGACGGCGACGACCACGAGGATGAACGCGATCACCCACAACTGCCCGTCCGGCTGCGCGGAGAGCAGGACGACGCACGCGCCGAGCAGGGTGATGTACGCCTGGACGAACAGTCCGTTCGTCAGGTCGCGCGCCACGTTGCCGGCCGGGGGCTTCGGCCGTTCGAAGGCGACCTCGACCAGGCGCCAGAGGCTGATGAAGACGATGCCACCGAGCAGGGTGAACAGCGCCGGGATCTGTCCGCCGAGGAACGCCGCGGGGACGACCGCGACGCTGACGAGCACGCTCGGCACCCGTGGGACGTCGCGCCCCGCGAACCGCATGGCGCTCGCCAGCTCGTACACTCCGACGCCGAGCAGGAACGCCGCGACGACCATGAACGACGGCGTCCAGATGAGCAGCGACGCCAGCATCACCACGGCGAACGCGAGGGCGATGCCGATCGCCGCCGGGAGGTTCCGCCCGGTCCGCGCCGTCAGGGCTTCGTTCCGGGCCCCGAAGTCGGCCTTCCGCTGCCGGAGCTGCGCCTCGAAGTCCGTACGAGCAGCTCGTGCCCGCGCGTCGAAGTCCTGGCGCAGCCCCTTGGCGGAACGCTTCTGTGCTGTGGGGCGGTCGTCGCCCTGGTCTGGACGGGGCATCAGACCTCGAGGAGTTCGGCTTCCTTCTTCTTCAGCGCGTCGTCGATCTGATCGACGTGCTTCTTCGTGAGGGCCTCGAGGTCCTTGTCGCCGCGGGCGATCTCGTCGTCCGAGATCTCCCCCTTGAGCGCGTCGAGGTCGTCCTTCGCCCGACGACGGATGTTGCGGATGACCACCTTGTGGTCCTCGCCCTTGCCGCGGACGAGCTTCACGAACTCCTTGCGGCGGTCCTGCGTGAGCTCCGGGATCGTCACGCGGACGATCTCGCCGTCGTTCGACGGGCTGGCGCCGAGGTTCGGGAAGGTCGCGATGGCGCGCTCGATCTCCTTGAGCGCCGACTTGTCGTAGGGCGTCACGATGAGCGTGCGCGCTTCCGGCGTCTGCAGGGACGCCAGCTGCGCGAGCGGCGTCGGCGTGCCGTAGTAGTCGACCGGGATCTTCTGGAAGAGAGCGGCGTTGATGCGGCCGGTGCGGACGGTCGCGAAGTCGTCCTTGGCGACGTCGACGGCCTTCGCCATCTTCTCGGTGGCTTCGGTCAGGACATCACTGATCACGGTGGTTCTCCTTCGGTACTGGCGTCGAGTCTAGTCAGCGGACGGGGTCAGTTGCTGACCACGGTGCCGATGCGCTCACCCCGGATGGCCGCGGCGACGTTGCCGGCGCCCTCCATCCCGAAGACGTGCATGGGCATGCCGTTGTCCATGCACAGCGAGAACGCCGTCGCGTCGACGACCTTGAGCCCCTTGAGGAGCGCGTCCTGGTAGGTCACGTGGTGCAGCTTCTCGGCGGTGGCGTCCTTCTTCGGGTCGGCCGTGTAGACGCCGTCGACGCCGTTCTTCGCGACGAGGACCTCGTGCGCGTCGATCTCGAGGGCACGCTGCGCCGCGACGGTGTCCGTCGAGAAGTACGGCAGCCCTGCGCCCGCACCGAAGATGACGATCCGGCCCTTCTCGAGGTGGCGTTCGGCGCGCCGCGGGATGTACGGCTCGGCCACCTGGGTCATGCTGATCGCCGACTGCACGCGGGTGGCCGCACCGGCCTGCTCGAGGAAGTCCTGGAGCGCCAGCGCGTTCATGACGGTCCCGAGCATGCCCATGTAGTCGGCCCGTCCGCGGTCCATCCCGCGCTGCGAGAGCTCGGCGCCACGGAAGAAGTTGCCGCCGCCGACGACGATCGCGACCTCGACCTCCTGCGCGGCGAGGGCGATCTCCTTGGCGATGGTGCTGATGACGTCCGGGTTCACCCCGAGCGACCCGGCTCCGAACGCCTCCCCCGACAGCTTCAACAGGACCCGGCGGCGTCCGGTCTTCTCGTTCGTCATGTGGTCGCACCCTTCGTCGAATGTCTCGTGGGAATCTACTCGCGCCCTCGGTCGGGGCGCGAAAAACGGGGCCAGGAACCGATCGGTTCCTGGCCCCGTCACGGGTTCGCTACGCGCCGACCTTGACGCGGGCGAAGCCCTGGATCGTGATGCCGGCGTTCTCGGCGGCCTTCGCGACGGAGATCTTGTTGTCCTTCGCGTAGTCCTGCTCGAGGAGCGCGACCTGCTTGCGGTAGGCGTTGAGACGACCCTCGACGATCTTCGGCAGGGCGGCCTCCGGCTTGCCCTCCTCGCGCGTGATCGCCTCGACGGTCGCGCGCTCCTTCTCGATGGCCTCGGCCGGGATCTCGTCGCGCGTGAGGTACGTCGGGTTGGCGAACGCGACGTGCTGCGCGATCGAGCGGGCCTCGGCGGCGTCGGAGCCCGAGTAGGCGATGACGACGGCGATCTGCGGCGGGAGGTCCTGGCTGGTCTTGTGCAGGTAGATCTCGAACGCGTCGCCCTCGACACGGGTGACCGTGCGGAGCTCGAGCTTCTCACCCAGCGCGGCAGCGGCCTCGTCGATCGCATCGGCGACCGTCTTGCCGTCGAGCGGCGCGGCGTTGCCGGCAGCGACGTCGGCGGCACCGGCAGCGGCGACCGCGGCGGCGACCTTGTCGGCGAGGGTGGTGAACTTCTCGTTCTTCGCGACGAAGTCGGTCTCACTGGCGAGCTCGACGACGGTGGCGGCGCCGTTGTCGGCGACGGCCACGACGACACCCTCCGAGGTGGCGCGGTCGTCACGCTTGGCGACGGCCTTCGCACCCTTGATGCGGAGCAGTTCGACGGCCTTGTCGTAGTCGCCGTCGGCCTCGACGAGGGCGTTCTTGGCGTCCATCATGCCGGCCCCGAGGTCCTCGCGGAGCTTCTTCACGTCAGCAAGGCTGTAGTTTGCCATTGACTGGAGTCCTTTCTGGACTGTGCGTTTGTGGAGAGTGGAACAGGGGCGCCGAGCCGTTCGGCCCGACGCCCCCGATGGTCACTCGGCGGGGGTGGTCTCCGCGGCGGCCTCGGCCTCGGCCGTCGGCTCCGCGTTCTTCGCCTCGTCGGCGATCGGCTCGCCGATCTCCTTCGCAGCGACCTCCGCGTCGGCGTCGTTCTCCTGGACGGTGGCGCCCTCACCCTCGGTCTGACCGGCGAGGAGCTCCTGCTCCCACTCGGCCAGCGGCTCGGCGGCCTCGTCGTCGTCCCCACCGTTGTGGCGGGTCTTCAGGCCCTCGGCCGCGGCGTCGGCGACGATGCGGGTGAGCAGGCCGACGGAACGGATCGCGTCGTCGTTGCCCGGGATCGGGTACGTGATCTCGTCCGGGTCGCAGTTGGTGTCGAGGATGCCGATGATCGGGATCCCGAGCTTCTGAGCCTCGTCGACGGCGAGGTGCTCCTTCTTGGTGTCGACGATCCAGAGCGCGCTCGGGGTCCGCGTGAGGTTGCGGATACCACCGAGGGTCTTGTGGAGCTTGTCCAGCTCGCGCTTCTTGATGAGGAGCTCCTTCTTGGTGAAGCCCTTCGTCGTGTCGTCGAAGTCGATCTCCTCGAGCTCCTTCATGCGCGCGAGGCGCTTGGAGACCGTCTGGAAGTTCGTGAGCAGACCGCCGAGCCAACGCTGGTTGACGTACGGCTGGCCGACGCGGGTCGCCTGCTCGGCGATGGAGCCCTGCGCCTGCTTCTTGGTGCCCACGAAGAGGATCGTGCCGCCATGCGCGACCGTCTCCTTGACGAAGTCGTACGCACGGTCGATGTAGGCCAGCGACTGCTGCAGGTCGATGATGTGGATGCCCGAGCGCTCGGCGAGGATGAAGCGCTTCACCTTCGGGTTCCACCGACGGGTCTGGTGTCCGAAGTGGACGCCGCTGTCGAGCAGCTGGCGGATGGTGACGACGGCCATGCCGTCCCTCCTTGTTCTCGGCACACGACTGTTGGGCCGTGCGCACGGTTGCGGTTGTGTCGGTCACGACCGGTGGTCGTGGCCCCTGGCGCCCTGCCCGCGCGGCCGCCCGCTCGCGAGAGCAGGACCGGTGGCCGTGGGACGCGTGTGGACGCGCGAAGTCAGCGCGCTCAGCGCGCTGCTGGAGAAACTCTAGCAGGTCGCGGGACGCACAGGAGGCGCGGTNGCGCCTCCCGGCTGATCGTGACGCTGGTGCGTCAGGACTTGGCGCTGACCGTCTCGCCCTCGGCGGTGATGCCCATCTCCTCGAGCGAGCGGCCCTTCGTCTCCGGGATCTTCGCGATGACGAAGAAGAGCGACAGCAGCGCGAAGAGCGCGTAGATGCCGTACGTCACCGTCAGGTTGAAGCCCGAGAGCACCGGGAACGAGATCGTGACGATGAAGTTCGCGATCCAGTTCGCCGCGGAACCGACGCCGAGCGCCGTCGCTCGGATGCGGTTCGGGAACATCTCGCCGAGGAGCACCCACATGAGCGGACCCCACGTGGCGCCGAACGACACGACGAAGAGGTTCGCGAAGACCAGCGCGATCATGCCCCACGCGCCCGGGAGGCTCGGGTTGCCGTTCACGATCGTCGCCTGCGAGAACGCGATGGCGACCATGAGCAGCGACACGAACATGCCGGCGGAGCCCGCGATCAGCAACGGCTTCCGACCGACCTTGTCGACGAGGAAGATCGCGATGAACGTGACCGCGACGTTCACCACGGAGGTGATCGTCGAGATGAGGAAGGAGTCGTTCTCCTTGAAGCCGACCGCCTGCCAGAGCGTCGTCGAGTAGTAGAAGATCACGTTGATGCCGACGAACTGCTGCAGCACGGCGAGGATGATGCCGACCCACACGATCGGCTGCAGGCCGAAGCGGTTGCCGCGGATCGAGCCCTTCTTCTCGTTGGCTTCCTTGTCGATGCCGTCCTGGATCTCCTCCAGGCTGGTGTTCACCGTGTCCTGCGGGACGATCTTCTCCATCACCCCGCGGGCGTCGTCCGTGCGACCCTTCGCGAGCAGGAACCGCGGCGACTCCGGCAGCGTGATCGCCAGGACGCCGTAGACCACCGACGGGATGACGCCGACGAGGAACATCCAGCGCCACGCGGGCAGCCCGAGGACGACCGAGGACGCCCCGCCAGCCGTGGTCGCGAAGAACTGGTCGGACAGGAGCGCGGCGAAGATACCGATCGTGATGGCGAGCTGCTGGAACGAGGCCAGACGCCCGCGGATGCCCTTCGGCGAGACCTCGGAGATGTAGGCCGGCGCGATCACCGACGCCGTACCGATGCCGAGACCGCCGACCAGGCGCCAGATCACGAAGTCCCACGTGGCGAAGGCGAAGCCCGCACCGATCGAGGACACCAGGAACAGCACCGCTGCCCAGAACATCACCCGGGTGCGACCCCAGCGGTCCGCGAGGCGACCGGCGAAGTACGCGCCGAACGCGCAGCCGATGAGCGCTGAGGCGACCGCGAAGCCGCTGGCTGCTTCGGACAGGCCGAACTCGCCCTTGATGGCGTCGACCGCGCCGTTGATGACGGAGGAGTCGAATCCGAAGAGGAAGCCGCCGACCGCCGCAGCGATCGCGAATGCGGTGACCTTCCCCTTGAAGGCACGGTCCTCGCCGTGTTGGGTGGACGTGTTCGACACGGTGCTCCAGGTTCTTGCCGCCGTGCTGGGTGGCGCACGGTGCCCCGGCGGTCGGCTGGTTCGCCGTCCGTGCGGCGTTGCGTGTTCCGGAGCGCCCCAGATGGTACTCCCCGGCGGCCGTCGAGGCCCAACCGGGTGCGTTCTCGCTCCACAGGCCGGGAGGCGCGGCTCGTCCTCCACAGGTCGTCGTGCTCCCGTCCCGTGGTGCGCGGGTGCTCGGGAGGGTGGTCCTGTGCAGTTCCTCTCCGCGTTCCCTCCGTCCGGCCGACTGCTCGTCCGGGACGGGCGGGTGCGCTGCTCTGCGGCTGCAGCTTTCCTCCTGTTCCTGCTGCTCCTGCTGTTCCTCCTGCTGTTCCTCCTCCCCGGAACGCAGGTGGCGTCGGTTCCCGGCGGCCCACCGCAGCAAGGCCTCGCGGCGTCGGCGGCCGCGTCGGCGGGCGCGTCGGCGGGCGCGGTACCGGCGTCGCCGGCGGTCGAGCGCGGGACGGAACCGGCGCCGTGGGTGTGGCCGACCGGGAGCCGGACGGTGAGCCGACCGTGGGAGGCTCCGGCGAACGACTACGCGGCAGGCCACCGCGGCATCGACGTGCGCGCCCCCGTCGGGACGGCCGCGGTCGCGGTCGCCGGCGGTACGGTGACGTTCGCCGGCCCGGTCGCGGGTCGCGGGGTCGTGACGATCGACCACGGCGACGGCCTGCGCAGCACGCTCGACTCCGTCACGCCGACGGTCACGACGGGCGACAGGGTGCACCAGGGCGACGCCGTGGGCCGCGTGGCGGTCGGACACTGCCCGGCATCGACGCCGTGCCTCCACCTCGGCGCCCGGATCGACGACCGCTACGTCGATCCGACCCCGTACCTGCCGCCTGCGGCGTGGCCGGTCCTGCTGCCGGAGTCCGCCTGGACCGGCTGATCCGGCTAGGCGCGCGGGTGGGCCGTCCGGTAGACCTCGCGCAGCCGCGCCGATGACACGTGGGTGTAGATCTGCGTCGTGCCGAGACTCGCGTGGCCGAGCAGTTCCTGCACCGCGCGGAGGTCCGCTCCCCCGTCGAGGAGGTGCGTCGCAGCCGTGTGCCGGAAGGTGTGCGGCCCGCTCGGTCCCTCGCCCGGAAGGTCCTGCAGCAGCCGGGCGACGATGCGGTAGGCACTCCGCACTCCGAGACGGGCTCCGCGGTCGCCGAGGAACAGCGCACCGGGGTCGGCGCCGCCGTTCTTCGCGAGGACGACCGGCCGACCGCGTTCGAGCCAGGCCTCGAGCGCGTCCCGCGCCGGCACCCCGAACGGCACGACACGCTCCCGCCCGCCCTTGCCGAGCACACGCACCGTGAGTCGGCCCCGATCGACGTCGAGCACGTCGATGCCCACGAGTTCGCTGACCCGGATGCCGGCTGCGTAGAGGAGTTCCACGACCGCGAGGTCCCGGAGCGCTCCCGGGTCGTCGCCTGCTGCCCGGCCCGCCAGGGCGTCGAGCATCGACCGGACCTGGTCCGCGGAGACGACGCGCGGGAGGTGTGCCGCCCCCTTCGGCGCTCGGAGACGTGCGCCCGGATCGCTCGGAGTGCGACCGGACTCGCTCGCCCAACGGGTGAACGCCCGGACCGACGACGACCGACGTGCGATGGTGCTCCTCGCGAGGCCGCGGTGGTCGGCGTCCCACAACCAGTCCCGGAGCAGCTCGAGCCCGAGGTCCGGGAGCACGTCCACGCCGCGCACGCACGCGAACTCCACGAGCTGCTCGAGGTCGTTCGCGTACGCGCGCACGGTCTGCTCGCTCAGACCACGAGCGTGCCGGGCATGCGTCAGGAACGCGTCGACCGCCGCTTCGAGCCGTTCGTCCCGGAGTTCCGTCACGCGCCCAGCGTAGGCGCGTCGGACCACGGATCAGGTCGCACCCGCCGCGGCTGCCGTCGCCGCCGTCGCCGTCGCCGTCGCCGTCGCCCGTGTCCGTCTGTCCTCAGCGGCGACACCACCCGTCGGCGAGGTTCGCCACGAGTCCTTCGAGCTGCGCCAACGCGAGCGCATCCGCGGCGTCGTCGACCGAGAGCCCGCTGCGCCGTGCGACCTCCTCCACCGGGAGCGGTCGACGTTCGAGCGCGTCGAGCGTCCGTTGCACGTGCGGGTCGGAACCCGTCGTCAGAACGGTCGCCTCCGCGTGCCGCGCACCCGCGGAGGCCGCCGCGGCACCGGGCAGCACCGCGGCGACCGGATCACGCGGTGCCACGACGATCTGCGCGTTCCCCTCGGCGATGAGCCGATGGCATCCGACCGACGCCGCCGACGAGAACGCACCGGGCACCGCGAACACCGGTCTGCCGAGCTGCAGCGCGTGGTGCGCCGTGTTGAGGGCTCCCGAACGTGCCGCGGCCTCGACGACGACCGTCGCATCGGACAGCGCCGCGATGAGCCGGTTGCGTGCGAGGAAGCGCCACCTGGTCGGCCGCGTTCCCGGCGGCGACTCGGACAGCACCCGCCCACGGCCGAGCACGTTCCGGAGCAGCTCGTGGTTCCCCGCGGGGTAGAACTGGTCGATCCCACCCGCGAGCACGGCAGTCGTCGGCGTTCCCGCAGCGACGGCCACGCGGTGGGCGACCGCGTCGATGCCGTACGCGCCGCCCGACACGATCTCGATGCCCGAGTCGACTGCGGTCGACGTGATCTCGGCCGTGGCCTCGGCGCCGGCGACCGTGTTCGCGCGGCACCCGACGACCGCCATCGCGCCGACGCAGCCGGCCGTCCCGACCGGGTCCTCCTGTTCGGAACGGCTCCACAGCACGAACGGCGCGTGCGGACCGAGGCCGTCCAGACCGGTCGGCCACCCCGGCTCACCCGGCAGGACGAGCCGCGCGCCCACCGCCGCACCGGCGTGGACCGCGGCGACCGGGTCCGCACCGGCGACGCGCGGACCCCACCGTGCGAGCGCCTTCACGAGTTCGGATCGCACACGCTCCGGACCGTCCGCGAAGGACGGCGCGTCACCGATCCGTTCGGCGATCTCGCCCGGGCCCGCTCGCACCGCCCTGCGGACGAGTACGAGCGACTCGATCGCTCCGAACCGGTCGATCAGTTCCCCGGCCACCGAGTCGCCCGGTTCGGCGAGGATGCTCCAGGTGACCCGGGCCGACGCCTCCGCGTCCGCGGTCGCGGTCACAGTGCGCTCCGCAGTGCCAGGGCCCGTCGGACCTCCTCCGCTCCGGGTCGACGGACGCCGCCGAGGTCGGCCATGGTCCAGGCGAGCCGCATGACCCGGTCCCAGCCGCGCATCGTGAGCGAACCGAAGTCGAGCGCGCGGTCGAGGGCCGACGTCGCTCCCGGCTCGGCACGCCCGTCCGACCGGAGCCAGGGCCCGGTGACCTCGGCGTTGCACCGCCACCCGGTCCCCCGCAGTCGCTCGGCCATGCGCTGCCGCGCGGCTGCCACCTGCTCGGCAGCGACGGCCGTCGTGGGTGCGGTCCCCTCGTTCGCTCGGATGGTGCCGGTCGTCACGCGCGGAACCGCCACACGGATGTCGATCCGGTCGAGCAGCGGGCCCGAGATCCGGCCGAGGTACTTGCGGACCACGCTCGGACTGCAGGTGCACAGCGGACCGCCCCGAGCACCGGCGTTCCCGCACGGGCACGGGTTCGCGGCGAGGACGACCTGACACCGCGCGGGGAACTCAGCACTGCCGACGCTCCGGTGCACGGTGATCCGTCCGGACTCCAGTGGTTGCCGGAGCGCGTCGAGCACGGCGCGGGGGAACTCGGTCGCTTCGTCCAGGAAGAGCACCCCTCGTGTGGCTCGCGACACGGCGCCGGGTCGGAGGAGGCCCGATCCCCCGCCGATGAGCGCCATCGCGGACGAGGAGTGGTGCGGCGCCTCCCACGGGGGACGAACGCTCCAGGACTGGTTGCCGTGCCCGCTCACCGATCGGACCGAGGCGACCTCGAGCGCCGCGTCCGGGTCGAGGTCGGGCAGCAGCCCGGGCAGCCGTTCGGCGAGCATCGTCTTGCCCGCGCCGGGCGGCCCGAGCAGGAACATGTGGTGGCCGCCCGCCGCTGCGGCGATCACCGCGCGGACACCGACGGCGTTCCCGATGACGTCGGCGAGGTCGTGTGCGCGGGGTGCGGTCTCCGCGATCGCGGGCACCAGCACCGGCTCGACGTCGACCGGCGGGAGCAGGGCCCCGGCCGTGATGGCGCTGGCGCGGAGCGAGGCCGTCCCGAGCACGTCGATCCCCGGGACGACGAGCGCCTCCTCGAGGTTGCCCACGGGCACGACGACGCGTGTGACGCCGGCGTCGCGGGCGGCGATGACCATCGGGATGACGCCCGGCACCGGTCGGACGCGACCGTCGAGTCCGAGTTCCCCGATGTACGCGACGTCTCGGGAGACCTGTGGTGCGATGCCCTCCGCCCCGAGGATCGCCATCGCGATGGCGAGGTCGAAGCCCGATCCCCGCTTCGGGATCGACGCCGGCGTGAGGTTCACCGTGATCCGCCGCGCCGGCAGCGGGCAGTCCGCGACGGCGCTGGCGGACCGGACGCGCTCCCGAGCTTCGCCGAGCGCGGCGTCGGGCAGCCCGATGATGTTGAACCCCGGCAGCTGGCTCGTGAGGTGCGCCTCCACCTCGATCAGCCGGCCCTGCACGCCCACGAACGCGATCGCGGCGGCCCGGCCGATGTCCGTCGTCACAGGACACCCGCGACGTGCTCGATCCCGACCCGATCGTCGTCGACGTGCACCGCGACGGCGTCGATGCGGATGGTCCAAGCAGTGACTTCGGGGTGGTCGTCGAACCACGCCGGTACCAGGCGGCGGAGCCGGGCGATCTTCGATGCCGTGATCGCCTCGAACGGGTGGCCGGTCGAGGCGCCGGACCTCGTCTTCACCTCGATGAAGACGAGCGTGCAGGACTGCCAGGCGATGATGTCGATCTCACCACGCGCACAGCGCCAATTGCGTTCGACGATCCGGAATCCCTGGCCGGTCAGCCATTCCGCAGCGCGTTCCTCACCGAATCGTCCGAGGCTGCTGTTCCGCAGCGGTCGTTGTTCCATGTCGTTCCCTCCGCCACGACGATGGCGGAGATCACCGAGCTCCCCTGGCCCGAGGGGAACACATGTGGACGGTCATGCAATTGGACCGCGCTGTGGAGGACGAACGAAGAACCCCGGCCGACCGAAGTCGACCGGGGTTCTCGAGGATTGCACTCAGTGTGCGGCCGCGTACGCTTCCTGCACCTGGGTCGAGATACGTCCGCGCGTGGAGACCTCGTACCCGTTCTCCTTGGCCCACTCGCGGATCTTCGCGAGTTCCTCGGAGTTGCCGCGCTTCGGCGCCGCCTTTGCCGTGGCTCCGCCCGAACGACGACCGGAGACCTTGCGTGCTGCGGCGACGTAGTCGGAGATCGCTTCACGGAACTTGTCGACGTTGTCGTCGGTGAGGTCGATCTCGTACGACGAACCGTCGAACGCGAATTCGACCGTGCGACCGGACCCGGGGGCGATCGGGGTGTCGTCGAGGTCGTCGACGAGTTGGACGGTGACCTTCTGTGCCATGACGTGCTCCTGTGTGAGGGGGACGGAAATCCCTTTCACATTAGCGGGTGCATTGCATTCACGCACAAATGCCGCGGCGTTTCTCCGGAACGGCATTAGAAGTGAAGATCACTCGTCGAGTGCGAGTTCCTTCGGCAGTTCGAGTTCACGCGACGTGAGTTCTTCGACGTTCACGTCCTTGAACGTCAGTACACGCACGGACTTCACGAAGCGGTCGGAACGGTAGACATCCCAGACCCAGACATCGCTCATCGTCAATTCGAAGTAGAAATCGTGTTCGGTGTCCCGGCGGACCAGCTCGACCTCGTTGGCCAGGTAGAAACGCCGCTCGGTCTCGACCACGTACCGGAATTGCGACACGACGTCGCGGTACTCCCGGTACAGGGCCAGTTCGACCTCGCGGTCGTAGTCGTCGAATTCGTCGTCATCCATCGCGCCCACAGTCTACGGCGACCAGGCCGTCCCTGGCACAACCGTGAGCCGAGCATCGGGTGGCCGTGACGGACGCCGACCGACCCGGGATCAGCCCGCGAGGGCATCCAGTTCGGCGAACCCGTCCAACGCCACACTGGACGCCTGGTGCAACCAGCTCTTCCGGTGCAGCGCGTGCGGCCCGACCGCGCGGATCGCGTCGTAGTGTGCCGTCGACCCGTACCCCTTGTTCGACGCCCACGCGTAGTGCGGCGCCTCCTCGTGCGCCGCCGTCATGAGTGCGTCGCGCGCGACCTTCGCGACGACCGAAGCCGCTGCCACCGAGGCGCAGTCCCGGTCGGCCTTGATCCGGACGACGACCTCGAGCGGGTCCGTCGGGAGCCGGAGCGTCGACGGCACCGCTCGGGTCAGCCAGTCGAACGAACCGTCGAGCACCACCACCGCCCCCTCGAGCGACAGCCCCTCGGCCACCAGGGCAGCCAGTGCGGATGCGCCGGCCTGCCCGAGGGCGGGAACGATGCCCTGCTGATCGACGACCTCGGCCGACGCCATGCCGACCGCCGTCCGGGTCCAGCGGCGCACCACGGGGTCGAGGGCTTCGCGGCGGGCGGCACTGAGCAGCTTCGAGTCAGCGAGCCCCTGGGGCACCCGGCCGACGTCGATCGTCACCGCGGCGACGCCCACGGCGACCGGCCCGGCGATCGCGCCACGTCCGACCTCGTCCATGCCGATGACCGTGACGCGGCCCTCGCCGAGCAGCTTCCTCTCGACTCGGAGGGACGGCCGGACCACGGTCACTTGTCCCGTTCCTCCACACCCGCGAAGACGTCCGGGTAGTCGTTGAGCCAGGTCCACCGGCTCGACGGCCACGAGATGACGAAGGCGCGGCCGGTCACGTCCGACAGCGGCACGAAGCCCTTCGACGGGGTGTCGCCGTTGTAGCGGGAGTCCTTCGAGTCATTGCGGTTGTCACCCATCACCCAGATCGTGCCCTTCGGCACGGTGACGGAGAAGTCGGTCGCCGACGCAGGAGCACCCGCCGGAAGCTTGAGGTACGGCTCCTTGATCGGGACACCGTTCACGGACATCTGCCCGAGGTCGTTGCAGCAGGACACCTTGTCGCCCGGCAGCCCGATCACCCGCTTGATGAGGTGGTCGTCACTGTCCCCGGTGCCGAGACCGACCTGGGTGAGCAACCAGTCGATGGCCTTGGCGGGCTGCGTCGTCGGGGTGACGTTCGGCACCTCCGACCCATCGAGCCATCCACCCGGGTCCTTGAACACGACGACGTCGCCACGCTTGAGCGACACGACGTTCGGCACGAGCTCGTTCACGATCACCCGGTCGTTGATCTGCAGGGTGTTCTCCATCGACGCCGACGGGATGTAGAACGACCGGATCAGGAACGTCTTGACGAGGAACGACACGAGCAGTGCCGCGATGAAGATGATGACGAGGTCGCGGAGGAACGTGAGGACGCCGTTGCGCTTCTTCTCGACACGGGGCCGGCGCCCGGTTTCGTCAGTCGTGTCCGTCATTTCCGCTCTCGTTCAACCACAGGATCCCGCGGCGGACCCTTCCGGTCCCACACACGGGAAAGCCCCCCGTCGATGCACAACCGTACATGGACGAGGGGCCGACAGCGCCGTCCGGCTCGCGGACGGTCACTGTGAAGGCGATCAGGACTCGCGCTTCTCCTTGATCTTGCGGCGGGCGGCCTTGCCGCGGAGTTCGCGGAGGTAGTAGAGCTTCGCGCGACGGACGTCACCCTTGGTGACGATCTCGATGTGGTCGATGATCGGCGAGTGCACCGGGAACCAGCGCTCGACGCCGACCTGGAAGCTCACCTTGCGAACCTTGAAGGTCTCGCCGAGGCCGTGACCCTGACGCGCGATGACGACGCCCTGGAACACCTGGACACGCGAGCGCGTGCCTTCGATGATGTTGACGTGCACCTTGATGGTGTCGCCGGGACGGAAGTCCGGAACGTCGGTGCGCAGCGATGCTGCGTCGACGTGGTCGAGGAGCTGGCTCATGATTGGGTCACTCTCTGCGGACGCACACGGGTCGCCGCGGATCGGTTTCGGAAAGTGGGTGTGTGCCCGGTGTCGGCGACTCCCCCGTGGCAGAGTCCAGCCAGGGCACGAGGATCAATACTGCCACACGGAACCGTCGAGGCAAAACGACGAGGATGGGAGGCATGATCGAACTGCGCACCCCTGCCGAGCTGGACGGCCTCCGTGCCGCGGGCCGCTTCGTCGCCGACGTCCTCGACGAGTTGCTCGACACCGTCGACGTCGGGGTGAACCTGCTCGACCTGGACCGGGTGGCGGCCCGGATGATCGCCGAACGCGGTGCGGTCAGCTGCTACGTGGACTACCACCCGTCCTTCGGCAGGTCACCGTTCGGCAAGAACCTCTGCACGTCGGTCAACGACGCCGCGCTGCACGGGCTCCCGTACGACCGCGTCCTGGTCGACGGGGACCTGGTGAGTCTCGACTTCGCCGCGAGCGTCGACAGTTGGGTTGCGGACTCCGCCGTCACGGTCCAGGTCGGGACCCCGAGGGAGGACGACCAGCGGCTCGTCACCACCGTCGAGCGCGCCCTCGTCGCGGGCATCGAGCAGTTCCGACCGGGGAACAAGCTCGGAGACGTGTCGTACGCCATCGGCCGTGTCGCGCACGACGCCGGCTACGACGTGAACCTGCAGTTCGGCGGACACGGGGTGGGTCGCACGATGCACGGCGACCCGCACGTGCCCAACGACGGCCGGCCGGGGCGCGGTCTCAAGCTGCGCCCCGGGCTGGTCGTGGCGATCGAACCGTGGCTGATGCAGGGGACCGCCGAGCTCTACCAGGACGACGACGGCTGGACATTGAAGAGCGTGGACGGCTCGCGGGCCGCGCACGTGGAGCACACGGTCGCGGTCACCGAGACAGGACCCGAGGTCCTCACCCTGCGTCGCGCCCAACGAGCCGAGGCCGGCGTCTGACGTCCTCGCCGGGGTCGCACGACCTGCCGCTCACCTTCCTGGCCGACGGCACGTCGTGCGACCAGAACGGACGCGGACGGCACGTCGTGCGACCAGAACCGGACCGGACCGACCAGGACCCGACCGGACCG
>NZ_JBQEPN010000012.1:64431-93975 GCF_052045775.1 Curtobacterium sp. 22159
GACCGGACCGACCAGGACCCGACCGGACCGGACCGACCAGAACCGGAGGACCGGCGGCGACCGAACCCGGCCGACGCCGGACCTACGCGTCCGGCAGCAGGTCCGGCCGGACGCGCCGCGTCCGCTCCACCTGCTGCTCGTGCCGCCACGCTCCGACGCGGGCGTGGTGCCCGCTGAGCAGGACCTCCGGCACGTCGAGACCACGCCAGGACGCCGGCTTCGTGTACGACGGGTACTCCAGGAGGCCGTCCTCGTGGGATTCCTCGACGAGCGACTCGGGGTTGCCGACGACCCCGGGGACGAGTCGACCGACCGCCTCGATCATCGCCATGGCGGCGACCTCGCCCCCGTTCAGCACGTAGTCGCCCAGCGAGAGCTCGACGACCGAGCAACGTGACGCCGCCCACTCGAACACCCGCGCGTCGATGCCCTCGTACCGTCCGCACGCGAACACGAGGTGGGGCTCCAGCGCCAGCGACCGGGCGATGGGCTGCTTGAACGGGGTGCCCGCGGGCGTCGGGACGACGAGGGTGGACGAGCCGTCGGGCCGCAGGACGGACTCCAAGGCCTGTGCCCAGGGCTCCGGCTTCATGACCATGCCCGCTCCCCCGCCGTACGGGGTGTCATCGACGGTGCGGTGCCGGTCGGTCGTCCAGGAGCGGAGGTCGTGCACGTGCAGGTCGAGCAGTCCGTCCTGCCGGGCCTTGCCGAGCAACGAGACGTCGAGCACCGAGAAGAACTCCGGGAAGATCGTGACGATGTCGATGCGCACGATCAGTCCTCGGCGGCGGGCGGCGTGACCGTCTCGGGGCGCGAGGTGTCCTCCGGCTCCTCGAACAGCCCCGTGGGCGGTGTCACCGTGACGGTGCCGGCGGCGATGTCGACGGCGGGCACGATCGCCGAGACGAACGGCACGAGCACCTCGCCGCGTGACGGGGTGTCGACGGCCAGGAGGTCCTGTGCGGGCATGTGGTCGACCCGTGCGACGGTGCCGACCTCGACCCCGTCGCGGAGCACCTTCAGCCCGACGAGCTGGTGGTCGTACCAGGCATCGTCCTCGCCGGTCTCGGCGTCGGCGTCCTGCTCGACCCAGAGGATCGCTCGCGCGAGGGTCTCGGCGGCCGTCCGGTCCCCGACGCCCTCGAAGAAGGCGACCGGGTGGCCGTTGTACCAGCGGAGTTCCTCGAGCGCGATGGTCTTGCCGGCCCAGGGCGAGTCGTCCGGGACCTGGAGCGTGAAGACCGCTCCCGGCGTGAACCGACGATCCGGGTCGTCGGTGTAGAGCTCGAGCTTGATACCGCCCTTGAGCCCGTGCGCCTTCGTGATGCGACCCACCCGGAGCTGGGTCGTCTCCCTAGGAATCGGTGTCGACCACGTCGACACGCACCCGCTTGCCGTCGGCGAGAGCCGAGACCAGGGTGCGCAGCGCCTTCGCGGTCCGTCCGGCGCGACCGATCACGCGGCCGAGGTCCTCGGGGTGCACACGCACCTCGAGGACCTCGCCCCGCGCGGAGGTGGAACTGGCGACGCGCACGTCGTCAGGGTGATCGACGATCCCCTTGACGAGGTGCGTCAGCGCGGATTCGAGCAAGGAATTACGCCTCGGTCGTCTCGGCGGCGTCGTCGCTGGCGGCCTCGTCGACGGCGGGGGCCTCGGGGGCCTTCTTCTCCGACTTCGGCTTGAGGACCGGCTTCTTCGCCGAGTCGGCCACGAAGGCTTCCTTCGGCTGCGCGGTCTTCACGGTGGACTCGGTGTTGCCCTCGCCCTTGAACTTGCCCCAGTCGCCCGTGAGCTTGAGGAGGGCGGCGACCTGCTCGGTCGGCTGCGCGCCGACGCCGAGCCAGTACTGCGCACGGTCCGAGTTGATCTCGATGACCGAGGGCTCCTCGGTGGGGTGGTACTTGCCGATCTCCTCGATCACGCGACCGTCGCGCTTGGTGCGCGAGTCGGCGACGACGACACGGTAGTACGGCGCACGGATCTTCCCGAGACGCTTGAGACGGATCTTGACAGCCACAAATGCTCCTGTTGCGTGTTGTTGTGGTTGAACCGGGACCGCGGGCGTGGGGGCACACACGGTGGAAGCTCGATGAGAACGTGATCCGCTGGATAGAGGGTCGAGCGGACACGATTCGACCGTTCATTCTTGCAGGTTTCCGCTCGAGAAGCGAGTCGGGACGCGCCGTCAGGGTGCGAGTCGCCGGACCGCCTCGAGCGCCTCCGACGTCGCGCGGACCGCGTCCACGCTCCGGGCGTCGCGGGCGCCGCCCACGACGGCGTACGGCACGCCGGCCGCGCGGAGGCCCTCCTCGAGCCCACCCGGAGCCAGGCCACCCCGAGCCGAGTCACCCGCAGCGAGCCCGCCCGGCGCTGACCCGCCCGACTCCGACCCGCCCCGCTCGGCAACGACACCGGTCGCCCGCTCCTGTCCGGCACAGACGACGACGTGGTCCGCGGGGACGCCGCGCTCCTCACCGTGCTCGTCCCGGATCCAGAGCACGCCGGGCTCGATGCGGAGGTACTCCTGCACCCCGCCCACCATGTGCACGCCGGCGTCGCGGAGACGTCCGACCGCCACCCAGCGGGACGTGATGCCGATCCCCTGCCCGAACTTGCCCGAACGTCGCAGGACCGTGACGTCGCTTCCTGGGCGGAGCGCACGGGTCGCCGCCGGCAGCCGCTGCGGCACGTCGCCGACGACGGTCTCGGACACGTCGATGTCCCACCGGGCGGCGAACTCGCCCGCACGCCGGACCTCGTCCGGCGACTCGGTCAGGAAGGCCGCGGTGTCGACACCGATCCCGCCGCCACCGATGATCGCCACCGTGCCCGCGGGGACGCCCTCGCGCAGCGCCTGCTCGTACGAACGGACGTGGGGCAACGAGGCCCCCGGGATGTCGATCGCACGGGGGACGACCCCGGGTGCGAGCACCACCGCGTCGCTCCCGGTGAGGTCGGCGGCCGTCGCGGCCCGTCCGAGGTGGACGGTCGCACCACGTGCGGCGAGCTCGGCGCGCGCGGAGCGGACGGTCGCGGCGTAGTCCTCCTTGCCCGGCACGAGGGCGGCGAGGTCGAACTGGCCGCCGAGCCGGTCGGACGCCTCCCAGAGCGTGACCGTGTGACCACGGCGCGCGGCGTCGACCGCTGCCGCGAGCCCGGCCGGCCCGCCACCGACGACGTCGACCCGCTTCGGGGACGCCGTCGGGCGAGCGGGGAACGCGACCTCGCGCGCGGCCCGCGGGTTGACGAGGCACGAGACGGGCTGGCCGATGATCGAGCGGTCGAGGCAGGCCTGGTTGCAGCCGATGCAGGTGTTGACGAGGTCGAAGGCGCCGGCGAGCGACCGGTTCACGATGGCCGGGTCGGCCAGGAACGGCCGGGCGAGGGCGACGGCGTCGATGAGCCCGTCCTCGAGCACCGCCTCCCCGTCGCGGAGGTCCGTCATCCGGTTCGACGCGATGACCTTGACGTCCGGGTGGTCCGAGTCGCGGACGAGCGCGGCGATCCGTGACGCGTAGGACACCCAGGCACCGTGCGGCACGGCGGCCTGCACGGTCGGCGTCCTGGACTCGTGCCAGCCGATGCCGACCGAGATCCCGTCGACACCGAGCGGGAGCAGGTCGAGCACGAGCGCGTCGACGTCGTCCGGGGTCGACGAACCCGGCATGAGGTCGGCGCCGGACAGCCGGATGGTGACCGCCAGTTCGGGGACGGCGGCACGCACGGCACGCACGACCTCGACCGCGAAGCGCCGCCGACGCTCCGGCGAGCCGCCCCACTCGTCGTCGCGGAGGTTCGTCAGCGGGGACTGGAACTGGTTGATGAGGTAGCCCTCGGACGCCATGATCTCGACACCGTCGAAGCCGATGTCCCGGGCCGTGCGGGCCGCGTCGGCGAAGTCCTCGATCGTCCGCTCGACCTCGGCGCCGGTCAACTCGACCGGCACCACGCCGCGCGCCGCGGACCACGGCAGCGGCGACGGGGCGACGGCCCGCTGCGGCTCACCGTGCCGGTCGACCATGCCGCCCACCAACGCGTACCGGCCCGCGTGGAAGAGCTGCGCGAGGATCGTGCCGCCCTCCTGGTGCACCGCGTCGACGGCGACGCGGAAGCGTTCGTCCGCTCCCCCGACGCCGAAGACCGCGAAGTCCGGACCGCCGCGGGCCTCGTCGCTCACCGCGATGCCGCCCGTGATGATGCAGGCGGCACCCCCGGCGGCGCGTTCCCGGTAGAACGCCGCCATGCCTGCCCCGCCGTCGTCGTGCACCTCGAGCCCGGTGTGCATCGAACCCATCACCACCCGGTTGGGCAGGGTCAGGGGTCCGAGCGTCCACGGCGAGGAGACGACGGCGAGGTCGGGCATGGCGACGGTGCTCATGTGCCTACTCTGCCGGAGGCAGGACCGCGTCACGCAGCGGCGACGTCGTGTCGGCCCAGTACGGCGGCGCGATGACGGTCAGGCCGCCGTCCACCGACAGCGTCTGCCCGGTGATGTACGACGCCTTGTCGGAGAGCAGGAAGTCGACCGCGTCCGCCATGTCGTCGGCGGTGCCCGGACGCTGCAGCGGCAGCTTCTCGATGACGCTCTGCATCGGGGCCTGACCGGCGACCTTCGAGTAGAAGTACTCGAGCGAGTCGGTGTCGATGAGCCCGCCGTTCACCGCGTTGACGGTGATCTGCCGCGGGCCGAACTCGACGGCCATGTACTTCGTGTACGCCTCGCTCATGGCCTTCGCGGCGCCGAGCGCGGCGTACGTCGGGAACGCCCGCAGCGATCCGTACGAGGTCACGACGACGATGCGACCGCCGTTGTCCATGAGCTCGGCGGCACGCTGGGCTCCGAGGACGAACGAGCGGGCGTTCGTCGCGTAGCTGCGGTCGAGGTGGTGCAGCTTGAGTTCCTTCACCGGCTTGAACGCGCTCGCGGCGGCGTTCGCGACGAAGTAGTCCAGGCGACCGTACGTGTCGCGCACCAGGTCGAACAGCGCGTCGATCGACTCGGGCTGCTCGATGTCGACCTGCGCGGTGATCCCGTCGCCGCCGGCCGCCTTCACGTCGGCGAGCGACTCCTCGGCGAGGTCGGCGTTGCCCTTGTAGGTCACCACCACGGTGACGCCGCGCTGGCCGAGCTTCTGCGCGAGGAGGCGGCCGATGCCGCGCGAGGCACCCGTGATGAGCGCGATGGGAGCGTTGGTGGAGTCGGTCACTGCTGTCCTTTGCGTGCGTTGTGGCGGACGGGAGGCGCGGTGCGGGCCCGCGCCGCGCCTCCCATCCGGTGGGTGGGAGCGACTAGAAGCCGGCCTGGCCGGTCACGACGGCCCGGCCGACGACCAGCTTCTGGATCTCGTTCGTGCCCTCCTCGAAGCGCTGGGCGCGGGCGTCACGGTAGACGCGCTCGATCGCGTTGCGCTTCCAGTAGCCCTGACCGCCGTGCACCTGCAGGGCCTTGTCGGTCACGCGGGCCAGCATGTCGACGGCGACCATCTTCGAGGCGCTGGACAGCGTGCCGGCGTCCGGGCGGTCCTCCTCGTAGGCGCGGGCGGCCTCGAGCACGAGCGCCCGGGCCGCGGCGATGTCGGCGTAGTTCTCGGCCAGGTAGAACTGGATCGCCTGACGGGTGGCGAGCTTCTTGCCGAACGTCTCGCGGGTGTTGGCGTACTCCACGGCGAGCTCGTTGGCGCGCTCGGCGAGGCCGACGGCGCTCATCGCGACCGAGACGCGGCTCGGCAGGAGGAAGCCGCCGAGGGCGACCTCGAGGCCCTGCCCTTCCTCGCCCAGCCGGGCGGAGGCGGGGATCGGCGTCTCGGTGAAGCGGAGGATGGCGTGGTCGGTCCCGCGGATGCCCATGGTGTCCGAGTCGTCGATCACCTCGGCGCCCGGCAGGCCGCTGTTCGGCATGAGGAACGCGACCGTGCCCTCCTGCCCCGTGGTGCCCTCGAGACGAGCGGCGATGAGCCAGTAGTCGCACTTCACGCCGAAGGTGATGAGGTGCTTCTCGCCGTTCATCACGTAGGTGTCGCCCTCGCGCCGCACCGTGGTGCGGATGTCCGCGCCGGTGCCGGCGGTCGCCTCGGTCAGCGTGAACGCGACGAGCTTGTCGCCCGCCACGCTCGGCTTCACGACCTGCTCGATCTGCTCCGGCGTCGCGTACGGCTGCATCGCGCGCCAGGTGCCGTTGATGACGTGCACGAGCATGCGGATCGATGCGTGGGACCGCGAGACGATCTCCATGACCTCGAGGTAGCGGGAGAACGGGATGGCGCGGCCGCCGAGTTCCTCCGGCGCCGCGAGCGACAGCCAGCCCTTGTCCTTGAGTTCCTGGAAGAGCTCGGGCGCGACGTGGCCGGTGCGCTCGATCTCCTGGGCCCACTCCTCGCCGCGGCCACGGACCCACTCCGTGACCTCGGCCTTGAGCTGCTGGAAGGCGTTCTCGTCGAACGTCGTCATCTGCTTACTTCTCCTTCGTCGCGACGAGCGCGGCCGCCTGCTCCCGCAGGACGTTCTTCTGGACCTTGCCGACCGCGTTGCGCGGCAGTTCGGCGATGTACTCGAGTCGCTCGGGCCAGTAGTACTTGCTGACACCGGCGGCCTCGAGGTACTGCTGCATCGCACCGAAGGCGAGCGTCTCACCCTGGCGCGCCGACACGACGAAGGCGCACGCGCGCTCCCCGAGCCGGGCGTCCGGCATCGCGACGATCGCGACGTCGGTCACGAGCGGGTGCTGGTAGAGGAGGTTCTCGATCTCCACGACCGGGATCTTCTCGCCACCGCGGTTGATGACGTCCTTGACGCGACCGGTGATCGAGAGGAAGCCCTTCTCGGACACCTTCGCGAGGTCCCCGGTCCGGTACCAGCCGTCCTCGGTGAAGACGTCGTCCGTGAGGTCCGGGCGGTCGAGGTAGCCGTCGAACATCGTCGGCGAGAACAGCTCGAAGTTGCCCTCGGTGTCGGCCGGGAGCTCGTTGCCCTCGTCGTCGACGATGCGGATCGTGATGCCCGGGAGCGCCCGACCGTCGTGGCCGTACGCGTCCGCCGGGTCGTCGTCCGGGCTCGACAGGGCACCGAGGCAGGTCTCGCTCGTGCCGAAGGCGCCGAGGATCGCACTGCCGAGGACCGTGCTGGCCCGCTGTGCTAGGGCGCGCGGGACGGCCGCGCCGGTCGGCACGAAGATCCGCAGCGACTCCGGCGCGTCGGCACCGGCCTCGACGAGGTCGACGAGGTCGGTCAGGAACGGCGTCGCGCACTGCACGAACGTCGCCTTCGCGGCGCCGAACGCCTGCTCGAGGGCAACGGTGCCGTCCCACACGGGCTGGATGACCTGCGGGGCACCCAGCCGGAAGGCCAGGAGCATGCCGTACAGGAACCCGGTCTGGTGCGCCAGCGGCGAGGGGATGTAGATGCGGTCCTCGCTCGTCAGGCCGGACTGGGCGACGTGCATCGCGGTCGCGAGCCCCAGGGTGCGGTGCGGGTGCTGCACGCCCTTCGGCTCACCGGTGGTGCCGGAGGTGAAGAGCAGCTGGCAGACGTCGTCCGGGCCCGGCGCGTGCGACCGGATCTGGTCGACGTCCACCTGCACCGAGTCGAGGGCGGTGTCGAAGTACCGCCAGTTCCACTCGCTCGCCGCCACGCGCTCGGCGGCGTCGGCCGGCAGCGGCGGCTGGTTCGTCGGGCTGTCCGCCTGGCCGCGGGCCTCGGCGCGGAGCACGACGACGTGCTCGACCGAGAGCCGACGCTTCTGCGCCTTCGCCTCGTCGACGACGTCGAGGAGCTCCAGCGCCGGACGGCGCTTGCGGAAGACGTTCGGCAGGAACACGACACGGGCGCGGGACCGGGCGAGCGTCATGGTCGTCTCGCGGGGTCCGAACACCGGCATGATCGGCGTCGCGACGGCACCGATCTGGATCGCGCCGAGGGTGATCGACACGAACTCCCGCCAGTTCGGCAGCTGCATCGCCACGGACTCCCCCGTGCGGACGCCGAGTTCGAGGAGCAGCGCGGAGACCTTGTCGGCCTCGTCCTGCAGCTCGCGCCACGTCGTGTTCACGGGCTCCGGACCGCCGACCTCGATGACCGCGAGGCCGTCCGGGTCCTCCTCGGAGAGCCGGCGCACCTTCTCGCTGAGCACCAGCGGGTCGGCGTCGACACCGGCGAGCTCGGGCAGGCCGCTCGTCGTCGTCTCCTGCTCGTCGCCGAGGTCGGTGCTCTCCGCAGCGGCGGCCACGGCGTCGATCCGGTCGTCGCGCGCGGCTTCTGCGGCGGGCGCGTCACCGACCTCCATGTCGAGGCCGACGGAGTTCATCGCCTCGAGGAACGTCGGGTACGAGATCCGGTAGGCCCGCGGGTAGGTGAGCGACGACACGCCCTCGGCCTTCGACGCGGCGACCGCGAGCGACATGAGCACGCGGTGGTCGTTGAACGACGACATCGGTGATCCGTGCAGCTCGCCCGGTCCGACGCCCGTCACGCGGAGCTCGTCAGCGCCCTGCTCGGCGCGGCCGCCCATCCGGTTGAGCTGGAGCATCGCGGCCACGCGGTCGGACTCCTTCAGCCGGATGTGCGCGACGTTCCAGAGCCTCGTCGTGCCCTCGGCGAAGGTCGCCATCGTGGACAGGATCGGCAGCAGGTCCGGGATCGGTTGGCAGTCGATGTCGAGCGCGCGCAGCGGGGAGCCGTCGTGCTCGATGCGCACGAAGCCGGTCTCCTCGTCGATCCGCATCGGGACGCCCATGGCGCTGGCGAGGTCGAGGAACTCGCTCTCCGGGTGGTCGGTCTCGGCGGTCGTGAACGCCGTCATGCCACGCAGGAGCACGTTCGACTCGCGGATGCCGGCCGCGGCGATGCCGAACGCCGCCGAGCCGATGTCCGGCGGGATCACGTAGTCGTGCGGGGTGGCCGTCTGGTTCGCCGGGATCCGGTACTCGAGCCAGTCGTCGGACACCTCGACGGTGAGCCCGAACTGCCGCATCATGCGCACCGTCAGCTCGACGTAGGGCTGTTCGTTGAGCCGCCCACCCGTGATGTGGATGCGGGTCTCCTGCTCGGCGAACGGAGCCACGAGCAGCAGACCGGAGATCCACTGCGACAGGGTGCCGGCGATCTGCACGTCACCGCCGCGCGGGCGCTTCGGCTGGACCGTCACCGGCGGGCAGTCGTTCGTCGCCTCGAGCTCGATGCCCATCTGCGTCAGGGAGGTGAGCAGCGCCTTGATCGGGCGGCGCTGGAAGTACTTCATCCCCGAGAGCGTCATCGGCTTGTCCGCGAGCGACGCCAAGCCGGTCATGAAGTAGAGCGTCGTGCCGGACGAGCCCATGTTGAGGATGCCGTCCGCGCCGCGCGACCCGTGGTCGACGACGTCGGTGGCCTGGTAGCGCCCCCCGAGACCCGTGACGTGGTACTCGTTCCCGCGCCGCTTGACGTCGACGCCGAGGGCACGGAGCGTGCCGACGGTCCATTCGACCTGCCGGGTCGCGCTGATGCCGGAGACGATGCTCGTCCCCTCTGCCAGGGACGCGAGCACCAGCGCACGGTGCGCGTGGTACTTCGAGACCGGGATGTCGAGTTCTCCGACGAGCGGTGCGGACGTACCGCGCACGACCAGCTGCATGCGTACCTCTTCCGTGTTGAGCGTCTCTACGGTACGCCCGGTGTGCATCTACTGTGAATCGGACAGCCACGACCGGGGGCGGTGATCCTTGTGCGTGTCCGACAACCAGCCGGGCAGGATGTACAGCATGGACATCCGCTTCACCGAGTCCCGCCCGTCGACGATCGGCGTCGAGTGGGAGCTCCCCCTGGTCGACCGCGACACCGGTGACCTCAGTCCGCGGGCGCCCGCGGTCATCGCCGCGGTGCAGGAACGGCTGGGCGACCCGGACCGGGTGACCGAAGAGCTGCTGACGAACACGGTCGAGGTCGTCAGCAGCGTGCACTCCCGCGTCGGGGACGCCACGAGCGAGCTCTCCGGGGTGATCGGTGAGGTCATCGACGCCGCCGAACCGCTCGACGCGCAGGTGATGTGCTCCGGGACCCACCCGTTCGCGGTGTGGGACCAGCAGGAGATCACCCCGGACAGCGAGCACTACAACACCCTGATCGACCGGACCCGGTGGTGGGGACGGCAGATGCTCATCTGGGGCGTCCATGTCCACGTCGGCATCGACGACCGTGACAAGGCGCTCCCGATCCTCGGCGCGATGCTCGCCTACGTGCCGCACCTGCAGGCGTTCACCGCGTCGAGCCCGTTCTGGGCGGGCACCGACACCGGGTACGCGTCGAACCGCGCGCTCATGTTCCAGCAGCTGCCCACCGGCGGCCTCCCCCCGGCGCTGGGCGCGTGGGCGAACTTCGAGGAGGTCGTCGACGACCTCACGCGGACCGGCGTGATCGAGGGCGTCAAGGACCTGCGGTGGGACATCCGGCCGTCGCCCGGGTGGGGCACGCTCGAGAACCGCGTGTCCGACGGCATCTCCACGCTGCACGAGGTCGGTGCCGTCACCGCGCTCGTCCAGTGCCTCGTCACGACGATGTCCGACCGGCTCGACGCTGGCGAGACCCTCCCGACCATGCAGCCCTGGTTCGTCCGCGAGAACAAGTGGCGCGCGGCACGGTACGGCATGGAGGCCGAGATCATCACCAACGCGGCCGGGGACGAACGGCTCGTGACGGACGAGGTGCACGACCTCGTCGAGCGGCTCGACCCCGTCGCGGAGCGTCTCGGCTGCCAGGAGGAACTGCACCACCTCGACACGATGATCGCCGACGGCGCGTCGTACCAGCGGCAGCTGCGGGTCGCGCAGGAGAACGGCGGCGACCTGCGCGCGGTCGTCCGGCACCTGGTGACGGAGCTGCGCGAGTCGCTCTGAACGACGGCGAGACGGACGGGAGGCCCGTGGCGGATGCGCCACGGGCCTCCTGTCTGCTGATGGGTCGCGCTAGCGTCCCAGGAACTTCTGCAGGCTCGCCAGCTCTTCCTCGGTCGGCGCCTTGCCGCCCTTGGCGCCCCCGCCGAACCCGAAGCCCGAGCCCTTCGGCGTCTGCTGCTGCGGCTGCGCGGCCGCACCGGACGCGAGTGCCGCGCGCTTCGCGGGGTTGCCGACCTTCTTCTTCTTGCCACCGGCCGGCTGCTGCTTCTTCTTGCCACCGTGCATGCCCGGGATCGGACCCATGCCGGGCATCTGCGGCACACCGCCGCGCGCGACCGTCTTCATCATCTTCGCCGCCTGCTCGAAGCGGTTCACGAGGGCGTTGACCTCGGTCACCGTGGTGCCGGAGCCCTTCGCGATGCGGAGTCGGCGGGAGCCGTTGAGGAGCTTCGGGAGCTCGCGCTCCTGCTTCGTCATCGACTGGATGATCGCCTCGGTGCGGACGATCTCGCCCTCGTCGAAGTTGTCGAGTGCCTCGCGCATGCCCTTCGCGCCGGGGAGCATGCCGAGCATGCCCTTGATCGAACCGGCCTTCCGGAGCTGCTGCATCTGCTCGAGGAAGTCGTTGAGCGTGAACGAGTCGCTCGCGATCTTCTCGGCGACCTTGCGTGCTTCTTCCTCGTCGAACGCGGACTGCGCCTGTTCGATGAGCGAGAGGATGTCACCGAGGTCGAGGATGCGGCTCGCCATGCGGTCCGGGTGGAACGGCTCGAAGTCGTCGAGGCCTTCACCCGTGGAGGCGAACATGATCGGGCGGCCGGTCACGCTCGCGACCGACAGGGCGGCACCACCGCGGGCGTCGCCGTCGAGCTTCGACAGGACGACGCCGGTGAAGTCGACGCCTTCCTGGAAGGCACGAGCGGTCGCGACGGCGTCCTGACCGATCATCGCGTCGATGACGAACAGGACCTCGTCCGGGTCGACGGCCTTGCGGATGTTCGCGGCCTGCTTCATGAGCTCGGCGTCGACGCCGAGTCGGCCGGCGGTGTCCACGATCACGGTGTCGTACTGCTGGTCGACCGCGGCCTTGATCGCGTTCTTCGCGACCTTGACCGGGTCGCCGACGCCGTTGCCCGGCTCCGGCGCGAAGACGTGCACGCCGGCTTGTTCGCCGACGACCTGGAGCTGCTGCACCGCGTTCGGACGCTGGAGGTCCGCCGCGACGAGCATCGGGGTGTGGCCGTCCTTCTTGAGCCACTTGCCGAGCTTGCCGGCGAGCGTGGTCTTGCCCGCACCCTGCAGACCCGCCAGCATGATGACCGTCGGCGGCCGCTTCGCGAACTCGAGGCGGCGCTGCTGACCACCGAGGATGCCGACGAGCTCCTCGTTGACGATCTGGACGACCTGCTGCGCCGGGTTGAGCGCCTTGTTGACCTCGTCCGAGAGCGCACGCTCCCGCACCGAGGCGGTGAACGCCTTGACGACCTCGAGCGCGACGTCCGCGTCGAGCAGCGCCCGGCGGATCTCGCGGACGGTGCCGTCGACGTCGGACGGGGACAGACGACCCTTGCTCCGCAGGTTGCGGAAGGTCTCGGTCAGCCGATCGGAGAGTGAGCCGAATTGCGCCATGATCCGTCGATTCTACAAGGCCCACCGCTCGCCGTCGGTGACCGTTCACCGCAGGAGGACGGCCGGTGCCAGTTCGACGGTGCTCCCGAGCCCGATGTCGAGCACGACGGGAGCGGTGGAGGGAGTCCGGTCGAGGGTCGGGAACCACATGCGCCCGGGCGACACGAGGATGAGCAGTCCGTCGACGTCACCGACGGGCGCGAACTCCGCGGCGGGTGCGTCGGCGTACGGCTCGAGTCCGTGGCGACGGAGGAGCTCGACGGCGCCCAGGACGTCGGGCACGGCGATGCCGACCTCGCTGACGGACACGAGCCCGGGAGCGACGTCGGGGGCGACGGCGCCCGGACCAGGACCGAGGTCCCGCCGCTCGATGAGTTCGAGGAGCTGCTCGTCCGGGCCCTCGAAGTAGACCGACCGCGAGTTCCAGCCGGGCGGTCCCTCGAACTCGTCGACGTCGGCGCTCCCCAGGAGGGTGGCCACGGTGCCGACCCAGGCCTTGGCTGCGGCGAACGTGCCGGTCGGGATCGTGAACGCGAGGTGGTGGGCGCCGGTCATCTCCTCGAGCGCGCGGAACACCAGTCGTGTCGACCCGACGGTCACGCTGGCGGTCTCCCGGTCGATGGTGACCTCGCAGCCGAGCCGTGTGTAGAACCTCGCGGTCTCGTCGATCGAACGTGTCGTGAGCTGGACCTGTCGGATGTGCATGGCCCCATCTGAGCGTCTCAACCGCACTTGAGGTCAAGACCGGTCCTCCCACGTTGTTGGACGGCGTCCAGAAACTGCCGTAGCCTGGCGCGCATGCCGGAACTCGCGATCGTCCGCCCCCGCGGCCTGCTCGCCCACGCGGACGGACTGGCCCTCCAGCAGGCACTCCACGCCGACGTCGTCGCGGGACGCTCGCCCGGTGCCGTCGTCCTCTGCGAGCACCCGTCCGTGTACACCGCGGGGCGTCGCACGGAACCCTCCGACCTGCCGACGGACGGCTCCCCCGTGGTCGAAGTCGACCGTGGCGGCCGGATCACCTGGCACGGGCCGGGACAACTCGTCGCCTACCCGATCGTCCGACTCGTCGAGCCGCTCGACGTCCTGGCGTGGGTGCGGGACCTCGAGCAGGTCATCATCGACGTCGCCGCGGCCGTGGGTGTCCGCGCCGAGCGTGTCGAGGGCCGGAGCGGTGCGTGGGTCCGGGGCGAGGACGGTGCGCCGCACGCCAAGGTCGGCGCGATCGGGCTGCACGTCGCCGAGGGCGTCACGAGCCACGGGATCGCGATCAACTGCGACAACGCGCTCGACGCCTACGCGGCGATCGTGCCGTGCGGCATCTCGGACGCAGGCGTCACGACCCTGAGCCTCGCAGCAGCCGCCGTCGGCCGGGCACCCGTCAGCGTCGACCGTGTCGCCGACCTGGTCGCCGCACGGGTGCAGGACGCGGTCGACGGCATGCACGAAGGCCGGCGCATCGCCGACGCGACCCGATCCACGACAGCCGGACCGCGCCTCCAGGCCGGACCGGACCGAACCGCTGACCGACAGGAAACCCTCGCATGACCCTCGCCCCGGAAGGCCGCCGCATGCTCCGCGTCGAGGCACGCAACGCCGCGACGCCCATCGAGACGAAGCCGGCGTGGATCAAGACGCGCGCCACGCAGGGCCCGGAGTTCCGCGCGCTCTCCGGCCTGGTGCGGGACCAGCAGCTGCACACCGTCTGCCAGGAGGCCGGCTGCCCGAACATCTTCGAGTGCTGGGAGGACCGCGAAGCCACCTTCCTCATCGGCGGCTCCCAGTGCACGCGGCGGTGCGACTTCTGCCAGATCGACACCGGGCGTCCGGAGCCGCTCGACCGCGACGAGCCACGGCGGGTCGCCGACTCCGTCGTGTCGATGGGCCTCAAGTACGCGACCGTGACCGGGGTCGCCCGGGACGACCTCGACGACGGTGGCGCGTGGCTCTACGCCGAGACGATCCGCGCGATCCACGAGCACTCCCCCGGCACCGGCGTGGAGATCCTCGTGCCGGACTTCAACGGCCGACCCGACCAGCTCGGGCAGGTCTTCGACGCGCGACCGGAGGTCTTCGCGCACAACGTCGAGACGGTCCCCCGGATCTTCAAGCGGATCCGCCCGGCGTTCCGGTTCGAACGCTCCCTCGACGTCCTCACGCAGGGCCGGGACGCCGGTCTCGTCACGAAGTCGAACCTCATCCTCGGGATGGGCGAGGAGCGCGACGAGGTCGAGGACGCCCTGCAGCGCCTGCACGACGCCGGCACGGACATCATCACGCTGACGCAGTACCTCCGGCCGTCGCCGAGGCACCTGCCGGTCGCGCGGTGGGTGGAGCCGGAGGAGTTCGTCGAACTCCGGGAGGTCGCGGAGCGGATGGGGTTCGCGGGCGTGCTCGCCGGGCCGCTGGTCCGCTCGTCGTACCGGGCCGGGCGCCTGTGGGCGCGGGCGACGGTCGCGCGGGGCGGCTCCGTCCCGGCGCACCTGGCGCACCTGCTCGAGGCGGCGCCGGGTCGGCAGGCGGTCTGACGCAGCGTCGACGACGGACGGGAGGCGCGGTGNGGCACCGCGCCTCCCGTCCGTCGATGGGTCGCGACTACGCGCGGCCGCGGATGCTCCTGAGCAGCCAACCGATGACGGACAGCAGGATGAGCACGATCCCGATCCAGAGCAGGAACTTCAGGGCACCGACGAAGATGCCGCTGAAGAGCAGGACGAGACCGACGATGATCGCGATGATCAGCAGGGCGGGCATGGCAACTCCTTCTTGGTGAGCGGTACGGCGCAGACGGTACACCGATCGCTCAGCCCACGTTCAGCCCGCTGTCAGACCGTTCAGCCGACGAGGTTCTGCACGAACACGTGCGGTGTGAAACCCGTCAGGTCGTTGATGCCCTCACCCTGCCCGATGAGCTTGATCGGGATGCCGGTCTTCTCCTGCACGCTCAGCACGAAGCCGGCCTTGGCGGAACCGTCGAGCTTGGTGATGACGAGCCCGGTGACGCCCGCGCCCTCGATGAACGCCTGCGCCTGGGCGAGGCCGTTCTGCCCCGTCGTCGCGTCGAGGACGAGGAGCACCTCGGCGATCTCGGTCTGCTTCTCGACGACACGCTTGATCTTCGACAGCTCGTCCATGAGCCCGGCCTTGGTGTGCAGCCGACCCGCGGTGTCGATGACCACGATCTCGGTGCCCTCGCGCATGGCCTTCTCGACGGTCTGGTACGCGACCGAGGCCGGGTCCTGCCCCGGCTGGGCAGGACGGACGACGTCGACGCCGGCGCGCTCGGCCCACGTGGCGACCTGCTCGACAGCGGCAGCACGGAACGTGTCCGCCGCGCCGACGACGACGCTGCGGTCGTAGGTCTTGAGGAACTTGGCAAACTTGCCGATCGTGGTGGTCTTGCCGACGCCGTTCACGCCGACGACGAGCACCACCGCGGGCCGGTTGCTCAGCTTGAGGGTCGTGTCGAGCTTCGAGAGCCGTTCCTCGAGCACCTCACGGAGCATGCGCTGCAGGTCGGCGGGGTCGGTCGTGCCGTACCGGTCGACGCGGGCGTGCAGGTCCTCGATGATCTGCTCGGAGATGTCGGGGCCGAAGTCCGCCCCGATGAGTGCGGTCTCGAGGTCGTCCCACGTGGTCTCGTCGATCGTCTTGCGCTGGAACAGCCCGCGCAGCCGGGAGGACAGTGACCAGGAACTCGCCATGCTCCCAGCTTAGAGCGCGGCGCTCGTCCGCCGTGCCCGGTATGCTCGTGGACACGAAGGGGAGTATTCCTCCTCGGCGACCTCGTCAGTACGGTCCGGGACGATCCGGATCCGGGGCGCCGGTCGGTTCCCGCACTCGCGGCGGACCGGCGGAAGAGACCTTCAGGCCTCGGCGTACCCCGGTACGCCCCCTGAAGGGAACTCGATGGACGTCCATCTCTCCGTCTGGCTCATCACCATCGCCGGCATCCTGGCGCTGCTGGTGTTCGACTTCTTCTCGCACGTGCGGACGCCGCACGTGCCGCACATCCGCGAGTCCGCGTTCTGGTCCGTCGTGTACATCGCCCTCGCGATCGCGTTCGGCGTCGGCGTGTGGGTGTTCGGCGGACACCAGGCCGGTGGTGAGTACTTCGCCGGGTGGCTGACCGAGAAGGCGCTCTCGGTCGACAACCTGTTCGTCTTCCTCATCATCATGACGAGCTTCGCGGTGCCGAAGGAGTTCCAGCAGAAGGTGCTCCTCGTCGGCGTCGCGATCGCGCTGGCGGCCCGTGGTGTGTTCATCGCGCTCGGCGTGACGATCATCGACAACTTCTCGTGGGTGTTCTACCTGTTCGGTGCGCTGCTGTTCTGGCTCGCGTGGTCGCAGGCCCGCGGCGGCGACGAGCACGGCGCCGAGGAGGGCGACTCCCGCCTCATCCGCATCCTCCGCCGTGTCATCCCGACGTCGAACGACTACGACGGCGACCGGCTCACGACGAAGGTGGACGGCAAGCGGCTCTTCACGCCGATGCTCCTCGTCATGGTGGCGATCGGCCTCACCGACGTGCTCTTCGCGCTCGACTCCATCCCCGCGATCTTCGGCCTCACGCAGGACGCCTTCATCGTGTTCACCGCGAACGCGTTCTCGCTGCTCGGACTGCGGCAGCTGTACTTCCTCATCGCCGGGCTGCTCGAGCGGCTCATCTACCTCGGGCAGGGGCTCGCCGTCATCCTCGGCTTCATCGGCGTGAAGCTGGTGTTCCACGCCATGCACGTCAACGAGCTGCCGTTCATCAACGGCGGGGAGCACATCGAGTGGGCGCCGGAGATCCCGATCTGGTTCTCGCTGAGCTTCATCATGGCGACGATCGCCGTCGCGACGGTCGCGTCGCTCGTGGTGTCGAGCAGGCGGCAGAAGCGCGGGCTCACCCCGACGGGGTCGCAGCGGACGGTCGAGGCGGACGCGAACTAGCGGGCGCCGGGCGGACGGGAGGCGCGGTGCGGGCTCGCACCGCGCCTCCCGTGCGTACGCCGGTGCGTGCGTGCGTGGGCGCGTGCGTGCGTGCGCGAGTCTCGGACCGCCGGCCGCGAGACTCGGTGTGAGCGACACTTCTCGCGCTCCGGAGCGCGAGAACTGTCGCTCAGCGCGAGTCTCGGCCCGGCGGCGGCCGCCGCCGCGCTACGCGACGGCGTCGGCGGGCTCGGCGGACCGCTGCTGCACGCGCTGCCCGACCACGGCCGACACGCCGTCCTGCCGCATCGACACGCCGTACAGCGCGTCCGCGATCTCCATGGTGCGCTTCTGGTGCGTGATCACGATGAGCTGCGACGACGCCCGGAGCCGCTCGAACACGGTGAGCAGGCGGCCGAGGTTGGCGTCGTCCAGCGCCGCCTCCACCTCGTCCATGATGTAGAACGGCGACGGCCGGGCGGTGAAGATCGCCACGAGCAGGGCCACCGCGGCGAGGGACCGCTCCCCACCGGACAGCAGCGTCAGACGGTCGATCTTCTTCCCCGCGGGCTTCACCTGCACCTCGATGCCGGTGTTCAGCAGGTCGTCCGGGTTCGTGAGGGCGATCGACCCCGAACCGCCCGGGAACAGGATCGGGAAGATGACGTCGAACGCGTCCTTCGTGTCCGAGAACGCCGCCTCGAAGATCGTCTGCATCTTCGCGTCGAGCTCGTCGATGATCGTCATGAGGTCGGTCCGGGTCTTCTGCAGGTCCTCCAGCTGCTCGGCGAGGAACGCGTGCCGCTGCTCGAGCGCCTGGAACTCCTCGAGCGCCAGCGGGTTGACCTTGCCGAGCTGTCCGAGGTCGCGCTCGGCAGCACGGAGCCGGCGCTCCTGCTCGGCGCGGTCGTACGGCACGGTCTCGACGTCAGCGGGGTCGACCTCGTCGCTGCTGTCGAACTCCGGCAGGGCGGGACCGCCGGGCAGCGTGGACTCCGCGTCGACGAGCTCGGGCACGCCGTCGAGCTCGGCGTCGTCCTGCGCGTCGGGCTCGGGAACTCCGTCCACGCCGTCCCCGGCCGCCGCGGCCGCCTCTGCCGCGCGGGCCCGCTCGGCCTCGCGGTGCTTCCGTGCGAGCACCCGGGGATCGACCAGGACGTCGACCGGCACCGGAACGTGCGGCCCGTACTCGGTGACGAGCACGGACTCGACCAGGCCGAGCTCGCTCTGCGCTCGGTCGAGGAGGCCCGACACGTGCAGCTTCTTCTCGTAGATCTCCATCTCGAGCGAGTGCACACCGTCGGTGATGGTCTGCAGGCGGTCACGCAGCTCGCGTTCCTCGTTCCGGATCGTCTGCAGCTCGGTGTTGCGCTTCGAGCGCTCGGCCTCCTCGGTCGCCAGCTGCACCCGGGCTTCCGCCAGCGAGCGGTCCACCGCGCCGAGGAGACCGGGCAGGTCCGCGAGCACCCCTTCGGCGACGGCGATCTGGCCGCGACGGATCACCGCGAGCCGTGCCGCTTCCTCCGCAGCCGCCCGTTCGGCCTCCAGCTGCCGCTCCAGCTGGTCGGCACGGCTGCGCTCGGCCCGCACCCGTTCACGGACGGTCTCGACCTGGATGCGCTGCTCGATCTCGGCGGCACGGGCCGCTTCGAGCGCGTCCTGCAGACCAGGTCGCGCGGACGCGTCGACGACGGGACGCGGGGTGTCGGTGAACGCTCCGTGGGCCCGTTCCGCCTCCGCCAGCGCGGCCTCCGCGGCCTCGACGGCGCCGTCCGTCTCGGCGAGCGCGGCCCGGAGTCGCTCCACCTCGGCGGCCGCGTTCTCCGCCTTCGCGCGCGTCGATGCGCTGCTCCGGTCGTACTCGGCCTTGGCTTGGGCGTACGCCCGCGACGCGGCGTCGGCCTCCTCCGCCTCGCGGCCCGCGTCCTCGACGGCGGTGCGAGCGGCCTGGAGGCGCGTGGCCGCGTCCTCCGCGTCCCGTGCGATCGCGTCGCGTCGAGTCTGGGCGTCGTCGCGTTCCGCCACGAGCTCGATGCGCGAGGTGACGCGCTCCCCGCCGCCCGTCACACGGACCGCACGGACGAGATCACCCGAGCGGGTGACCACCGTGGCCTGCGGGGCGGCGGTGAGCACCGCCTCCAGGTCGACGTCGTCGGACTCGGCGACGAGTGTGTCGCGGAGGACCGCTGCGAGGGCCGGCGGCCCCTGGACCAGGTCGAGGGCACGCCGGACGCCCGCCGGGAGCCGTTCCGGGAGCTCGGACGCGGAGCCGACGGCGTCGGCGACGACGACGTCGATGCGGCCGATGTCCGCCGAACGGGCGTGCGCGACGGCGTCGAGGGCGACCGTCCGGTCCTCCGCGAGGACGGCGTCGGCCAGGCTGTCGAGCGCGACCGCGACCGCACCCTCGAAGCCCGGTTCCACCGTGAGGCTGTCCGCGAGGCGACCGACGATGCCGGCACGACCGGCCTCGATGAGCGCCTGCGAGCCGTCGCGGACGTCGATCGACATGCCGAGTGCGGCGACCCGGGCGTCCAGCGCGTCGCGTTCCCGTTCGAGTGCGTGCAGCCGGTCGCGGTGCTCGTCCCGGGCTGCCTGGGCCGCCTCCTGCCGTTCCCGGGCGGTCTCGAGCGCGCGGGACAGCGCTGCCTCGTCCGTGCCCTCGGACGGGTCGGTGCCGACGTCCGCGAGCGCCGCGGCGGCTCGTTCGGCGCGCTCGGCCGCCTCGGTCAGCGCGCGCGTCCGACGCTCCCGGTCGGCGACGGCCGACCCGCGCTTCGACCGGGCCACGTCGACCGCGGAGGCGAGCCGTTGGGCCTCGAGGTCGTGCTGCGAGACGAGGGCGGCCTGTGCGGCGATCTGCTCGTCGAGGGCGTCCAGCGCCGCCCGCGCTTCCTGCACGCGCTGCGCAGCCGCCGCCGTCCCACCGGCCATGTCCGCGGCCTGGGCCTCGAGGCGGTCGGCCTCGTTCCGGGCGCCCTGCACCTGCTCGGGGGTGACGGTGGGGCCCTGCTGCGGGGAGTCGGCCTGCTGGGCGAGGAACATGAGGCGCTGGTTCGCCAGGCTGGACAGCCCGCGGAGCCGCTCCTGCACGCTCTCCAGCCGGTGCACCACGGTGCGGGCACGGTCCACGTCGTCGCCGACCATGCTCTGCTCGACGTGCTGCTGCCGGGCGCGCGTCTGGTCGAGCCGTTCCTGCAGCACGATGCGTTCGGACTTCCGGCCGGCCTCGACCTCCTGGTGCTCGTGCAGCTCGCGGCGCAGCCGGACGACGTCGTCGGCGAGGATCCGGGCCTTGGCGTCACGGGCGACCGCGGCGACCGACTGGGCCTTCCGGGCGACCTCGGCCTGCCGACCGAGCGGCTTCAGCTGGCGGCGGATCTCACCGGCGAGGTCGGACAGGCGGGTGAGGTTCGTCTGCATCGCCTCGAGCTTGCGGAGGGTCTTCTCCTTGCGACGGCGGTGCTTCAGGATGCCCGCGGCCTCCTCGATGAAGCCGCGCCGGTCCTCCGGGGTCGCGTGCAGCACCTTGTCGAGCTGCCCCTGGCCGACGATGACGTGCATCTCCCGGCCGAGGCCGGTGTCGCTCAGGAGTTCCTGGACGTCGAGCAAGCGGCAGTTCTCACCGTTGATCGCGTACTCGCTGCCACCGTTGCGGAACAGCGTGCGCGAGATCGTCACCTCGGAGTACTCGATCGGCAGCAGCCCGTCGGAGTTGTCGATCGTCAGGAGCACCTGGGCGCGACCGAGCGGGCCGCGGGTGGAGGTGCCGGCGAAGATGACGTCCTCCATCTTGCCGCCGCGGAGGGTCTTCGCCCCCTGCTCCCCCATCACCCACGCGAGGGCGTCCACCACGTTGGACTTACCGGAGCCGTTCGGTCCGACGATGCAGGTCACGCCGGGCTCGAACGCGAACGTCGTCGGTTGCGCGAAGGACTTGAACCCCTTGATGGTGAGGCTCTTCAAGTACATGCGGTCTCCGGGTGTGCTCGCTCGCGTGCTGTCGGGCTGCTGTCTGCGGTGCTGACGGCAGTGCTGTCTGCGGTGCTGTCGGGCGTCAGGCTAACGCGAGCGACGGCGAGGGCGTGGTTGGCACACGGGGCAGATGTGGCTCGATCGGTTCATGAAGGCCTCACGGACGATCGTGGTCCCGCAGCGGGGGCACGGCTTCCCCTGCTGGCCGTACACGTTCAGGCGCTGCGAGAAGTACCCGGACTGCCCGTTCACGTTGACGTACTGGGCGTCGAAACTCGTCCCACCGTCCTCGAGCGCGCGGGCGAGCACGCTGCGGACCTCGGCGAGCAGGAGCCGCAGCGACGACCGCGGGAGCCGGTCCGCCGGGCGATCGTAGTGCAGCCGTGCCGCCCAGAGCGACTCGTCCGCGTAGATGTTCCCGATGCCGCTCACGACGCCCTGGTCGAGCAGGACACGCTTGATGCCGCTCGACCGTTTCCGGGCCATCGCCACGAACCGGTCGTCGTCGAACGCGGGGTCGAGCGGGTCGCGGGCGATGTGCGACACCTGCTCCGGGATGCTCCGCCGCCACGCCGCGTCCGGGTCCGTCTGGTCGACGTGGCCGGCGAACCCGGCGGGAGCGCCGTCGATCGTCGGGACCATCGCGTCGATCGCCATCGACCCGAACGTCCGCTGGTCGACGAACTCCAGTTCCACGGGCGGCTCGGGCGTGCCGTCGCGGTCGGTGCCGGCGGGTTGCACGGTGAGGAGGATCCGGCGGTGCTTCGCGGCCTCGCGCCCACGGCCGAGCAGGATCTGGCCGCTCATGCCCAGGTGTGCGACCAGGGCCTCGGGACGGGCTTCGGGGCTGGCGGGGGCGTCGGGGCTGGCTTCGGGGTGGGCGTCGAGCGCCGTGGCGTTCGCGAGTGGCATCCACAGGAACTTGCCCCGGCGGACGGCCGCCGCGATGGCCCGTCCGGTCAACCGGTCCACGAAGTCCTCGGAGGGTCCGTCGTGCCGGGTGAGCGCGCGGTCGTCGACGACGTCCACGTGCAGCACGCGCGCACCGCTGACCGCGGGTTCGAGGCCGGCGCGGACGACCTCGACCTCGGGGAGTTCCGGCACCTGTCAGGCCGCCCGGCCCGACAGCCGCGTCCACGCCTGGAGCGCAGCGGCCATCTCAGCGGTCTTCTTGCTCGACCCGGAGCCGGTCGAGATGTCCTCGCCCTGCAGCACCACGGTGGCGTGGAAGGTCTTGTCGTGGTCGGGCCCGGCCTCGGTCACCCGGTACGAGGGGTTGCCGAGGGACAGGCTCGACGCGAGTTCCTGCAGGCTCGTCTTCGGGTCCATCGCGGCGCCGAAGCGGTCAGGGTCGACCAGCAGCGGCTCGACCAGCCGGAGCACGAGCGCGGTTGCGGCGTCCGGACCCGCCGAGAGGTAGGTCGCGCCGATCACGGCCTCGACCGTGTCGGCCAGGATGGAGGACTTGTCGCGCCCACCGGTCTGCTCCTCGCCCTTGCCGAGCCGGAGGTACTCGCCGAGGCCGATCATGCGGGCGATCTCGGCGAGGGCGACCGTCGAGACGAGGCTGGCGCGTCGCTTCGCGAGGTCGCCTTCGTCGAGGTCGGGGAACGACCGGTAGAGCTTCACGGTCACGGCCTGGCCGAGGATCGAGTCCCCGAGGAACTCGAGGCGTTCGTTGTGCCCGATGCCGCCGTGCTCGTACGCGTACGAGCGGTGCGTCAGGGCGAGCTGGAGCAGCTCGAGGTCGATGTCCGCCCCGAGGATGCCCTGCAGACGAACGACGTCCGGCCCCACGGGGCGGGACCCCGCGGTGCCGGACGTCGCAGTCATGCGTTCGGTCCGATCAGACGTCGGCGACCTTGCGGCCCTTGTACTCCATGTACAGGGCGGTGCCGGCGGAGTCCTCGACGACCTTGGCGCGGTGCGGGAGGCTGTAGGTGACCTTGCCGTTCTCGATCGTCTTCACGAGCTGGACCGGCGCGGCCTTCCACTGCGAACGACGGGCGTGCGTGTTGGCACGGGACTGCTTGCGCTTGGGAACGGCCATGGTGGTTCTCTTTCGGTTGGTCGGTGGTCAGTGGCGAGGGCGGCGGTCAGTCGGCCTGGTCGGCGTCGGACCGCTCCTGACCCTCGGTGGTCTGGTGCGTGGTCGTGCTGGCTTCGGCGGTCTCGCTCGGGGTGAAGCCACTCAGAGCGGCCCACCGCGGGTCCAGGACCTCGTGAGCGGGCTGCTCGCCGATGTCGGCCAGTCGCTCGCCCGTCACCGGGTCGAGGCCTGGGCAGTCCGGTCGGCAGACCGGCTGGAACGGCAGCGCCAGCACCACCGCATCTCGAACGACCTGTTCGGAGTCCACGAGGTCGTCCTGAACGAAGAAGTCGAATTCCTCCGAGGCATCATACGCGAACAACTCGGCGAAATCGACCTCGACCGGCTCGCTGATCTCGATGAGGCAGCGCGAGCACTCCCCGGTCGCCTCGGCGCTCGCGTGACCCGACACGAGGACGCCCTCGTGCAGACCCTCGAGCCGGAGGTCGAGGTGCATCGTGGCACCTTCGCGGACGGCGATGACACCGGCGCCCATCGCGTCCGGCACCGTGATGTCGAGCGAGTGCTCGCGCATCTCGCCCGGACGGTGCGCGAGGTCGCGCACGCGCAGGGCGTAGGGGCTGTTCACGTGGGAAGACACGATCGACGAGCCTACAGCCCCGGCGGCCCTGAGTCGAGGCGGCGAGCGGGCGTGTCCAGCGCTCGAGCCCCGTTCAGCGTCCGGTGTGCTCGTGCAGCGCAGCGGCGACCGCCTCGGGGACGTACGGGGAGACGTCTCCGCCGAGGGACGCGACCTGTCGGATGAGCGAGCTCGACACGTGCGCGCGGGAGGCCTCGGGCAGCAGGAACACCGTCTCGACGTCGGCGAGGTGCCGGTTCATGATCGCCATCGGGGTCTCGTACGCCACGTCCTCGCCCGAGCGCACGCCCTTGACGAGCACCTTCGCGCCCACCTGGCGGCAGTAGTCGACGAGCAGCCCGGAGGTCCACTCCCCCACCCGCACGTTGTCGGAGACGCCCGTCTCGACGAGCGACTCCTCGATGAGACGGACGCGGTCGACGGCGTCGAACATGGCCGGACGCTTGTCGGGGTTGTGCACGACGAGCACGTGCACCTCCTCGAAGAGCCCGGCGGCGCGGCCGATGACGTCGAGGTGCCCGAGGGTCACGGGATCGAAGGAACCGGGGACGACCGCGATCTGCGCCATGGCAGCGACGATACCGTCGGCCGCCGTCGGGGACGTGTCGCGGCCGTCAGTTCTTGCCGAGGAACGCCGCGTCGGACTCGTCGAGCCGTCGCGCCAGCGCCTCCCGCAGCGCCGGGTGCCCTTCGAGCTGCGGGTCGACCGTGAGGACGCGTTCGGCCTCCCCGCGCGCGTCGACGATGAGGTCGGCGTGCTGCACGACCCGCAGCAGGTTGAGCGAGGACCGTCCACCGGACTGCCGCTCGCCGAGGACGTCGCCTTCTCGCCGCAGTTCGAGGTCGACCCGGGCGAGTTCGAACCCGTCGTCCGATGCGGCCACGGCGTCCACACGCTCGCGCGAGGTCGTCTCGAGCTCCGCAGCGGTCACGAGCAGGCAGACGCCGGCGTACTGCCCACGGCCGATGCGCCCCCGGAGCTGGTGGAGCTGCGAGACCCCGAACCGGTCGGCGTCGAGCACCGCCATCATCGACGCGTTCGGCACGTCCACCCCGACCTCGATCACGGTCGTCGCGACGAGGACGTCGACGTCGCCCGCCGCGAAGGAGGTCATGACGCGGTCCTTCTCCTCCGCCGTCATGCGACCGTGCAGCACCTCGATCCGCCGCCCGTCCAGGACCGGCATCGTGCGCATCCGTTCCGCGGTCGCCAGCACCGTGGCCGGGGTCCGTTTCGGGGCCTCGTCGTCGGCGATCGGCTCCGGTTCACCGTCGTCCTCGGCGTGGGCGTCGTCGATGGCCGGGCAGACCACGAACGCCTGCCGGCCGGCCTCGAGCTCCTCCGCCATGCGGGTCCAGATGCGGGACTCCCATCCGGGGTGCTCGGCGAGACCGACGGTGAACGTCTCGACCCCCGCGCGCCCGGACGGCAGGCCGGTGATCGTGGAGACGTCGAGGTCGCCGAACACCGTCATCGCGACGGTGCGCGGGATCGGGGTGGCCGTGAGGACGAGCACGTGCGGGGGCGTCGCGCCCTTCGTCCGGAGCGCTTCCCGCTGCTCGACGCCGAACCGGTGCTGCTCGTCCACCACGACGAGCCCCAGTTCCGCGAAGTCCACTCGGTCCCCGAGCAGCGCGTGCGTACCGACCACGAGCCGGGAACTGCCGGACGCGGCCGCCAGCAGCGCACGCCGTCGCTCGTCCGTCGACTGCGAGCCCGTCAGGATGACCGGACGGAGTTCCGCGGCGAGGTCGGGACCGAGGAACTTCACGATCGAGCGGAGGTGCTGCGCCGCCAGGACCTCGGTCGGGGCGATGAGGGCGGACTGGCCACCGGACTCGGCGACGGTGAGCATCGCGCGGATGGCCACGAGGGTCTTCCCGGACCCGACCTCGCCCTGCACGAGCCGGTGCATCGGCCAGTCGCCCGCCAGGTCGTGCGCGATCTCATCACCGACCGAGCGTTGATCGTCGGTGAGCGTGAACGGGAGGCTGGCGTCGAACCGCTCGAGGATCCCGCCGGGCGACGCGGAGCGCGGTGTGGCTGCGGTGGCACGAGCGGCGAGGCGACGCTGCACCAGGGCCGTCTGGAGCACGAAGGCTTCCCGGTAGCGGAGCGCGTCCTGCGCCCGCTTGAAGTCAGCGACCTTCTCGGGGCGGTGCAGGAGTTCGAGCGCGCGTCGGAACGGCACGAGGTCGAGCCGCGTCCGCACCGACGCCGGGATCGGGTCCGGCAGGTCGGGGAGGGTGTCGAGCACGACGCCGATCGACTTCGCGATCTGCCACGACGACAGGGTCGAGGTCGCCGGGTAGATCGGGATCGGCTGCCGCGACCACCGGATCGCCTCTTCGTCCTCGGGGTCGGCCGTGGCACGCGGGTCGTCGCGGTCGAACAACTCGTAGTCGGGGTGCGCGAGCTGCCGGGCGCCCCGGTAGTCGCTCACCTTGCCGGCGAAGATCCCGCGGGCGCCGGGCACGAGGTCCTTCGTGCGCCAGCCCTGGTTGAAGAACGTCAGGGTCAGCAACCCCTTGCCGTCGCCGATCTTCGCTTCGAGGATCGACCCGCGGCGGGCACGCATGGTGCGTTCACGGACGTCCACGACCTCGGCGACGATGGTGACCGACTCCCCGATCGCGAGCGAGTCGAGCGCCGTCAGCGCCCCACGCTCGGCGTAGCGCCGGGGCGCGTGTTCGAGGAACTCCCCCACGGTGCGGTAGCCGAAGGCCTTCTCGATCGCGCTCGCCGTGCGGCCGCCGAGCACGTTCGCCAACCGGGCGTCGAGCGGCGCGGGCCCGAGGTCGGGCGCGGCCGGGGCAGCGTTCGTACCAGTGGTGACCACACCCCAACGCTACCCGGCACGACCGACGTGCCCCGCGCCTCCAGGACGGCCTGTGGACAACCCGGATCGCCCTCCGGCGCCCGCTACGGTGGCAGCATGACCCGCATCATCGCCGGCGCGGCCGGCTCCACCACGCTCCGGGTGCCGAAGTCCGGCACCAGGCCGACGAGCGATCGCGTGCGCGAGGCGCTGTTCTCGTCGCTCGAGGCGCGCGGGCTGGTCGGCGACGCGGCCGTCGCGGACCTCTACGCGGGGACCGGTGCCCTCGGGCTCGAGGCGGCGTCACGGGGTGCGGTGGAGGTCGTGCTGGTCGACCGCGCCTCCGCGGCTGCCCAGGCGTGCCGGGCGAACGCGCGCGCCGTGCAGCAACGGGTGCCGGGCGTGCGCATCGACGTGCAGCCGCAGCCCGTCCTCGGGTACCTCCGTGGCACCGTGCGGACGTTCGACCTCGTGTTCATCGACCCGCCGTACGACGTCACGGAGCACGAGCTGGCCGAGGTCCTCGACGCGCTCGTCCCGCGGCTGACCAAGGCCGCCGTGGTGATCGTCGAGCGGAGCAAGCGGTCGCCGGAGCCGACGTGGCCGGACGGGCTCGAACCGTTCAGCAAGCGGAGCTACGGCGAGACGGTCGCGTGGGAGGCCGTGGTCGCCGCGGCCTGAGGCGGCGTGGCGGGGCGCGGCGGTGCGCGTCGCGCCGACTCGGTACGACACCGCCGCTGTCGTACGACGTCCACGTTGTCGCACGGGTGCGCGCACACCCAGGCGCGCGCGGGCAGACACGTCGACGGACTGGAGGCGCAGCTCGGGTTCTCGGGGCGCGTCACGCCGACTCGGAACGACACCGTCGCTGTCGTACGACATCGGCGTTGTCGCAACCATGCGCGCGCGCCGACGGACTGGAGGCGTGGCTCAGCTCCGCGGGGCGCGTCACGCCGACTTGGAACGACACCGTCGCTGTCGTACGACGGCGACGTTGTCGCAACCATGCGCGCGCAACAGTTGCACGCGCGCGGAGACGACATCGTCGCTGTCGTACGACATCGACAACGTCGTTCGGCCCGCGCCGCGCCGCGTCAGCACGGTCAGCCGGCGGCGCCGTCCCAATCCGCGTAGGGGTCCCAGCCGGTCGTCGGCACCGCGGCCCCGTCCGCCCGTACGAGGTCAGCGTCGGCACGCTCGCGGACGACCCCGATCCGCCGGAAGCCCGCGGGGAGCGTCACGTCGGCGGGGAAGGTCGCGAGCAGGCCGTGGTCCTCGCCGCCGTGCAGTTCGACGTCGTCCAGCATCACCTCGAGTCCGAGCGTGACCCGGCTGGCCCGGGCGAGCCGTCCGGCGTCGATCGCCAAGCCGTCGGACAGGTCGAGCATCGCGGTCGCGCCGGCCCGGGCAGCGCGGGGCCCCTCGGCGATCGGCGGGACGGGGCGCCGCTGCCGACCGACGTCCGGGTCCGAGTCGGCCCCGGACGCGATGGTGGCCTCGCGGGAGGGCTCGCCGGCCGCGTCGACGCCCTCGTGGAAGAGCCGGGTCAGGCCGCGCGCGGCGGAGCCGAGCTTCCCGGCGATCGCGAGGACGTCGCCGGGGCGGGCTCCGCTGCGGACGACGGGCGCGCGGCCCTCGAGGTCGCCGAACGCCGTGACCGAGACGGTGAACGTCGCCGAGGTGGACAGGTCCCCACCGACGACCCCGCAGCCCGGGGCCAGGGACGCGACGGCCAGCCGCACCCCGTCCGCGAACGACTCGAGGACCGCGACCGGAGTGTCCTGCGGCGCAGCGAGGGCGATGACCAGCCCGGTCGGCACGGCACCCATCGCGGCGACGTCGGACAGGTTCGTGGCTGCAGCCTTCCAGCCGACGTCCTCCGGCGAGGACCACGCCCATCGGAAGTCGGGGCCGTGCACCATCATGTCGGTGGTCACCACGAAGCGGCCGTCGGGTGCGGCGACGACGGCGCAGTCGTCTCCGGGGCCGAGGACGGGTGCGCCGGGCGGCAGTCGACGGACGATCCGGTCGAGGACGGCGAGTTCGCCGAGGTCCTCGACGGTCGGTCCGGCCCAGGCGTCGTGCGTCGCGTCCACACGAGAACGGTAGCCTGGACGTCGATGGACACCGTGCGCCGCCCCTCCCGGAAGATCGCGATCGTCGGTGTCCTGGTCACCCTCGCGGCCGGGCTCACCGGCTGCACGAACGCCGTCGCGATGGCACCGGCACCGTCTGCGAACGCCGCAGCGTGCGCGGCCGCGCAGGTCCGGCTGCCCGAGACGGTGGACACGAAGTTCGCCCTCCGCAACACGAACGCGCAATCGACTGCTGCGTGGGGCGACCCTGAGGTGGCGTTGTACCACTGCGGCGTGGCGGTGCCGACGGTGTCCGACCTGCCGTGCTTCTCGCTGAGCGGGGTCGACTGGATCCGCGACGACCGCGGCGACCGGATCGTGTACACGACGTTCGGTCGGTCCCCCGCGGTGCAGGTCGTCATCGACTCGACGAAGACGACGAACCAGGTCGTGCAGGACGTCACGGACGCGGTGTCGACGTTGCCGAAGGACGGGCACGAGTGCCTCGACCCGTCCGACGTCCCGAACTGACGGCGGTTCTGCGCGCCGAGACTCGGCCTCGGGCCGCCGAGTTTCGCG
>NZ_JBQEPN010000012.1:94007-162484 GCF_052045775.1 Curtobacterium sp. 22159
CGAAACTCGCCCCCGCGAGCCGCCCGCCGCGAGCCGCCCCCGCGAGCCGGCACGCACGGCCCCCGGCACGCGCGTCAGCGCACCGCGGCGCGCCCCAGTTCGATGAGCTCCGTCACGAGTTCGGCGTAGGAGACGCCCGACGCGGCCCAGCAGCGCGGGTACATCGACAGCGGCGTGAACCCCGGCATCGTGTTCACCTCGTTCACGACGAAGCCGTCGTCGGTCAGGAAGCAGTCGACGCGGGCGAGCCCGGAGCCGCCGATCGCCTCGAACGCCCGGGCGCCGATCGACCGGATCTCGTCGGTCTGCTCCTCGGTCAGGGGCGCCGGGCAGAGCAGTGACTCGTCACCGCCGAGGTACTTCGAGGCGAAGTCGTAGAAACCGTCCTCGGCGACGACGATCTCGCCCGGGAGGCTCGTGCGCGGCACACCGTCACGCCCCTCGAGCACGGCGACCTCGACCTCGCGGCCGATCACGCGCGGCTCGACGATCACCTTCGAGTCGTGCTCGAACGCGAGGTCCATCGCGGCACCGAGCGCAGCGGGGTCGTCGACCCGCGAGACGCCCATGCTCGAACCGGCGCGCGCGGGCTTCACGAACAGCGGCCAGCCGTGCGCCGCGACGGCCTCGGCGACGTCCACCGGGTCCGCCGCCCACTCCCGCCGGAGCACGGTCGTCCACGGCGCGACCCGGAGGCCGGCGTGCTCGAGGACCGCCTTCGCGACGTGCTTGTCCATGGCGAGCGCGCTCGCGAGGACCCCGTCGCCGACGTACGGCAGGCCCGCGATCTCGAGCAGCCCCTGGACGGTGCCGTCCTCGCCGAAGGGTCCGTGCAGGATCGGGAACACGATGTCGACCGGCGCGGTCGTGACCGATCCGTCCGGGTGGGACACGACGAGTTCGCGCGACGCGGGCGAGGTCGGGAACGCCACCCGCGTGCCGTTGTCGGGGACCGTGGGCAGCTCGCCGTCCCGGAGCGTCCACTGCGCCGGGTCGTCGGACTGCAGCGTGAACGCGCCGTCCTTCGTGATGCCGATCGGCACGATCTCGTACACCGACCGGTCCACCACGTCCATGATCCCGCCGGCGGTCACGCAGCTGATCTCGTGCTCGCTGGAGCGGCCGCCGAACAGCACGGCGACGGTGGTGGTTGTCATGGGAGTCCCCTCGGCGATCGTGGGCATGGCAGTCCCCTTGCTGGTCGGGACCGGACCGGTCACTCGCCCTGGGGTTCGTCGGTCTCGGTGAGGTGCGGCGCGATGTTGCGCGGATCGAGCCTACCGGCGAGGACCTCGGCGACCTGCCCCACGATGGGCATGTCGACGCCGTTCGCCGCCGCGAGTTCGAGGATGGGCGCGACGGACGCCAGACCCTCGGCGGTCTGGTTCATCTGCCGGACGACCTCGTCGAAGCGGTACCCCTGGCCGAGCAGCCGCCCGGCCGTGTTGTTCCGCGACAACGGCGACTGGCACGTGGCGATGAGGTCCCCGAGGCCGGCGAGCCCGGACAGCGTCGACGGTTGCGCGCCGAGCGACACGGCGAAGTCGGTCATCTCGGCGAGCCCGCGGGTGATGATCGACGCCTTCGTGTTCTCGCCGTACCCGACGCCGTCGACGATGCCGATGGCGACGGCGATGAGGTTCTTCAGCACGCCGCCGAACTCCGTGCCGATCACGTCGGTGTTGATGAACGACCGGAAGTACGGGTTCGTCGCGACCGCCGCGACCGCACTCGCAGTCTCCGCCGAGGTCGAGGACACCACGGCGGCGGTCGGCTGGCGGCGCGCGATCTCGAGCGCCAGGTTCGGCCCGCTGGCGACCGCGATGCGGTCCTGGTCGATGCCGAGTCCCTCGAGCAGGACCTCGCTCATCCGGAGTCCGGTGCCCCGTTCCACGCCCTTCATCAGGCTGACGACGGGCACACCCTCGGGCAGCAGGGGCGCGATCGCGGACAGGTTGGACCGCAGCGACTGCGACGGCACGGAGACGTAGACCTGCTCCGCGCCGTCCAGCACCGCGGACAGCGATGTCGACGCGGTCAGGGTGCGGGGCAGGTTGATGCCGGGCAGGTAGTCGGAGTTCCGCTTCGTCTCGGTGATCTCACGGGCCACCTCGGGGCGACGGGCCCACAGGACGGTGGTGGCGCCGCCCTCGGCCAGGACCTTGGCGAACGTGGTCCCCCAGCTGCCGGCACCGATCACGGCGACGCGCGGCTTGTCGGTCGACTGCATGACGACGCGGATCGCTGCCGTGTCGACGGCACCGGGAGCGGCGACGGCGGGGTTCGGGCGGTCCTCGTGCGGGCGGAGGCCCGGGCGCTGGTCACTCAAACTTGCCGGTCTCCTTCTGGTTGTTCGCCGCCGGGTCCCAGCGGGTCGCGGGTGCCGGTTCGCCGCGGAGCTCCTCGAGCAGGGCGGTGATGTGCCGCATGAGGAGCTCGGTCGCCTCGAGGAGCACCTGCTGGTCGATCGGGCGCCCACGGTAGGCGGACAGGTCCACCGGGTCGCCGACGATCACGTCGACGCGGGACGGCGGGATGAGCCGGAGCTTCTTGCCGTAGCGCGCCATGATCTTCTGGGTGCCCCAGTGCGCCATCGGGATGAGCGGCACGTCGTTCTCGAGCGCGATCCGCACCGCACCGGTCTTGCCGCGCATCGGCCACAGGTCGGGGTCGCGGGTGAGCGTCCCCTCGGGGTAGACGATGATGGCCCCGCCCTGTTCGACGAGGGACCGGCCGCCGCCGAGCGGGTCGCTGAGGCGCGTCCGCCCGGAGCGCTCGACGGGGATCTGTCCCATGCCGGACATGAGCTTGCCGAACACGGGGACCCGGAACAGCGACGCCTTGGCGAGGAACCGTGGTGCCCGCTTGCTGAGGTACACCGCGGTGCCCACGACGAGGGGGTCGATGTTCGTGAAGTGGTTCGGAGCGAGGACGAACGCGCCGTCCGCCGGCAGTCGGTTCGGACCGTGCCAGTGGTACCGCGCCGAGAACCGGAACGTCGGGATCACGACGGACGCGACGATGCGGAAGGCGGTGTTCAGCTCGCCGCGGTGCCACCGGCGCCCGGGCACGGGCAGGCCGGTCGTGACCTCCGAGGCGGACCCGCGCCGCGCCTCCAGGCCGTCACCGTCGCGAGGCGACGTGGCGGACACCGCGTTCAGCCCGCGAAGTCGAAGTCGGCGCCGAGCTTCCGGAGCTTCGAGATGAAGTGCTCGTAGCCGCGGCTGATGATCCCGACGTTCGTGATGTGCGATTCGCCCTCGGCGGTGAGCGCCGCGATGAGGTGGCTGAACCCGCCGCGCAGGTCGGGCACGCGCACGTTCGCGCCGTGCAGCTTGGTCGGGCCGGTGATGACGGCGGCCTGCTCGAACGGTCGGCGCGCGACGCGGCGGTCGTGACCGGGCAGACCGTCCTTGTGCACGACGATGTCGGCGCCCATCTCGTTGAGGGCGTCGGTGAAGCCGAAGCGGTTCTCGTACACCGTCTCGTGGACGACACTGCGTCCCTCGGCCTGGGTGAGTGCGACCACGAGCGGCTGCTGCCAGTCGGTCATGAAGCCCGGGTGCACGTCGGTCTCGATCACGACGGGCTTGAGGACCTCGAGCTCGCGGTAGAACCGGATGCCGTCTTCTTGGATGTCGAACCCACCGCCGACCTTGCGGAAGACGTTGAGGAACGTCATGAGCTCCTGCTGCTTCGCGCCCTCGACGAAGATGTCGCCGTTGGTGGCGAGCGCGGCGGAGGCCCAGCTGGCGGCCTCGTTGCGGTCGTTGATCGCGCGGTGCGTGTAGCCGCGGAGCGACTGGACGCCCTCGATGAAGATGACGCGGTTCGGCTCGACCGAGACGATCGCGCCCATCTTCTGCAGGATCGCGATGAGGTCCATGATCTCGGGCTCGATCGCGGCGTTGCGGAGCTCCGTCACGCCCTCGGCGAGGACGGCGGAGAGGAGCACCTGCTCGGTCGCGCCGACGCTCGGGTACGGCAGTTCGATCGCCGCGCCCTTGAGCCCGTTCGGTGCGGTGAGGTGGATGCCGCTGATCTGCTTGTCGACGACGGCTCCCATGGCGCGGAGGGCGTCGAGGTGGAAGTCGATCGGCCGGTCGCCGATGCGGCAGCCGCCGAGGTCGGGGATGAACGCCTCGCCGAGCTTGTGGAGCAGCGGGCCGCAGAACAGGATCGGGATGCGGCTCGAGCCGGCGTGCGCGTCGATCTCGGCGAAGTGGGCCGACTCGACGTTCGACGGGTCGAGGATGAGCTCGCCTCGTGCAGGATCGGTGATGCGCACGCCGTGCACCTCGAGCAGCCCACGGACCACCTTGACGTCGGAGATGTCCGGGACGTCCTTGAGGATCGACGGGGTGTCACCCAGCAGCGCCGCCACCATCGCCTTGGTGGCGAGGTTCTTGGCCCCGCGGACCTCGATGCGCCCCACGAGCGGCTTGCCGCCGCGGATGACGATCTCGTCCGACTTGAGGCCGACGCGTGCCCCTGCGGCTGCTGCGTCCTGTACGAGAGAGTTCACTACTTCACCGGCAATGTCTTCGGCCGCCAACGGGAGCGGCGGGATTCGAACTCCGTGATCGAGGTCTCGTCACGGAGGGTGAGCCCGATGTCGTCGAGCCCTTCCATCAACCGCCAACGAGTGTAAGCGTCGATCTCGAAGGGGACGTCCACATCCCCGATCGACACGCGCTGCGACACCAGGTCGACGGTCGCCTCGGTGCCCGGGTTCCGCTCGATCTCGGCCCAGAGCCGCTCGACTTCCGATTCGGTCACGATCGCGGTGACCAGGCCCTGCTTGCCCGCGTTGCCCTTGAAGATGTCCGCGAACCGGGAGGACACGACCACCCGGAACCCGAAGTCGCGGAGCGCCCACACGGCGTGCTCACGGCTCGACCCGGTGCCGAAGTCCGGCCCGGCGACCAGGACCGCCGCCCCCTGGTACACGGGCTGGTTGAGGACGAAGTCGGGGTCCTGCCGCCACCCGGCGAACAGGGCGTCCTCGAAGCCCGTCTTCGTGACGCGCTTGAGGTAGACCGCGGGGATGATCTGGTCGGTGTCGACGTTCGACCGCTTGAGCGGCGCGGCGATCCCGGTGACGGTGGTGATCTTGTCCATCAGTTGGCTCCTTCAGCGGTCGCTGCCGTCGCGCCGGCGTCGTCGGTCACCGTCGCGATCGCATCGTCGGTCTCCAGGTCCCACGGGCTCGACAGCGTGCCCCGGACTGCGGTGGCTGCGGCGACGAGCGGGGACACCAGGTGCGTCCGGCCGCCCTTGCCCTGCCGTCCCTCGAAGTTGCGGTTCGACGTGGAGGCGCAGCGCTCCCCCGGCGCGAGCTGGTCGGGGTTCATGCCGAGGCACATCGAGCAGCCGGCGAACCGCCACTCGGCGCCGAACTCGGTGAACACCCGGTCGAGCCCCTCCGCCTCGGCCTCGAGCCGGACCCGTGCGGAGCCCGGCACGACCATGACCCGGACGCCGTCGGCCTTCTTCCGGCCCCGGATGATCGAGGCGAACGCCCGGAGGTCCTCGATGCGCGAGTTCGTGCACGACCCCATGAAGACCGCGTCCACCTGGATGTCCTTCATCGGGGTGCCGGCCTCGAGGTCCATGTACTCCAGCGCACGCTGCGCCGCCGCCTGGTCGTTGGGGTCGGCGTAGTCCGAGGGGTCCGGCACGGAGTCGGACAGGGACACGCCCTGGCCCGGGTTCGTGCCCCACGTGACGAAGGGTTCCAGCTCGTCGGCGTCGATGAAGACCTCGGCGTCGAACACCGCGTCGTCGTCGGTCTTCAGCGTCTCCCAGTACGCGACGGCGTCGTCCCAGTCCTGCCCGGTCGGGGCGTGGTCGCGGCCCTGCACGTAGTCGTAGGTGGTCTGGTCGGGGGCGACCATGCCTGCGCGGGCACCGGCCTCGATCGACATGTTGCAGATCGTCATCCGGCCCTCCATCGAGAGCGAGCGGATCGCCGAGCCGCGGTACTCGAGCACGTAGCCCTGCCCGCCGCCGGTGCCGATCTTCGCGATCACCGCGAGGATGATGTCCTTCGCCGTGACACCCGGGCGCAGCGTGCCCTCGACCGTGATCGCCATCGTCTTGAACGGCTTGAGCGGCAGGGTCTGGGTGGCGAGGACGTGCTCCACCTCGCTCGTGCCGATGCCGAACGCCATCGCGCCGAACGCGCCGTGCGTGGAGGTGTGCGAGTCGCCGCAGACCACCGTGATGCCCGGCATGGTCAGACCGAGCTGCGGGCCGACCACGTGGACGATGCCCTGCTCCTTGTCGCCCAGGGAGTGCAGTCGGACGCCGAACTCCTCGCAGTTGCGTCGGAGCGTCTCGATCTGCGTGCGGCTCGTCGGGTCGGCGATGGGTCGGTCGATCGCGAGGGTCGGTGTGTTGTGGTCCTCGGTCGCGATGGTGAGGTCGAGTCGACGCACCGGGCGGCCGGCCTGGCGCAGTCCGTCGAACGCCTGCGGGCTCGTGACCTCGTGCACGAGGTGGAGGTCGATGTAGAGGAGGTCCGGGTTCCCGTCCTCGCCCTTGACCACGACGTGGTCGTCCCACACCTTCTCGGCGAGCGTCCTTCCCATGACCTCGACCTCCTCGTTCTCGTCGTCCGGCGCCGCTGACGCGGCGTGATCGGGCGAGTCTAGCAGGTTGGTATACCAAAGCCACGCACCGCTGGCGGGGCAGCCGGGAGGCGCGGCTCGACCGCACGACACCCGTCGCGGTGGGAAGATGGTCCCGACATGACGACAGCTGCGCACTCGACCCGGACCGTGAACCTCGAGGGCGCAGCACGCGCCGCGATCGCCGGCGGTGCGCCACTCGCAACCCTCATCGCGCTCGGGATGCCCGGGTACGCCGCCTTCGCGATGTTCGCCGGCTTCACGGCGATCTTCGGAGCCACCGAGCCCTACCGGCAGCGGGCCGTCACCACCGGCGTCGCCGGTGCGATGCAGGCGCTGTGCATGTTCGCAGGCGTCGGGGTCGCGCTCGTCGGCTCACCGCTCTGGCTCCAGGCAGTCGGGCTCGTGCTGGTCCTCGTCGTCGCCGTCTGCACGCTGAGCACCCTCCGCACCATCCCCGCGCAGCCGATCTTCCCGACGTTCGCCTTCGTCGTCTCCGCGCTCGTGCCCGTGAAGCCCGCCGACGTGCCACTCGTCGCGACGATCATCGTCTGCTCCGTCGCGTGGGCGTGGGTCGTGGCCATGTCCGGGTGGGCGCTGCGGCGCGTGTTCCACCCGCGGGCACCCCACCGGTTCCGTCCCCTCGCCGACCGGAAGCACCGTACGCTCGAGGTCCTCCGGGCACCGGCGCTCTGGGAGACCGTCGGCCTCAACGTCGTCGGGGCCCTCGTCGCCGGGGCCGTCGCCGAGGTGATCCCCTGGCTCGGGCACCCGTACTGGGCCGTCATCGCCGTGGTGTCGACGCTGCCGGCGCTCCGGCAACGGCACACCGTGCTCCGGGCCTTCCAGCGCTTCATCGGCACGATCGGCGGCACCGTCATCGCCGTCGGCATCCTGCTGCTCGAACCGTCCGCGTGGTGGATCGTCGTCATCGCCGTGATCGGACAGTTCTTCGCGGAGATCTTCGTCGCCAAGCACTACGCCGTTACGCTGCTCTTCCTCACGCCGCTCGCGCTCGCGGTCTCGTGGCTGAGCCTCCCCGAGGCGCCGGAGCTCCTCGCGCTCGACCGCATCGCGCAGACGACCCTCGGCGCGCTGGTGAGCGTCGCGCTGCTCGTCGTCGGGCGCGGCATCGAGCGGCGGCGCGGACGCGCACTCGGCGCGACGAGCAGCATCCGGACCGTCTGACGGACGGGAGGCGCGGTGCCAGCCCGCACCGCGCCTCCCGTCCGGCCCGGAACGGGGTCCGTCAGTCGCGCGGCTGGATGTTCCAGGCGTCGATCACGGGGCGGCCGTGCTCGTACCCGAGCACGCTCACGGAAGCCGTGCCGAGCTTCAGCACGGCACCGTCCTGCGGTGCGAGCCGGATCCACGCCGCACCGAGCGCGCGCAGGACGTGGCCGTGGGCGACGACGATGGCGTCCTCCCCCTCGGCGAGGACGGGGCGGGCACGGTCCAGGATGCGTTCGACGCGCACGCGGACCTCGGCGGCGTTCTCACCGGGCGTGTCGCCCGCCGGGACGCCGTCGGTCCAGAGGTCCCACGGGCCGTGGCGCAGCACCTTGATCTGCGGGGTGGTGAGGCCCTCGTACGCGCCGTAGTCCCACTCGTAGAGGTCCTCGTCGACGTCCGCATCAACACCGATGAGCGCGGCCGTGTCCCGCGCGCGCTGCAACGGGCTGGACAGCGCCAGTGCGAACTCGCGGTCCGCGAGGTACCGTCCGGCGCGCTTCGCCTGCTCGATGCCGTTCTCCGTGAGCGGGATGTCGGTGCGGCCGGTGTGCTGCCCGCTCTTGGACCACTCCGTCTCTCCGTGACGGACGAGGACGAGTTCGCCGGGGCGTTCCGAGGTCATGTGTTCCTTCCGAGCCAGAGGCCGAGCGCGGCTGCGCCGACCGAGACGACGAGCATCCCGAGGCCGTTCAGGACGGCGAGCCGGAGGTTGCCGGATCGGAGGAGCTGTACGGTCTCGACGCTCGCCGTCGAGAACGTCGTGTACCCACCCATCATGCCCGTGCCCAGCACCGTGACGGCCGGGAGTGGGATGGTCCCCGCCTGCCCGAGCCCCGTCAGGATGCCGAGCACGAGTGATCCGGTGACGTTGATGACGAGCGTGCCGACCGGGAACCCGGTGACCCGCGCCTTGACGACGCCGTCGATCAGGAAGCGGAGCGCGGCCCCGACTCCCCCGCCGACGGCGACGAGCAGGAGTTCGAGGGCGCTCACCGCCCGGCTCCGTCCGTGCGACGGGGCCGGACGAGAGCCGCGACCCAGAGCCCGGCGACGACGGCGACGAGGCCGAGCAGCACGGTGAGCAGGGCGGAGGCGCTGCCGGCGCCCCACCGTCCGTCGGCGAGCAGGCGCGCGGTGTCGTCCGCGAGCGTGCTGTAGGTGGTGAAACCGCCGAGCACGCCGGTGCCGACGAACAGGCGGAGCCGTCGGCGCCGCCCGATGTCCGGGCCGCGGTGCGCCAGCGCCTCGAGCAGGAGGCCGAGGAGGAACGCCCCCACGACGTTGATCACGAGGACCGTCCAGCTGATCCCGTCCCGCGCCGGGAGGGCCTCGGAGAGCGCCGCACGGGCAGCGGTGCCGATCGCGCCGCCGAGTGCGACGAGCGCGAGGGACGCCCACTGCAGATGCGGTGGACGGACGGGACGGGCGTCGGTCTCGACCACCTCGACGTCCGGATCGATCGGGATGCTCCCGGAGTCGGTGGGGTGCCGTCGGGGTTCGTCGTGCACGGTGCTCCTATCGCCGAGCACGCCGGAGGTCGTCCGCGCGTGCGGTGTTCTCGGGATAGGGACCGTCGGCGGGTGTCCGCGGTTGGGTCCGGCAGGCCCCACTGCCGGGTCTGACGACATCGTCAGCGTACCGCGTCAGTCCGCCACGGCCGCGATGCCCTCGACCTCGACGAGCTGGTCGTCGTAGCCGAGGACGGTCACGCCGAGCAACGTGCTCGGGGCGTCGTGGTCACCCATCGCGGCCCGGACGACCTCCCACGCCGCGACGAGGTCGGACTGCCGGTTCGACGCGACCAGCACCCGCGTCTGGACGAGGTCGTCGATCCCGGCGCCGGCCTCGGACAGGGCCACGCGCAGGTTCTCCACGCATCGGGATGCCTGACCGCGGACGTCGCCGACCGCGACCGTCGCCCCGTGTTCGTCGAGCGGACACGCACCCGCCAGGAACACGAGCCGTGCGCTCGCCGGCGCCGTCGCCGCGTACGCGTACTCGGCGACGGTGCTGAGGGATGTCGAACGGATGAGCTGCACGACGCTGGTCACGCCACCACCATGCCAGAGCCGCCGTCAGCGCAGGGAGAACCCACCGTCGGACGTGAGCACCTGGCCGACGACCCAGCCGCCGGCGTCGGTGGCGAGCCAGCCGATGAGCTCCGCCGGGTCCGTCGGGGCTCCGACACGTCCGAACGGGGTGCTCGCCAGGTACTCGTCGAGCCCCTCCAGCGACCGGTCGGTCGTCTCGGGATCCATGTACCCGGTGTTGACCGGCCCGGGGTTGACCGTGTTGAGCACGAGTCCGAGCTCGAGGAGTTCGGCGGCAACGGTGGCCGTGACCCCGGCGAGGGCGGCCTTGCTGGCGGCGTAGGCGACCTCGCCGACCATCGCTCCGTGGATCTGGCCCGACGTCATCCAGAACACGTGTCCCTGCGCCTGGGCGTAGGGACCGTTCCCGACGATGCGGTCCCCCGGTCGCCGCGGCTCGTCGCTGCGGGGCGCTCGGAGCCGGGCGAACTCCGCGGTGAGCAGCAGGGTCGCGCGGGTGTTCACCTCCCAGAAGGCGGAGAGGCGCTCGGGCGTCATGTCGAGGATGCTCCCGTCGTCACCGCTCTTGGCCTGGTTGCACACCAGGATGTCGAGCTGCCCGGTGAGCGCCGTGGCCGCCCGGATCACCTCGGGGATCGCGGACGGGTCGGAGAGGTCGCCGGGGACGTCGGCGAACCGCGCACCTGCGGTCAGGGTCGCCCGGATGCCGTCCCGCACCGCGTCGAGGTCGTCACCGCCCCACGGCAGGTCGAGGTCGTGTGGACGATGGTGGTGGATGACGACGTGCGCACCGAGCGATGCGAGCTTCGAGGCGACGGCGAACCCGATGCCACGACGTCGCGAGACGCCGGTGACGAGGGCGGTCTTGCCGTGCAGGGGCAGAGATGCGGACATGGTGAACCTTTCGACGGCGCCGGGACGGGGCGCGGATGGGGATCGAAGAAGGTTCAGCGGCACTGCATGGCCCCGAGCGTACCGGCCCGACGACGTTTCCGGAACCAGCCCCTGCGCGGCGCACGCCCGGACCGCGGCGGTGCACACTGGTCCGGTGCCCGGAACAGCCGATCCCGAACCCACGACGTTCCTCGTCACGGGGATGCCCGGCGCCGGGAAGTCGACGATCAGCCGGATGCTCGCCGCAGCCCTTCCTCGTGCCGCGCGGATCGCAGCGGACGACGTCGCCGGGATGATCCTGTCCGGCGGCGTCTGGGCGCTCGGTGAACCAGCCGAAGAAGCAGACCGGCAACTGCGTCTCTGCTTCCGCAACGTCGGGTCGCTCGTCCGCAACTTCGCGGAGGCCGGCTTCGAGAGCGTCGTGGACTGCGTCGTGCCCGACGGCGCGCACCTCGATCGGCTCCTCGGCGAGTTCCCGCAGGGCAGGACGGAACTCGTGGTGCTCGCACCCGGCGCAGCGTGCTGCCGCGAGCGTGACCGCGCCCGGTCCGCGAGCGACCGGTTCGCGTTCGACGGGTACGACGAGCTGGACGCGTCGATGCGGCACGGCTTCGGCGAGCGCGGCCACTGGATCGACACGTCGGAGCTCGATGCCGACGAGACGCTCCGGGCGGTCCTCGACGCCGTGCATCGCCAGGCCCGGTGACGACGAAACCCCCGGCGAGCCGGAGCTCGTCGGGGGTTTCATGGACGCTGTGACCCCAGCGGGATTCGAACCCGCGTTACCGCCGTGAGAGGGCGACGTACTAGGCCGCTATACGATGGGGCCGTTCCGACAACCCGATAAGTATTGCACAGGCCTCGCAACCTGCCAAAACGAGGCGTGTCGCCCGGGTGCGCCGCCATGCCGCCGCGGGCATACGGTGGAGCGATGACCGCTGACCGGGACGGCTCCGCACACGTCCAGCGCATCGCGGGCAGCGGTTCGGCGGCACTCCGCATCGGCCTGTCGGGCTGGCAGTACGACGCCTGGCGCGGTGACTTCTACCCGGAGCGGCTGGCGAAGCGGCGGTGGCTGGAGTACGTCGCGGGACGGTTCCCCACCGTCGAGCTGAACGGTTCCTTCTACTCGTTGCAGCGACCGGAGCGGTACCGGGCCTGGCGCGAGGCGTCCGGCGGGGGCTCGTTCCGGTTCGCGGTCAAGGGCGGCCGCTACATCACGCACATGCTCCGCCTCCGGAACGTCGAGACGGCGCTGGCGAACTTCTTCGCCTCGGGTCCGCTCGAACTCGGGGAGACGCTGGGGCCCGTGCTCTGGCAGCTCCCCGAACGGCAGCTGCCCACGCCGGAGGTCCTCGACGCCTTCCTGACGCTGCTCCCCCGCTCCCACGGCGCGGCCGCGGAACTCGCGGCCCACCACGACGACAAGGTGCCGTCACCAGCGGCGGACGGTCGGCCGGACCCGGGAGGCGCGCAGCACCCACCGACGGACGGCGCGACACCGCTGGTCCACGCGATCGAGTTGCGCGCGCCCGGCCTCGGGACCGAGCACCTGGACGTGCTGCGTCGGCACCGCGTCGCGCTCGTCGACTCGCACGCGGGTGACTTCCCGCGGTTGCGGGAGGACACCGGAGCCGCGATCGCATACCTCCGGTTGCACGGCGCCCCGAGGACCTACCACGACGGCTACTCCGCCCAGGCGCTGGGGAGGTGGGCCTCGACGGTCGTCGGACACCTCGAGGCCGGGCGCGACACCTACGTCTACTTCGACAACGACGCCGAGCGGCACGCCCCGTGGGACGCGCTCGCGCTGGACCGGATCGTCGCGGACCGTCTCCGCCGGCGCTCCTCGCCCCGGTCGGGGCCGGGCACCCGACGTCCGGACCTGGCGGGCAGCTGACGTACCGCCTGCCGGGGTCCGGTGGCACGGTCGGGGCGAGCCGCGCCTCCCGGCCCCGACCTCAGATCGTGAGGGACTCGCCGGGCGCGAGGACCACGAGCGAACCGGACGGCTCGACGGCTTCACGGAGGCGGCCGGTGTGCATGCCGTACCCGATGTCGGAGAGGGTCGCCTCGTGCACGGGGTAGGCACGCCGGGGCGCGACCGCGAGCACGTAGTCCATCATCTCGGCGACCTTGAGCCAGGGCGCTCCGATGGGAGCGGCGAGGACCTCGACGGGGACGTCCGGCACCGTGTAGGAGTCGCCGGGGTGGAAGAGCCTGCCGTTGACGAGCACACCGGTGTTGTCGACGACGGGGACGCTCGAGTGGATCAGGTTGTGGCGGGTGCCGTGGAAGTCGAGCTCGAACGGCCCCACCTCGCGGTGGTCCCCCGCGGTGACGACGTCGACGGTGGTGCCGGTCAGGGCGCGGGCGACACCCGCCGGGCCGATGACGACGGCGTCGGGGTTCCGGCCGAGGATGCGGTCGATCTGCTCGGGCGTGACGTGGTCCGGGTGTTCGTGGGTGACGATCACCGCGACGACGCCGTCGACGTCGACCGGTCGGGTGAAGTCTCCGGGGTCGATGACGAGGCGGGCGGTGCCCTCGGTGACGATCTGGCAGGCGTGTTCGAGCTTCGTGACCTCCATGCGGCCGACGATACGCGCCGGTGCACGACGGCCGCCGCACGGTCACGGTGCGGGGGCGTGCGGTCGTCCCGGACGTGACGCGCGTCGAACCACGGGAACGACGTCGAACCGGGCGCTGTGAGTGGTTCGACGTCAGATTCGTGGTTCGATCGCACGTGGCCGCGGTGCGTCACGCCCGCGCGCCGCGGCCCCGTCCGCCCGCCGCGGCTGCGCCGCGTCAGACCCGCGGCGGCCCCGTCGTCGCCCGCACGACGAGGTGCGCCGGCGCCGCCGGCAACGGCTCGGCCGCGGCCCCGTCGACCTCGGCGAGCACCGCCCGCGCGGCCGTCCGGCCCTGCGCCTCGGGGTCCTGCGCCACGGTGGTCAGCCCGACGACCGCCCCGTACTCGTGCCCGTCGATCCCCATCACGGAGACGTCACGCGGCACGCAGAGCCCCGCTCGCCGCGCGGCGAGCACCACGCCGAGCGCCATCTCGTCCGAGGCGCAGAACACCGCGGTCGGCCGGTCCTCCGCGGGCCCGCCGAACAGGGTCGCGCCGGCGGCGACGCCCCCGGCGAACGAGAACCGTCCGTCGAGCACCCAGTCGTCCCGGACGGTCAGGCCCCGGGCCGCCATCGCGTCGACGAACCCGTCCCGTCGGAGCCACGGGACGGCGACGTTCATCCCCGCCTCGTCCTGCCCGCCGACGTAGGCGACGTCTCGGTGTCCGAGTCCGCAGAGGTGCTCCACCGCGAGTCCGGCCACGACGACGTCGTCGACGCCGACGTTCCGGATGCCGGCCGCCGGACCGCCGATCACGATCATCGGGTGCCGGGCGAGTTCGAGCTCGGCACGTTCGGTCTCGTCGAGGACGAGGGAGAGCAGCACGAGCGCGTCCACCCGGTGCCGGAGCATCGACCGGCGGAAGGCGCGGTCGCGGTCGCCTCCCGGGCCGCCGAGGTTGTAGAGCACGAGGTCGTACCCGGCCCGCCGCAGCTCGGCGTCGACGCCGCCCAGTGCCTTCACGTAGAACCACCGGTCGATCACCGGGACGACGACGCCGACCGCACGCTGTCGCCCGGTGGCGAGGCCGGCCGCCGCCGAACTCGGCACGTACCCGAGTTCGTCGGCGACCCGCCGCACCTGGTCGATCGTGGCGTCGGCGACGGTCGACATCCCGCGGAGCGCTCGGGACACCGTCGACTTCGACAGGCCGGTGACGGTCGCGATCTCCTGGATGCCCGGGGACACGGCCTGGAGGCCCGTCACCCGTCCGTCGGGCGCGTCGCGTCGCCGACGGGCCCGGTCGGGGCCCGGCCGGCCGGCCGTGGTGCCGCCGGCGCGTGCCCGAGCGGTGCGGCGTCGGCGCTCCACGCCACGTGGTCGACCGGCGCGGTGGCCCGCCCGCGCACACCGCTCCGGGCCGGACGACGGCCCGCGGGTGCGAGCTCGTCCCAGCCGGCGTGCCGGTGCTCGCGACCGTCGACGGCGACACGACCGGATCGCTCGGCGGTCCGGCTCGGGGTGCCGACCGGATCCCGGAGCGCGCCGATGCCGTCGGCCGGGGCGGTGCGCCGGAGCACCGACACCCGCCACCGGTCGAGCACCACGACACCGAGCACGCACACGAGCAGGACGAGCGCCCATCCGAGCGCCGGGCGGCCGGTCACCTCGCAGAACACGGTGACCCCGAGGAACAGGACCCCGAACATCCCGACGAAGCCGAGCGCCTCCTCGATGCGGGCGGTGGGCCGGGTGGGTCCGCGCTGTGCCATGGCCGTCAGCCCTTCACACCGCCGGCGGTGAGGCCGGCCACGATCCGCCGCTGGAAGATGAGCACGAGGATGACGAGCGGGATCGTGACGATCGTGCCCGCGGCCATCACCGCGGTGTACGGCTCCTGGTGCGGCACGCTGCCCTGGAAGCCGGCGATGGCGACCGTGACCGGCTGCGTGGCGTCCGAGGACAGCTGGGACGAGATGAGGTACTCGTTCCAGGAGGAGATGAACGCCAGGATCGCCGTGGTGAACACCGCGGGTGCGGCGAGCGGCATGATGATCCGCCGGAAGGCCTGCACCCGGGTGCACCCGTCGATGCGCGCAGCCTCCTCGAGGTCCCAGGGCATTTCGCGGAAGAACGACGCGAGCGTGTACACCGTGAGGGGCAGCACGAACGAGATGCTCGGCAGGATGAGCGCCTGGTAGGACCCCATCCACCCGATGTCCGTGAAGAGCTGGAACAGCGGGGAGATGAGGGCCACGCCGGGGAACATCGACGCGGCGAGGATCGCGCCGGCGATGAGCGACTTGCCCTTGAACTCCAGGCGGGCCAGCGCGTACGCGGCACTCGTGCCGACGAGCAGGGCGATGACCGTCACGGTCGCACCGATGAACAGGCTGTTGAGCAGTGCGCGTCCGAGGTGGTTCCCGAGCGCGGTGGAGAACGCCGTCGCGTAGTTGTCGAGCGTGACGTGCGTCGGCCACGGTGTCGCGTCGAACGTGAACCCGACGTCGCGGAAGCTCGTCACCACCATCCAGTAGAACGGCAGCAGGCACCAGACGGCGATGACGACGGCCTGCACGGCGGTGCGGATCTTCGGACCGGTGTGCCGCTTGACCCGGACGTCGGCGCGGTCGCCGGCACGGTCGGCGGCGACGGGGACGGACCGGGGGCGGTCGGCTGCGAGGGTCACTTGAGTTCACCCTTCTGCTGGGCTGCCTGCGTCTGGACGACGTTCGCGCCGAGGAACCGGACGAAGACGAACGCGACGATGAAGATCACCAGGAACGTGATGGTGGACAGAGCCGACGCGGAGTTGAACCCCTGACGGATCTGGTCGACCACGAGGATCGAGAGCGTGGTGGTCGCGTTGCCGGAGCCGCCGCCACCGCCGGTGAGGATCGCCGGCAGATCGTACATGCGCAGGGCGTCGAGGACGCGGAACAGCACCGCGACCATGAGCGCCGGCCGGATCAGCGGCAGCGTGATGTTCCAGAAGCGCTGGGCGGTGGAGGCGCCGTCCATCTTCCCGGCCTCGTAGACCTCCTCGGGGATGAGCTGCAGGCCCGCGAGGATGAGGAGCGCCATGAACGGGGTGGTCTTCCACGTGTCCGCGATGATGATCGCCCAGCGGGACGCCCACTCGCCGCTGGTCCAGAGGATCTGGTGCCCGAGCACGTGGTTGAGCACGCCGTTCGCGTCGAAGATGAAGTACCAGAGCTTCGCGGTGACGGCGGTCGGGATGGCCCACGGCACGAGGATCGCGGCACGGACGAGCGCGCGGCCCTTGAACTCGCGGTTCATGATGATCGCCATCCACACGCCGACCACGGTCTCGAGCGCGACGGTGACGACGGTGAAGAAGAAGGTGTTGCCCATCGACACCCAGAACTGGCTGCCGATGCTGCCGGGCGGGCAGGTGGTGTTGCCGCACTGCTGGGCGAGCCAGTGCACGTAGTTGGTGACGCCGGCGAAGCCGCCCTGCACGAACATGCCGGTGGCCTTGTCGAGTCCGGCGTCGAGCTGGAACGACTGGATGACCGCGCTGATCACCGGGTAGCCGATGACGATGGCGAGGAGCACGATCGTCGGGCCGATGAGGTACACGGCCCACCGGCCGTGCTCGGCGTTCAGTCCGCCCTTGCGCCGTCGGCGCTGGGGTTCCATCCCCTGGGGGTCGGGGATGGCGGCGGGGATCTCGGTTGCTGCTGACACGGGACGGCCTCCTTGCCGGGTGTCGGGACGCAGGATGGGATTGACGGGAGGCGCGGTGCGGTCTGGCACCGCGCCTCCCGTCCGGAGCGTGACGGGCTGCGTCAGCTGCCGCTGCTGGTGGCCGTCTTGAGGGCCGCCTGCATGTCCTTCATCGCCTCGTCGACGCTCTTGGATCCCTTGAGGGCCGCGTAGGTGTTGTCCTGGATCGCCTTCGTCACCGCGGGGTAGAACGGCGTCACGGGGCGCGGCTCGGCCGACTTGATCGACTCGAGCAGCGTCGGCAGGTACGGCAGCTTCGAGGTGAGCTCGGAGTCCGTGTAGAGGTCACCGACGACCGGGGCGAGCGAACCCTGGGTCGCGAAGAACTTCTGCGTCTCGTTCGACTCGAGGAACTCGAGGAAGTCGTGCGCCGTCGCCTTGTGCTTCGAGTACACGCTGATCGCCGCGTTGTGACCGCCGAGCGTCGAGGCACCCGTGCCGTCCTTGCCGGGGATCGGGGCGATGCCGAAGGTGTCCTTCACCTTGCTCGACCCGTCCGTCTTGGCGAGGTTGTACACGTACGGCCAGTTGCGCAGGAACAGCAGCTTGCCGTTCTCGAACGCGGTGCGGCCCTGCTCCTCCTGGTACGTGATCGCCTCGGCCGGGATGTTCCCGTCCTTGAAGGCGTCCACGAGGTTCTGCAGCCCGGCCTTCGCGTCCGCCGTGTCGACGTCCGGCGTGCCGCTCTTGCTGAGGACCGAGCCGCCCGAGCCGTTGATGGCCTCGGACGCGTTCACCGTCAGGCCCTCGTACTTGGCGAACTGGCCGGCGTAGCAGCCGATGCCCGCCTGCTTGGCGATGCTGCAGTCCTTCATCATGTCCGCCCACGTGGTCGGCGGCGTCTTGACGAGGTCCTTGCGGTAGTACAGGAGGGCACCGTCGGAGGTCTGCGGTGCCGCGTAGAGCGTGTTGTTGTACGTCGCGGTCTTCACCGTGGCCGGCAGGAGCTTCGACGTGTCGATCTTCATCTTGCCGGTGAGCGGCACGAGCCAGTTCTTGGCGGCGAACTCCGCCGTCCAGACGACGTCGACGTCCACCACGTCGTAGTTCGCGTCCTTCGCCTGGAAGTGCTGCACGAGGTCGTCGTGCTGCTGGTCGGCCTGGTCGGACTGCTCCTTGAAGGTGACCTTCTCGTCCGGGTGTGCCTTGTTCCACTTCGCGATCAGCGGGCGGACGACGTTCGAGTTGTCCTTGCCCTGCACGTACGTGATCGGCCCACGGCTGTCCTGGCCGCTCTTGCTGTCGTTCGATGCCGAGCTCCCGCTCGAGCAGCCGGTGAGCACGAGGCCGATGACCGCGACCCCCGCAACCGATGCGAACCGCACCTTGGCGCGTGTTGTCTTCACAGCGTTGTCTCCTCATCGAGATCACCAGGAGACGTCGATCGGGTGACGACGACGCTGCCTGGAGCAGGCGACGCTGCCTGCTGGTGGAGGAAGCTACGCCCGCTCACAGCGTTTCGCAACCGGTTGCAAAGATTCCGTGACCTCCTCGTGACCTGCGCCCCGTGCGGTGTTCCGCACGATCACCGCCACCGCACTCCCACGCCGTTGTCCGCCCTCGCGCCCGCACGTAGCGTCCACAGCATGGCCACCCTCCCCACCGCCACCACCGTGCCCGCACCCCGACGGGTGATCGGAGTCGACCTCGACGCGCCGCTCCCCCGCCTCGTCGCGGACCAGACCGGCTCGTCCGCCATGGTGATCGGCTACCGGAAGGGGCACCCCACCGGCACGCTCGACGTGCTGCTCACCGACGACCCCGCCGACGCCACACGCGCGCTCGAGGCCATGCAGGAGACCGTCCTCGCCGACGTGCAGCCCGTGCCGGACGACGCGCTCCCGTCCGTCTCCGTCGTCGTGTCGACCGTCGTCGACCGCGTCGAGGACCTCGACAGGCTGCTCGACGTCCTCGAGCACCTCGACTACCCGCGGCACGAGGTCATCCTCGTCGACAACCGCGTCACCCTGCCCGACGTCGACGCACTGCCCGCACTCCTCGAGGGGCGCGCCGTGCGGCTGGTCACCGAACGCCGACCCGGGCTCTCCGCCGGTCGGAACGCCGGCGTCGCAGCCGCACGCGGTGACGTCGTCGCCTTCACCGACGACGACGTCCGCGTCGACCCGCAGTGGCTCCGCGCCATCGGCTCCCGCTTCGTCACCGAGCCGGGGCTCGACGCCGTCACCGGTGTCATCCTGCCGAGCGAACTGACCACCCCCGCGCAGATCTGGTACGAGGCGTACTACGGGGGCTTCAGTGCCGAGCGGACGTTCTCCCCCGTCACGATCGTCCCCGACGACGTGCCGGGCACGATGCGGCACGCCCGCGTCCGCGCCGTCGCGCCCGACGGGTCCGTGCGCAAGCACTTCGCCGTGTACGGCATCGGCGCGTACGGCGCCGGGGCCAACATGGCGTACCGCCGCGCCCTCATCGAGGACGTCGGCGGCTTCGACACCACGCTCGGCGCCGGGTCCCCCGCCCGTGGCGGCGAAGACCTGGCGATGTTCATCGAGACCCTGTGGCGCGGCGGGCGCATCGGCTTCGAACCCCGTGCCGTCGTGCACCACCGGCACCGCCAGACGATCGAGGACCTGCACGCGCAGCTGCACGGCAACGGCGTCGGGTTCACCGCGCTCATGTGCGCGCTCGCCGCGAAGGACCGCCGACACCTGGCCGTGCTCGCGCGCCTCATGCCCCTCGCGGCGAAGGTGAAGTCGAAGCAGATGCTCTCCCGACTCTCCGGGCGCCGGGACGCCGCGACGGCGGTGACGAACGAGGCGTCCACGACCCGCATCCCCCGGACCCTGGCCTACCACGAGCTGCGGGGGTTCCCGGCGGGGCCGGCGGCCTGGTTCCGCAGTCGGCGGCGCTGGCGGGACGTGGAGGCGGGGCGGTTCCGGGCGGAGGGGAGAGCCCCGCGCCGTTGACGGTGTCGGCGTCCCCGTCGACACTGGGTGCGTGCGTGAGGGGCAACGTGTCGCTGCTGAGGCCGTGGACCGGTGCGGGTGACGGCGAGGGTGCGGCGCTCGGTGTCCCTGGTCGCCGCTGTGGTCGTCGTCGGTGTGATCGGGCTCGCCTGGACCTCGATCCGGGCGGACCGCGAGGCGGACCTCGCGCGGCCGGTGCCGACCAGCAGTGCCGCGAACACGGGCACGGGCACCGGTACGGTCGGAGGACCGTCGGACGGGGCGTCGCCGCCGCCGGCAACCGGTGCGCCGGACGCGACGCCGGCAGCCTCCGCTCCGGGCTCACCGCTCGACGACTGGTGGCGCCGGGTGCCGCCGGTCGCGGGCAGGCTCATCTGGATCGACCGGTACGCCGAGGGCCGTGTCCGCATCGATCGGGATGGTGACCGGCTCGTCGTCCACTTCGAGGACCTCGTGCTCGCCGCGTACGACAGCGAGGTGCGATCGGCACGCGTGGTGCTGTCCGAGGGAACCGTCGTCGGCGAGCGCCGGGGGTACTGGTCGCAGGAGGGCCGGCCGTACGAGGTCGGGGCCATCCCGTCCGGCCGACGGTCGCTGTCCATCGACGTCCCGTCGCCCTCGAACGTGCCCGACGCGGTCCGGTCGATCGTCCTGCTCGACGCAGACACCGGCGAGGTGCTCGGCGGGGCGCCACTGCTCCCGGTCGGATCCCGTCCGGCTCCGGAGTGAGGACGACGCACTCAGCTGGTGCGCCCCATCGGCTCTGAAGCCGTCGGTGTCAGTCCGTGCCCCGGCCCGCTGACCGTCGGGCTCGCCCGATCCGCCAGATCGACACGGCGACCACCACGGCGGCGACCGAGCAGACGATCCAGGCGCCCGCGACCCCGATCACCGGTTCGGTCGAGCAGGAGCTGACGCTTTCGCCCGTGGCAGCATCGACACAGCTGGTCGACTGCACCAGGGTGAGGAACAGCGCCGTGACGGTCGTGACGACGGCGACGGTGCTCCACGCGACGACGCGGTCCACGCGTGCTCCCTCCCACGACGCGGACAGGTGATCCCGAGCGTGGCACACGCCGGGCTCGTCGGCCAGCCCCACGTCCGCCGCACTCCGTCGGAGCGACTGGCTGAGCGTCCGGGCACGCTCAGCTGGGAGGGTCGTCGTGTGACGTACGTGTTGATCCTCGCCTGTCTGCTCGTCGGGACCGTCCTGCAGCGGCTCGCCGGGATCGGCTTCGGGTTGTTCGCCACCCCGTTGCTCGTCCTCGCGCTCGGGCCGGGACCTGGCGTCGTCGCCGTCGTCATCTGTGGTGGCAGCGCGTCCGTGCTGTTGCTCGTGCAACAGTGGCGCGCTGTCGAATGGCGCGCCGCCGTCCCGCTCGCCGTGGGTGGGGTGATCGGTGTCGTGCCAGGGTCGCCGTCCACGCGATGCTCCCCGGGGGACCGTTGCAGGTGACCATCGGCAGCGTGACGTTGGTGCTCCTCGGCGTCGTCGTCGTGCTCGACCGGTTCCGGCGTTCCGACGGTGAGAGCGATCGCGTGCACTCCCTCCTGGCGACCACGACCACCGGGATCACGGCAGGGGCGATCAACGTGGTCGCCGGGGTGGGCGGGGTGCCGTTGTCGGTGTTCGCCGTGCTCACGCGCTGGCGCTCCGCTGCCTTCGCGGCCAGTTCGCAGTTCGTGTTCACCGTCATGTGCGTCGCCACGATCGCGGGTCTGGCGACCGTCGGGTCCCTCGAACTGCCGACGTTCACCGCCGCCCAGTGGGTGGGTGCCGCTGCCGCCATCTTCGTCGGCGTCGCCGCGGGGCCCTGGCTCGCGCGGCACACCTCCCAGCGGACCGCCCGGACGATCATGCTCGTCACCGCCGGGGCGGGTGCCGTCGCGAGCATCGTCAAGGGCATCACCATGGCCTGACCCCGGCGCTTCCCGGGCGCGCGACCGCGCTTAGGGTCAGGGCATGGGAACCGAGGACTGGACCATCAACCACTTCTCCCAGAGCAACCCGGTGGGTCGAGGGCAAGGGAACGTGGCCGCACTGTTGCGACGGGTCGCGCAGACGATCGACGACCTGGGAGACGTCTCGGTGCAGGACATCACGTTCGTGAGCAGTGTGACCGACGGGGAAGACGACCTCACGATGACCGTCTACTACCACCCCGAGCCGCGCCGACGTTGACCAGGAGCACGCCGGCCCCGACTGCTCCTCCACCTGGCTCGCCGCCGGGCGGATCAGGTCTCGTCGGAGCGTCTCCCGCGCGTCATCGCCCGGACTGCACCGCAGGCGCCAGCACGCCGTGCAGTGCCGCCCACTGCAGCAACAGGATCGTCTTGCCGTCGACGATCCGACCGTCCTCGATCATCGCCAGGGCCTCGTCGGCGGGCACCTCGAGGACCTCGATCTCCTCGCCTTCGTCGGCGACTCCACCGCCGACGTCCACCAGGTCCTCCGGGCCGTACGGCGCCGCGTAGCAGTGGACCCGCTCGGTCACCGAACCGGGGCTCATGTACGCGTCGACGACGTGGATCAGCTGGCCGAGCCGGACGCCGAGTTCCTCGGACGCCTCCCGGCGGACGGCGGTCTCGGGGTCGTCGGCGTCGAGGAGTCCGGCGGCGACCTCGACGAGCATGCCGTCGGGGTGGTCGTTCACGTACGCCGGCCACCGGAACTGTCGTGTGAGCAGCACGGTGCCGCGATGCGGGTCGTACGGGAGGACCGCGGCCCCGTTGCCCCGGTCGTAGGTCTCGCGTTGCTGCGTGGTCCACGAGCCGTCCCGACCGCGGATGTCGAAGGTGGTCCGGCGCAGCACGTGCCAGCCGTCCGAGGTGACCTCGACGTCACGGACGACCACGTCCGGGTTGCGCGTGAGGTCACGCCCGACGCGGTCGAGACCGGTCCGTCCCCTGCTGTCCGGTTCGGTCACCCCACGCGTCGTCGTCATGCTCCGACGCTAGCCGACCGCGCGGGACCCCTCTGCCGTCGAGCACCCATCGCATCTACCGGCCGGTAGGTAGACTGGCGGCATGACTGCACAGCAGCACCCGGTCGCGGCACCGCACCGAGGGACCGACACGCGGGCGCGAGCCCGAGCCGCCGCGCTGGAACTGTTCACCCGGCAGGGCTACGAGGCGACGTCGTTGCGCCAGATCGCCGAGGTGGTCGGCATCAACAAGGCGTCGTTGTACCACCACTTCACGAGCAAGGAAGCGATCCTGCAGTCGCTCTTCGAGGAGCGCGGCACCGAGGCCGCGGAGCTCCTCGCGTGGATCCGGGAGCAGCCCCGCACGCCCCGGCTGCTCGAGGAGGCCGTGCTGCGCTGGGTCGACACGTTCACCAGCGAGAAGCTGGCCGGCATCCGGTTCATGACGGCGAACCCGCTCGTGGTCCGGGAGCTCACCGATCGGGACGGCGGCCGCATCGGGAACTCCTTGCAGGGGATCGCCGACGAGCTCGTCGCGCTCCTCCCCCGACGCAGCGGGGAGGACGCGCTCCTGGTCCGGATGGCGATCCTGAGCATCAACGCCGCAGTGCAGGCGGCCGCGAACACCGACGTGGCCGACTCCGACATCGTCGCCGCCGCACGTCGATCGGCGAGGGCCCTGGTCCGGGCGATCGGGAGCACCCGGTGAGTGTCCTCCTCGTCGTCCAGCTGGTCCTCGTCGGGTTGCTCGCGGGCGAGGAGTTCATCGTCCGCTGGGGTGTCCAACCGGCGCTCTCGTCGCTGCCCGACGACGCGCACGTCCGAACCCGCATCGCGCTCGTGAAGCGGCTCAAGGTCGTCGTACCGATCCTGATGATCCCGGCCGTGCTGGCCTCGGTCGCCGTGCTCGTCCTGGTCACGGACCAGAGCGGCCTCGAGTGGCGCATCGCCGGGGTGACGGCCGTGGCGGTCTTCCTGGGAGCGTCGTTCCTCGGCACCGTCCCGATCAACATGGGCGTCAACGACTGGGACGCCACCGCGCCTCCCCCGGACTGGCGACGCGTCGTGACGAAGTGGGAGCGGATCGACGTCCTCCGCTCGACCGCAGCCGGCGTCGCGTTCGTGCTGTTCGTCATCGGCGTCGTCCAGCTGCTCGCCTGACCTCCGCAGCGTGGGGCTTTCCTCATGTACCGGAGAACCAGTACGGTTCCTGTGCACTTCCTTCGTGCACCCCACCCGTGATCAGAAAGGACGCGACGCCATGAGCGACGTCACGCCCCCCTCCCACCAGCCCCAGCAGCCCGCCCCGGCTGCGCCGTACGCACAGCAGCCCGCCGACCAGCGGTTCAGTGTCCTCGCGATCGTCGGGTTCGTCCTGGCGTTCGTCGTCAACATCGCCGGACTCGTGGTCTCGATCATCGCGCTCGTCCAGGTCCGCAAGACCGGCGAACGCGGTCGGGGGCTCGCCCTGGCCGGCATCATCATCAGCGCGCTGTCGCTGATCCTCGGCGTGGTGTCGATCATCATCCTGGTCGCCGCCGCCGCGAACGCCCCGTCGTACTCCGGCACCTACTGACCCGGCAGCTGCCGACCCGAGGCCGTGCACCGTCGACAACGACGGTGCACGGCCTCCGTGTCACCCAGATGGAGCGAAGCGGACCGGACTAGCGTCACTCCCGACCGAGGGTTCCACGCACGTCGCCTCACCGAGCGACAGCGACCCTGGGTGGATCAGGACGAGGATGGACCGATGACCACAGACGATCAGGGCCGCATGAGGAGTGCACTCGTCGCAGCGCTGAGCGTCGCGGACGCCGCTCCCGCGGAGCGGTTCGAGCGCATCGTGCGGATCGCCCGCGAGGTCTTCGACGTCCCGCTCGCGTACGTGAACCTCCTCGACGAGGACCTGCTGCACACCCTCACGCCGAACTCGCCCGAGGAGATCACCTCCGGGCCGATCGGGTGGTCGTTCTGCCAGCTCACCGTGCAGCAGATGGAGCCGACCATCGTCCCGGACACCACCGCCGATGCGCGGACGGTCGACCTGCCCGGTGTCACCAAGCGGGGGATCCGCTTCTACGCGGGCGTGCCGCTGACCATCGCCGGTGGCGAGCCGGTCGGCACGCTCTGCCTGATGGACACGCACCCGCGGGACTTCTCCCCGCAGGAGTCCGCGGCACTCATCGACTTCGGGCGGTGGGCCGAACGCGCTCTCGGCCAGGGCCTCCACCACGACCGCCTGCTCGAGGTCGCGACCGCGCTCGTCCCGACCGCCCTCACCGTCGGCGACGTCCACATCGGCGCCGTCGCGGTGCCCTACGGCGACGTGAGCGGCGACCTGCACGACTGGTCCGTCGACGACGGCGTGCTGACGTTCACGCTCGCCGACGTGATGGGCAAGGAGCAGCCTGCCGCCCTGCTCGCCGCCGGCATCCGTGCCGGGCTCCGGCAGCACCGGACGCTCGATCCGCTCGCGGCGGTGGCTGCGGCCGAGCCGGCACTGAGCGAGGACCTCGTCCGGGCGAACGCCTTCGCGACGCTGTTCCACGCCCGCCTCCACCCGGGGACCGGTGTGGTCGACGTGGTCGACGCCGGCCACGGACTCGCGGTGCACGTCCGCGCCGACGGCGCTCCGCACACCCTCCGCTCCCGCGGGCTCCCGCTGGGGCTGCACCACGAGGGACGACCCCGGACGTCGACGACCTTCGTCCTCGAGCCGGGTGACGCCCTCATCGTCGCGAGCGACGGTGTACTCGACCTCGGCGACGGGACGATCGACACGCTGCACGACCTCGTGCGGACCTACCGGCGTGCCCGGAGTCTCGAGACGTTCCTCGAGAACGTGCGCCTGCGTGCGGCGGAGCGTGCCGAGGACGACGTGACCGTGGTCGTCCTCCAGCGTGGACCGACGGGGCTCGGGCGTCAGGACTCCTGAGGTCGTGCGCGCGTGCGGCGCCCCCGACCTAGGCTTGACGGATGCTCTCACGACGCGACGCTGCCGTCCGACTCGACATCCCCCTCGAGATGGCGGCGCGCCACGGGATCCCCGCGCACCTCACCGAGGACGAGCTCACGGCGATCGAACAGGACCCGCCAGCGTGGCTCGTCCAGTCCCGCGCGAACCGCACCGGCGTCAAGAAGGTGTGGGTGCGCCTCCAGTGCGAGGTCTGCGGCAGAACGGAGGAAGCGCGCCCGAAGAAGTGGTGGCCCGACTGGGACCACCTCGTGTGCGACGACCACGCGTCGTCCCAGGCACCGGAACCCGCAGCCGGGTCCACGCGACACGAGGTCGAGGGCATCGGGAGCCGGTTCATCGCCCTCGTGGACGAGCAGGTCTAGCGAGCAGGACCAGCCGCCCTGCGCCGCTGCGTTGGTGGCGCGAACCGACTCGGCCGGAGTCCGGCAGTATCGAGATGTCGTCATCTCCGAAGGAGTCCCCGTGCGAGTGCTGCTGTACCTGCTGATGATCCTGATCACGACGACGTTGTGCCTCGGCGCCGGCCTGCTCGTCGGTCTGACCTTCGGCGGCGCGCCCCGGGGCATCCTCGTGGCGGCTGCGGTCGCCTCACCGTTCCTCGTCGTGGTGCCGGTCGTGGTCGGGGCGTTCGCCGCGTACTGGGACCCCCGTTCCTCGACCGAGGCTCGGAGGTACCTCGGATGGTGGTTCCTCGGCGCCGCCGCCGTCGACGTCGTCGCTGCGGCCGTCGTCGTCACGGCCGCACTGGCAGCGCAGGCACCTGCCTGGGTCCCGGTGCTGCTCGTCGGGGGTGCCGCCGTCCTCCTCGCCGTCGCGAGACCGCTGGGCACCCTGTTCCGGCGGACGGAGCCGCCCGTGGTCGGGCCAGCGGACGCCGTCCTGCCGGACGCACAGGTCATCCGTCGGAAGGTCCGCGCCATCGCCGTGACGTTCGTCGTTTCCGCCGCCGTCGCGACGATCGGTGTGGCGCTGCTCGCAGTGCTCGACGACGGGCACGGCTCCGTGCCGACGCAGGCGGTCTTCCTGGCCGGTCAGCTGACCTTCACGGCGACGGCGCTCGCGACGGTGATCGTGTCCCTCCCGTTCAGCCACGCGCTCCGGGACACCGGCGGACGGGACATCGGGAGGCTGCGCAGGTTCGGAAGGGTCGTCCTGCGCGGCAAGGCGCTCCCGCTCGATGACGCGGACGAGCGCGCGGCGCTCCAGTACGCGCGTCTCATCCCGCTGGTCCTCCAGTTCCAGCTGGTCTTCACCGGTCTGCTGTACGTCGCCATCGCCTTCCAGTTCGTCTCCTCCGCGGTCCGGGGAGAGCTCGGGTTGCTCCCCGCCGTCACCCTGCCCGCGTTGGCGGTCGTCCTCCTCGTCGTCGTACCGCTGACGGTGCGTCGCATCCGGCGCGCGCAGGCCTACGTCGGCAGTCACGACGGCGCGCAACGGGACGTCCAGAGCGCGGAGGCACGGGCCGTCTGACGCGGCCGGGACGGATCACCGAGATGGGGGCCCGTCGACCTGTTCCGGCGCATCCATCGGGGTGAGGTCACGTCGGTGGACGTGTCCGTGGCTGCTCACGACGGAGTTCGCCGGGACGTCCTTGGCGATCACGGCGCCGGCAGCCACGACCGAGAACGCGCCGATCCGCACGCCGGGGGCGACGGTGACGTCGGCGCCGATCCAGACGTTGTCCTCGATGACGATCGGTGCGGCCGTGATGCCGGCACGGCGTTCGGCGGGCTCGACGGGATGCCCGGCCGTGGCCAGGGTCACTCCGGGGCCGATGAGGACGTCGTCACCGATGCTGATGCCGCCGATGTCGTAGAACGAGCAGTTCTGGTTCACGAAGACGCGTTCGCCGAAGTGCAGGTCCAGTCCGTGGTCGCAGGAGAACGGCGGGTACAGGGTCAGGGTGTCCGGTGCCGGACGGCCGAGGATCTCACCGAGCAGCGCCGTCCGGGTCTCGACGTCGGAGTGGCGCAGCACGTTGAGGCGAGACGTCAGGTCCATGACGACCTGGGTCCGTTCCGTGACTGCTCGGGATGCAGCGGTCCGACGCGGGATCAGTTGTTCGTTCCTCATGCGCCGATGATCGCAGGGCCGGACGTCACCGCGACCACTACGGTCACGATCATGACGAACGAGCGCGTGGCGGACTTCTACCGCCGGTTCGCACTGCGCGAGGCTCGCGGGCAGTCGACGACGTACGAAGCCTGGGGGCTCGGCGTGGCGGAGGACCCCGCAGTGCTCGCCCGCATCGCACCGCTCCCCGGGATGAAGAAGCAGCCGAACCTGGTGTTCGCCGCGGCCCGGTTCCACGGGGCACCCGAGAGCACCTACGACGAGTTCCGTTCCTGGCTGCTCGAACACTGGGACCAGGTCGAGCCGACGATCCTCGCCCGGTCCACGCAGACGAACGAGGCAGGGAGGTGCGCGGTGCTGCTCCCCGTCCTCAGCCGCTTCGAGGGGCCGCTGGCACTCATCGAGGTCGGCGCCTCGGCTGGCTTGTGCCTCCACCCCGATCGCTACAGCTACCGCTACGCGGTCGGTGAGCAGACGGTCGCGCTCGATCCGGTCGCCGGACCGAGCCCGGTCGTCCTCCCGTGCCGCATCGACGGCGGGAGCGTTCCGCGAGGGCTGCCGGACGTGCGGTGGCGTACGGGCATCGACCTCGAGCCGTTGTCGCCGGACGACCCCGGTGATCGCGCGTGGCTGCGCACCCTGGTCTGGCCAGGACAGGAGGAGCGGCGGCAACGACTCGATGCTGCCCTCAGGATCGCGAGCGACGAGACCGTCCACATCAGGTCCGGCGACCTCGTCGACTCGATCGGGCATGCGATCGCGGACGCCCCGTCGGACGCGCACGTGGTGGTGTTCCACAGCGCAGTCCTCGTGTACGTCGACGAAGACCGGCGGCGACGATTCGAGGCACTGATGCGGTCCCGTCCGGACGTGAGCTGGATCAGCAACGAAGGAGAGCGTGTCCTCCCACGCGTCGCCGAGCGGCTCCCCCGCCCGGCCGGCGGCTCGGCCGTGCTCGCAGTCGACGAGGAGCCGGTCGCGTTCGTCGGCCCACACGGACAGAGCTACGAATCGATCGTCCGCTGAGCGGCGTGCGGTGGCGATCACGAGCCGTACGCTGTCTCCGGTGAGCACGTGGGTCCGGTACCAGAGCGCTGTTCCCAACCGGCACGGTCGGTTCCCCGGCGTGTTCGCCCTCGCGAACGGGCTGCACCGAAGCGGTCTGCTCCGTCCGGCGGACGCGGAACTGCACCGCGAAGCGAACCGGGCGGCGAGCGGCGCCTACCCGGACCCGTCGACGGTCCAGCCCGGCTGCTACGACCGAGACCGCAATCCCGGCGCCCGAGCGTGGTTCGCCGCAGACGCGGCCCATCTCCTGACGTTGGTCGAACCGTACCTCGGGCTCCTCGACCGGTACGGGGTGCCGTGGACGGAACTCCGGACGAGCTCCCCCGGCCGGATCGTCTACCGCGATCCCGTCCAGGTCATCGCCGTGCCGCTCGCCTTCCCGGACGACTGGCCGTTCCCGTCTTCCCGGGAGGCCGTGCGCAGTCCCGCAGGACCGTGATCGTCCCGACGCGGGACCGGGAGGCGCGCCCCGCTCCGACGCATCGGCGCGCGACGCGAACCGCGGCGTCGGGACCGCAGGCGGCGCGGCGGAAGTGATCCGTTCCTCCTGGCCCTGCCCCGCACTCAGGCCCGGAGCGCTCGCCGGATCCCCTGCACGTACCGTTCGGGCTCCTCCCACGCTGCGAAGTGGCCGCCGTTCGGGAACTCGAGCCAGTCGACGACGGTGAAGAACCGCTCGACGAACTGCTTGGGCGCGTTGACGAGGTCGACGGGGAAGACGGTGACCACGGTCGGGATGGTGATCCGAGGCCAGTCCTTCGCCGCGGCACGTGCGTACGGGGCGAAGGACGTACCGATCGCTCCCGTGAACCAGTAGGCCGAGATCCAGGTCAACGCTTCGTCAGGGGTGAACGCACCGGAGAGTCCGTCCCCGTCCGTCCAGTCGGCGAGCTTCTCGAGCAGCCACGCCGCCAGTCCTGCCGGGGAGTCCCCGAGTCCGACCGCGAGGGTCCGGGGCCGGGTCGACTGCTCGTGCATGTAGCCGCCCGACCGCTGCTGCCAGGCGTGTCCGCGCTCGACGTAGGCGCGTTCCTCGTCGTCGAGGTCATCGGGCAGGTCGAAGAGGAAGTGGTACTGCGACAGGTCGGTGAGGTGGAGCGCCCTCACCGCGCTGCCTTGCCGTGCGGCCAATGCCTCTGCGACGTCGCACCCGACGTCGCCGGCCGAGACCACGTACTCGTCGAACCCGAGCTCCGTCATGGCAGCGGCGACAGCGTCGGCCATCTCGACCGACGACAGCCCACCGGCCCCGACGGGCGCTGCGAACGGGAATCCGGGAAGTGCCGGGGCGACGACGGTGACGTCCTCCAGGAGTGGGAACACCCGCTCGAACCGCAGGACCGAGTCGGGCCATCCGTGCAGGAGCAGCACCACCGGAGCGTCCGAGCTGGGGGCGCGTCGCACGACCGCGCGGATCGGGACGGAGGTGTGCTCCGTCTCCTGCCAGCCCCACCCGTCGATGCGGCGTTCGTGGGCACGCCAGTCGTACTCGTCGACCCAGAACCGGAGGATGTCGGACAGCAGGTCCGGTGCGACGCCGACGTCGCCGTCGAGGTGCGGGGACGGGACCCGGCGGAACGCGCGCACTCGCTGGACCAGGTCCGCCAGAGCGGTGTCCGTCACCGTGCCGATGCTCGCTTCTCGCATCTTCGCTCCTTCGCTCCTTCGTGGTCGAGTGGGCCCCTGGCCTCGTGGTCGCAGGCCGCGGGGCCGCGGGCCTCCTGGCCGCCAGTATCGCGCCGGGGTCCGACGTCGGCCCTGCCGCCAGGACTCTGCGTACGCTGGGGCCGACGAAGGGTGCGTTCGATGAGGGCTGCGTGGTACGACCGGCAGGGTGCGGCGGCAGAGGTGCTGCAGGTCGGCGAACGGCCCGATCCGGAGCCGGGCCCCGGTGAGGTCCGGGTGCGCGTGTCGTTCTCCGGCGTGAACCCCGGCGACACCAAGAAGCGTGAAGGCTGGCTCGGTTCGGCGATGCCCTACCCCGAGGTGATCCCCCACAGCGACGGCGCCGGCGTCGTCGACCTGGTCGGGCCGGCCATCGACGGAGGACTGGTCGGCGCCCGCGTCGCCGTCCACGGGGCGCAGTCCTACCGGCAGTTCGGGACGGCGGCGGAGTTCGTCGTCGTGCCCGAGGACCTCATCACCCCGCTGCCGGACGACGTGCCCGACGACGTCGCCGCCCTCCTCGGGATCCCGGGGATCACGGCACACCGGGCGGTGTTCGGCGACGGTCCCGTCACCGGCAAGACCGTGCTCGTCCACGGTGTCCGCGGCGGCGTGAGCAGCATCGCGGCGCAGCTCGCGGTGTGGGGCGGGGCGACCGTCATCGGCACGGTGCGGCGCTCCTCCGACCTGGGCTCCGGCGACCTGCCGACGCTCGACGGCGTCGTCGCGCTCGACGACGACCCCGAGGCGGCCATCCGCCGGATCGCACCGGACGGCGTGGACCGGATCGTGGAGGTCGCGCTCGACGCCAACGCCGACCTCGACGCAGCGGTGATCGCCGACGACGGCGTGATCGCGACGTACTTCGCGCGCGGGGACCGTGTCTCGCTCCCCTTCCCGCCGCTGCTCTTCGCGAACGTCACGGTCCGGTTCCTCGGGAGCGACGACTTCCCCGCGGCGGCGAAGCGTCAGGCGATGGACGACCTCGTCTCCGCGGTCGGGAGCGGTGCGCTCCGGCTGCACGTCGGCGAGGTCCTGCCGCTGGACCAGGTCGCCCAGGCGCACGACGACGTCGATGCGGGGCGCGTCGGCCGGGTGGTGCTGCGGATCCGTGACTGAGCCGCTCCGACGACCGTCCGAGGTGTGCGACACTCCTTCCATGAAGCGGGGACAGGTCGTGTGGGGTTGGACGACGAGCGCCTTGGGAGCAGTGATCGTCCTGCTCATGGCGGGACAACTGGTCGAAGAGAACACGTGGTCGGGTCGCCAGGTGAACACGGTCGGCAGCTACTCGTCCCTGCCGCTGTACCTCGGAGCCGTCGTCGGGCTGGTGCTCATCGCCGGGGGCATCACAGCCGCGGTGACCACGTCCCATCGCCGCCGCCAGAACGGCGACTCCTCGGTCCGGCCGCTGCGCTAGGCGCTCGCTCGAGCGTCGGGCTCGACCACGGTCAGCGTCGGCCGGTGTCGCGCCCCGGACCCGTCCTCGGCCGTGATCACCGTCCAGGATCGCACCAACCCGGCAGACGCCTCCACGAGCGTGTGGTCCAGCGGCATCCCGAGGCTCGTCGGGACGGACGTGGGCCAGGTCCCGACACCGGCGCCGTGGACGATCGACGCCGCGTCCGAGCAGGCGCCGAGCCCCGCCCCTGCGAACGCGTCCACGGAGGCGTTGAAGTCGCCCGACACGATCACGTCGCTCCGAGGCGAACACACGTCGCGGACCCACCTCAGGTCGGCCGACCATCCGGCGAGGCCACGGAGCAGCGGCTGTGGCGCGTGCAGCGCGACGATCGTCGGCGAGCCCGGAGCGGTGAGCACGATGGATCGCACCGGGTCGATGCCCGACCGCGCCGTGTACCGCGTGGCGAGATCGACACGCACGAGGACCGCGGTCTGGGCGTCGGTGCCACCGCGGAACAGCCGCATGGGGCGTTCGTCGGTCCGGAGGGCACGGTCGACTGCTGCTGCGCGTGACGCGTCGCCGGCGTCCGGGAGCACGACGACGTCCGCCCGTGCGGACACGGCTGCGCGAGCGATCGTCCGGGGGCCCACCAACCCGCCGTTCGTGTTCCACTCGAACACCCGAAGGTCGCCCGGGACGACGACCGGAGGATCGTTGCGCAGTCCGCGTACGCTGATGATGCCGCCGCTCGCGCCGGCCAGGAGCAGCAGCACCACCGCCGCCACCGAGATCGCGGGTCGCAGTCGCCGCCGGATCGCCGCGACGACGAGCAGGAGCACAGCTGTGCCGAGCAAGCCGATCGTGACGACAGCCCGCGCCGGCAGGACCGCAGCCAACACCGGAGCCCGTCCGAGTCCGAGCCACGGGGCGAAGACGTACCCGCCGCCGAGCAGCAGTACGGCGGCCGCGGTCACGGCGGGGACGAGGACCGGACGAGACACGCATCGATCATCCCGCACGACGCGGTCGCCGACGGCAGACTCGTCGTCAGGCCCCGCGGCCGGCCAGCTCGCCCGCCCGTTCCCCGGGCACGCCGAGCACGAGCAGACTCGTGACCGTCGCCGCTCTGACGTCGAGAGCGGCGTCGTTCCGCCGGTCGTCCGCGATCGCGAACACCGTCGCGTAGGCCGTCCGCCCGAGCACCTCGGCGGGGAGGTGCCGCCCGAACGTCCCGTCCTCCTGCCCCCGTGCGACCACCGTCGCGAGCACGCCGTCGACCGCACCGAGCAGCTCGTGGATCTCGTCGCCCTGCTCACCGCGGCGCAGTGCGAGCAGCACCCGGTACCGATCGGCCAGGGGCCACAGGCGTCGGACGAACTCCGTCCAGACCTCGTCGGCGGGCACGGTGTCCGCGTCGATCTCGTCGAGCACCGCCTCGATCTCCCGGACCGCCTCCCCCGCCAGCGTCCGCACGAGGTCTGCGCGCGCGGGGAAGTACCCGTAGACCGTCCGCCGGACGACACCGGCGGCCGTGGCGATGTCGCCCATCCCCGCGTCCGGGGCGACCCCGAGGACCTCGCGCGCGACGTCGAGGATGCGACCGCGCGTTACGTCCATCGCCCGTTGTCGGGTCTCGTCGGTCACCACGAACCCATCATTGCACAACCGTGTGCAACGGCGTACCGTGCTGCGCGAGCCCATTGCACACACCTGTGCAACGACTGGCGCACCCTCCGAGGAGACGAGACATGCCCGCACTCGACGCGATCCGCCCCTTCACCGTGACCGTCACGGACGACGACGTCGCCGACCTGGAGGCGCGGCTCGCCCGCACGCGCTGGCCCGCCCCCGAGACGGTGCCCGACTGGTCACAGGGCGTCCGGCTCGCTCACGCCGCGACCCTCGTGGACCACTGGCAGCACCGCTACGACCGACGACGGTTCGCTTCCTCCCTCAACCGCTACCCGCAGTTCCTGACGGAGATCGACGGCCTGGACATCCACTTCGTCCACGTCCGGTCCCGCCACCAGCATGCGATGCCGCTCGTCCTCACCCACGGGTGGCCGGGGTCCGTCCTCGACTTCCTCGCGCTCATCGGCCCGCTCACCGACCCGGTCGCGCACGGCGGGTCCGCGGAGGACGCCTTCGATGTGGTGATCCCGTCCCTGCCCGGCTTCGGGTTCTCCGGCAAGCCGACCGAGACCGGCTGGGATGCCGCCCGGACGGCGAGGGCGTGGGCCGAGCTCGTGCGGCGGCTCGGCTACTCCCACTGGACGGCACACGGCGGCGACTGGGGTTCGGTCATCACCACCACGCTCGGTGCTGCCCGTCCGGAAGGCCTCGTCGGCATCCACCTCAACACCCCGTACGCGTTCCCGACGACGATCCCGGAGCACCGGTCCCCTGCCGAGCAGCACGCGGTGGACACGCTCGCGCTGTACAACGGGCCGCTGGGCGGATCGAACCACCTGCAGGGCACGAGGCCGCAGACGCCGGGCTTCGCGCTCGCGGACTCCCCCGCCGGTCAAGCGGCCTGGATCTACGAGAAGTACCAGTCGAAGACCGACAACCGCGGCCTGGCCGAGGACGCGATCCCCCTCGACGACATCCTCGACACGATCTCCCTGTACTGGTTCACGAACACCGCGGCATCGTCCGCCCGGATCTACTGGGAGAACCGCACCGCCACGATGGCCGGTCCGAAGCTGACCCTGCCCGTCGCCGTGACCGTGTTCCCGCGCGACATCCCGCTGCTGCCCCGGTCCTGGATCGAGGACACCTACGCCGATCTCATCCACTACGGCGAGGCCGAGCACGGCGGGCACTTCGCGGCGCTCGAGCAGCCGGAAGTCCTCGTCCAGGAACTCCGCACCGGGCTCCGACCCCTGCGCGACACGGATTGGCGCGATCTGTACGATCAGCGTCCTGCGCGCCCCTGGTAGCGAGTCCGACGGCGCAGTTGGGTTGCGTCATGACCAGCGACGGAACGACCCAGAGTGCAACAGAGCCCACAGGACGCGCGCGAGGTCGGCTCCTCTGGCCCACCGCGGCGTGGTTCTGGGGCCTGCAGTTCGCCGTCCTCAACCCGCTCCTGGCCGTCCTCCTCGTCACGGTGACGGGTGCGACACCGACGCAGGCCGGCTGGGTGCTGGGCGCCTACAACGTCGCGGGGTTCGTCGCTTCCCTCGTCATCCCGGCGCTCGCCGACCGGTCGGGCGACTACCTCCGCCCCCTCCTGGTGTGCGCGCTCTGCGGCGTGGGTCTGACGGTGGTGCTCGCCGTCACGACGGCGTTGCCCGTCGCGGTGATCGCACTCGTCGTGCTCGGCGGCCCGCCGGGAGTGGGATCGACGCTGCTGTTCGCACAGCTCCGACACGAGGGAGCAGCTCGGGCTCAGGTCGTCCGGACTCGCGCGATCGTCTCCTTCGCCTGGGTGGTCGGGCCGCCGCTCGCGACCGTCTGCACCGGTGCCGCAGGAACGCCGGCGGCACTCGGGCTCCTCACCGCGATCGGCCTGGTCAACGTCGTCACCGCGCTCCTGCTCGTCCGTCGGCGCGATGCGGCGCGGACCCCGAACGCCTCCGGTCGCGAGCGCCTGCTCCCACAGCTCAGCGGGTGGTCCCGGTGGGGGACGGTGACGGCGTTCGTGTTCCTCCAGATGACGAACATCGCAACCGTGACCGTCACCGCCCTGTTCGTCAGCCACGACCTCCACTCGCCCCTCGGGTGGGCCGGCGCCGTGCTCGGAGCAGCCGCGCTCCTGGAGATCCCAGCGCTCCTGGTGCTCGGCCGGATGGTCGGACGGACCTCCACCCGAACGGTGCTGGCGGGCGGGTGGTGCGCCGGCGTCCTGTACTACGGGCTCGCGTCACTCGTGCAGCAGCCGTGGCAACTCCTCGCACTGCAACCGCTCAACGCCTGGTTCTTCGCGACCGTCGCGGGGGTCGGCCTGACCGTCTTCCAGGGCGCCTTCCGGAGCCCAGGGCTCGCGTCGGGACTGTTCACGAACACCAGGCGGATCGGTGCCGTCCTCGCCGGGGTGCTCATCGCCGGTCTCGGCGACCTCCCCGCGCCGTACCGGGCGGTCTACGAGGCGGCGACCATCACGGTCGTCGCCGTCCTGCTCGCCGCCGCCGTCGCGACCACTCGACACAGGTGGGAGTGGTCACCGGATGCACGCTAGGTTCACCAGCGTGAACAGCGCTGTCCGAGACCACCGCGTGGCCGTGCTCGTCCTGGACGGAGCGAAGGCCCTCGACGTCGGGATCGCGGCGCACGTGTTCGCGAAGCGGCCGAGCATGCCGTACGAAGTGCGCGTGTGCGGTGAGCACATCGGCACCGTCGATGGCTGGAACGGGCTGGCGTACGCCGTGGGGCACGACCTCGTGGCGCTCGAATGGGCCGACACGGTGCTCGTCCCGGGCTACCGGAACCCGGCCGATGTCACAACCCCACCCGCGGTGGCCACGGCGCTGCGGTCCGCGTACGAGCGGGGCGCCCGGATCGCAGCGATCTCGACCGGCGCGTTCACGCTCGCCGCGGCGGGGCTGCTCGACGGACGTCGTGCGACCACGCACTGGCACTACACCCAGGTCCTCCGGGACCGGCACCCGACGGTCGACGTCGACGAGAACGTGCTCTTCGTCGACGCCGGTCCGGTGCTCACCAGCGCCGGAGCGGCGAGTGGCATCGACCTCTGCCTCCACCTCATCCGCCGAGACCACGGCGTCGCGCTCGCGAACCACGTCGCACGCCGGCTGGTGAGCGCGCCGTACCGCAGCGGCGGTCAGGCGCAGTACGTTCCCCGGAGCATCCCGGAGCCCCTCGGGGACGTCTTCGCGGCCACCAGGGCCTGGGCCCTCGACCACCTCCACGACGAGCTCACCCTCGCGGTGCTGGCCCGGACGGCGAACGTCTCGCCGCGGACGTTCTCGCGCCGTTTCACAGCGGACACCGGCATCACCCCGATGCAGTGGGTGCTCCGTGCGCGCATCGACCGCGCCCGGGAGCTCCTCGAAAGCAGCGAGCTCACGGTGACCCAGATCGCCGAGACGACCGGCCTGCGCTCGGACACGAACCTCCGCCGCCACTTCGGCAGCATCGTCGGGACGTCCCCCACCGCCTACCGGTCGGCCTTCCAGGAGCGCGGACGACCGCTCGCCTGAACCCCCACACGCCGCGCCGTCGCGTTCGGGCACGCCGGACGAGGACGAGTGCGACGGTCGAAGCCACCGCAGGCAGCGCGACGGCGATGCACGGCGCCCATCGAACCCGGACCTCCTGCCGAGCGCGCGCGGCCCGGCGCGCGGCCGCCCCGGCATACTCGACCCATGGACCGCGACGATGCGCCGAGCGCGCCGGTCACGCTGCTGACCCCACGGCTCCGGCTCCGGCCACGGCGTGCCGGCGACGCCGGGCTCCACCGCACCCTGTGGACGGAGCGCGATCCCCGCGTCCCTGCGCACCGTCGCATCGGATCGGACGGACGGCCGACCGTCGCCGACCTCGAGGACCAGATCCGCCGTGACGACACGACACCCGCTCCCGGGCTGCTCGTCGTCGAACGACGGGACACCGCCGCGGCCCTCGGGTACTGCGGGCTCGTCGCGAACAGCGCCGACCCGACGGGTGCTCCGGAGCTGGCGTACGAGTTCCTGCGGGCGACGTGGGGCCACGGGTACGCGACGGAGGCGGCCTCCGCGGTGGTCGAACTGGCGCGAGCGGTCGCGCACCCGCTGCTCGTCGCCACCGTGCGTGCCTGGAACACGCCGTCGCTCCGCGTGTTGGCGAAGCTCGGCTTCGTGGACACCGGCGAACGCGAGCGGGACGACGTCCACGGCGACTCGCTCCGCTGGCAGAAGGCCCTCTGAGCGGGCCCCGCCAGCGGCGGGTCAGGAGGAACGGCGCGGGTTGACGAGGTCTCCGTCCCACGACAGGTCGCTGGCCTCGTCCACCTCGTACGCCTCGAACCGGCCGTCACCCAGCACCGGGTCGACGAGGGCGCGGGAACCGGCCACGACCGTGGAGTCCCAGCCCGGTGCGACCGCCGACGGTGGCGCACCGGCCGACCCGCTCGAGCAGCCAGTCACCGGGAGCGACGCCGACGCCGACCCACCAGCAGCACGCCGCCCGCGGCGAGGAGCACCGCCGCCACGAGCCCGAGGGGCCCGAGGTCCGCACCGGTGAACGCGAGCCTGCCACCCGGGTCCGCCTCGTCGGCCACCGGACCACCGCCGGAGGCGTCCGTGCCCGTGCCTGCGTGCCCCGCGCCTCCAGGCCCGCCTGCCGTCGGCGGCACGGGCCGAGCGGTGACGGTGAACGCGGTCCGTGCGAGCACCTCGCCGTCGACGGCAGCCGTGACGGTGACCCGCGCCACGGAACCGGCCGGGACGGCGAGACGTGCCGCGAACGACCCGTCCGCGTCGGCCTGGACCGTCTGCCCGCCGATGCGCGGCGAGGTGGCGAGCGTCACGCGCGCTCCGGCGGCGAACCCGCTGCCGGAGACGGTCTGCGTCGCGCCGGCCGCGACGGTGGGATGCGCGACGGTGAGTCGCGGAGCGGCCGCCGCCGCGGTGGACCACCGCACGGTGGTGCGCTCCGTGACCGAGCGTCGGTCGACGGGCACGGTCAGGGTGCGCGTCGCCGCGTCGTACTGCCACCCCGAGGCGGCGACGGGCTTGCCGTCGATGGTGACCGCCGCTGGACGGTCCGCGTTCGTGATCGTGGCCGTCCACGCCCGCTCCCGGACCTGACCCGCGAAGGTGCCGCGAGCCGGGGCGATGTCGAGCGTGCCGCCCGATCGCTGCTGCGTGTACCGGATCGCGGTCGACGCCAAACCGGTCGGCGCGGCGGTGGCCTTGTTCGACGCTGGCGTGTCCTCACCGGCGTCCTCGTGCAGGTCGAAAGCACCGTCCGCCCCGTTCGCGACGGTCACCGTGACGGCGTCGAGCGCTCCGTCGGCGTCGTTCGCGACGTGGTGACTGCGCGTCGGCACGATCCCGCCGCTCCGGACGAACACGGGCATCGCGTCGAGCCCGGTCGTCACGTCGGCGGACGTCCCGCCGCGGTAGGTCTTCCCGGTGAACCAGTCCGTCCAGTCGCTGCCCGCGGGGAACCACACGGAGGTGGTCGCCGTGTCGCCGCCGGTCGTGGCCGGGGCGACGAGCACGTCCTTGCCGTAGAGGTACTCGCTGCCGGCGAGCGAGTAGGACGCCGGCTGGTCCGGGTACTGCAGGTACAGCGGTTGCAGGATCGGCGTCCCCGTCGCGGTGGCCTGGGCCGCCAGCGTGTAGGTCAGGGGCAGCAGGTCCTCGCGGAGGTTGAGGAACTTGCTCGCCGAGGCGTTCGCCGCGTCGGGGTACTGCCACGGCAGTCGGTCGCTGTGGTTGCTGTGCAGTCTGTCGATCGGCTGGAAGGTGCCCAGCTGCACCCAGCGGGCGTAGAGGTCCGGGGGCAGCTGCGTCGTCCCCGGTTCCTTGCCGGCGATGCCGTACTGGGCGCCGTTGTGCCCGCCGATGTCGTGGCTGACCGCGGCCAGACCGGTCGCGGCGGACTCCCCCGGCGTGTAGCCGACCTCGGCCTTCAGCATGTCCCACGTCGAGGTGGTGTCGCCGGTGAAGTGCACGGTCGTGCGCTTGTCCGCCCACGGCCCCGTCGGCACGGCCTGCGGATTTCCGTAGCCCCCGGCGGTCAACGACCCGTAGGCCCGGGAGAACGCCAGTCCGCGGCCACCCAGCGCGGCGTTCGTGTAGTCGGCGTACTGCTGGTTGATGTACGCGTCCGGGGTGACACCGTTGGCCGAGTACTCCGAGTTCTCGCTGCAGCACCAGTCGAGCCACCACATGTCGACGCCGTCCTGCTGGACGGAGTCGTGCAGCTCGAAGTACGCCTTGAGCTGGTCCGGGTCCGACCAGTCGAACAGCCAGTTGTCACCGCCGCCGTTGGTGAGCTTGCCCTTTGCGGTGCGCTGGGCCTCGGCGAACTTGGGGTCGCTGCCGGAGATCGTCGGGTGGATGTTGAGGGTGTTGTGGATGCCCTCGGCGTGCCAGTCCGCGAGCAGTTGACCCATGTCGGGGATCCGGGCCGGGTCGACCTCCCACCCGTTCCACTTGCTGCCCTGCTTGTAGTCCGTGTCGATCGCCATGACGTCGACCGGTACGCCCTGCTTCCGGAACTCCTTCGCGATCGCCTCGTAGTCGGCCTGCGATCGGTCGTAGTACTCCGAGTACCAGACGCCGTACGCCCACCGCGGCAACAGTTTCGTCGGCCCGGTCAGCGTCGCGAGGTCACGGAGCGCGGTCGTGTAGTGGTTCCCGTACCCGAAGACGTAGCCGTCCGAGTACGCACGGCCCCCGTGGTCGCCCCGGGGTGTGGTCTTCTGCGTCGACGGGTCGTACAGCGCGGACGCGGTGTCGTCGAGCAGGGACCATCCGTCCTGGTACAGCAGGCCCGGGTTGGTGGGCTCGGTGCCGTTGGCGGTGTCGAGGTCACGACGGTAGCCGCCGAGTGGTGCGTGCGGCGCGAGGACCGGAGCGTCCTTGCCGACGACCGCGATCGTGTCCACGTTGACGTTGCAGTTCGACGCCTCGGTCGGACATCCCAGGGTGACGTCGTCCGCACCCTTCGTGAGGTGCACCGGCACACTGACGGTGTTCCAGTAGTCCCAGCCGCTCGTCGGGACGAGTGACACGGTGCCGCTCACACCGCCGACCTGCGCCGTGATCGTCGGCGACGCGGTGCCGCCGTTCGCGTACCGGACCTGGAGGCGGTAGTCGCCGTCCGCGGGCACGTCCGTCACGTGGGTGGTCACCGAAGCGCCGGTGCTCCACAGACCGGCGACGAACGCGCCACCGGATGCGCCGTTGTGGTCGCTCGCCTGCTGTGCGGTGCCGGTCCGGCCGGCGTCCTCCGCCTCGCAGATGGTCGAGTAGCGGCAGTCGGCGCCGCTCGTCGACGAGCTCGGAGCGGGGTAGGCCGCTCCCGGGGCGACGAGGGCGAGGCTGTCGACGTTGACCTGGCCCGAGTCCGACGCCGCGCGCTCGATGCGGATGGTGTGCTCGCCCGCGCTGAGGTCGAGCGAGGTCGTCGCGGTACGCCAGTCGTCCCAGCTCGTGCCGGCCGGCAGACTGATCGTCCGGGGTGCGTCGCCGTCGACCACGACGCTCAACGTCCGCGTGGTGACCTGGCCGTCACCGCCCTGCGAGTTCGCGTAGCGGAGGGTGAGGTCCCTGTCGCCGGACGTCGACGCCGTCGTGGTGAAGGTCATCGCGTTGCCGACGGACTCGAACCCTGCTGCGAAGCCCGTTCCGGCGAAGCCGGTGTGGTTCGTCGCGGGCGACAGCCCGTCGAGCCCGAGCGTCTCGGCCTCGCAGAGCACGCCGATCGTGCACGCGGGCTCAGGCGCGGTGGTCCACGGCGCGGCGTCGACGTGCTGCCCGGAGTCGGTCGTGACGTCGACCCGGAGGTTCTTCTCCGTGAACGCCCCGGAGCCCTGCTGGTACCGGATCCGCATCGACCCGGTGTCGATCGTCAGCCAGCCGTCGGCCACGGTCTCGGTGAACCGGGTGGCGGCGAAGTCGTCGCGCCCGATCACGTTGAAGGTGCCGGCATCGACGAACTGTCCGTCACCGGCGTACTCGGTGCGGATGAGGGTGGGCGAGAGCACCTCGAACCGCGCGTCCCCCGACACGACGGTCCGGCTGGCCGGCGCCGCGGATGCCGATGGTGCCGGGATGCCGATCGAGGCGAGCGCACCGAGCGCCAGGGTCGCGGTCAGCGCAGCGGCGACGGCGCGCCGACGTCGGGTTCGTGGGGATGTGCGGGGCAATGGGGTCTCCTCGGGGACGTCGTCGTCCGGCCGGACCGAGGTCGCGGCGCACGGGATACCCCCTGGCACCCCGCATTTACAACGCTGTAAACATAGCCGCTCGCGGGCTGCTTCGTGTCAAGATCGGACTCGTGTCGAGTGAACCGTCCGGCCGCGCCTTCCCGCCGGAGCCGCACGCCCGCGTGCACGTCGTGTTCCGTCCGTTCCGGAACGAGCCCGATCGGTTGGTCGCGCGGCCCTTCATCACGGGCGTCTTCGTCGTCGGGCACCGGGCGTACTCGGCGTGGATCGTCCTCAACGGAGCATCGCTGCGGCCGTTCACGCTCTACGAGGCGGGCGTCTGGTTCCTCGCCGAGGACCTCGTCCGGAGCGAGATGCAGGTCGGCGAATGGTTCTCCCTGTCCGGGCAGCCGACCGACATCGCCCGCGGGCAGTTGATCGGTTGGGGACCGCCGAGCTCCAGCACCCCCACCGAGGTCGGCGACGGCTCCGACCTCTTCGCCGACCCGTCCGACGTCCGCTTCTCCCGGGCGTCGGCATCCTGACGGAGCGGACCGCACGCGGCTCCGTGTCCGCACGGCGATCGCGGTCCCCCTGCTCGGGGCGGGGAGCGGCCGGCCACCGCGCGCCGACCCCGGCGTGCCCGATCAGGCGCTGCCCGGTGTGCTCCGGCGACGTCGCTTCCGCCGCGCGCGCCGCATCACCCGCAACCGCCCGCGGACCGACCCCGACCGCCCGGTCACGAGCTTCCACGACGACACCACGATCGTCCACACCCCGAGCGCCACCACCGGGACGAACGCGAACCGGGTCGCCCACAACAGCCCGTCCGAGTGCACCGTCACGTCCGACGTGGCCCCGAACAGCGCTCCCGCCGCAGCCGCTCCCGCCGCGCTGTCGCTGCAGCTCACCCACGACTGGTTGCCGCCGAACTCCCGCGAGCAGGTCACGTCCGACGGGCCGTCGTACTCGATGGCCGCGGTCAGGGTCACGGTCCCCACGACGATCCCGACGACCGCGATCGCCACCCACCAGGCGAGCGGGTTCCGCAGCCAGGTCCGCCAGTTGGTCCTCCCCATGCTCGCGAGGATAACGCGCCCAGCGCCCCCAGCGCGCCCAGCGCCCCCAGCGCCCCTCGGCGCCCCTCAGCGCCCCGCGATCCGCTCCACGATGTACCGCCACGGACCCCCGAGCGCGGCGACCAGTTCCACCCGCCGCAGTCCCCGCGTCGCCCGGACGAATTCGTCGTCGACCGGCCACCCGCCCACGGCGTCGACCGGGCGCTCGTCCGCTGCCTGCCCGAGCCCGCCGAGACGCCGGAGCGCACCCGGGGCACGGCGCAGCACCGCCGCGAGGGTCCGCGGATGGAGCACCAGCTTCGTCACCCAGGCACCCAGCCCGGTCCCGTAGCCGATCGCCTGGGACCGCAGGGCCTGTCGGTCGGACCGGTGTTCGTGCCACACGACGGCCGAGGGCTCCACGGCGAGCGCTCCGCCGGCGAGCAGCACACGGGTGAAGAGGTCGGGGTCCTCCCCGGCCCGTGACCGCGTGCCGGGGCCGAGCGCGACGTCGAAGCCACCGAGGGCCTGCACCGGGGCGCGTCGCACGGACATGTTCGCGCCCGTGCCGTAGGACCCGACGGCGAACGGGAAGAGCGGCTCGTCGACCGGCGGGGAGGAGGTCCGGTACACCCGGCGCTCGAGGTTGCGGGCCCAGGTGACGCGTTCGTCGAAGGAGCGCTGGGTGGGGCTGCGGAGCTCGCCGCTCGGGACGAGTCCGGTGACGCACCACACGTCGTCGTCGCGCTCGTACGCGGCCGCGATGGCGCGCGCCCACCCGCGGTCGACGACGACGTCGTCGTCGACGAAGGCGACGACGTCGCCGGACGCGAGGGCGAGACCGGCGTTCCGTGCGCGTGAGACGCCGGGTCGCGCCTCCAGGACGTACCGGACGCGTGGGTCCTGGACGGCGACGACGACGTCGCGGGTGCGGGAGCTCGTGGGGGCGTTGTCGACGACGACGACCTCGAGGTCGTCGTGGTCGGACGCGAGCACCGAGCGCAGGGCGCGCTCGAGCGACCGCGGGCGCTCGCGCGTGGCGATGACGACGGTGAGGCGCCGATCCGGTCCGTTCGGCTGACCGACGGGGCCCGCCGGGAGGCGCGTGGCAGGCAGTGCGCGCAGCACCGGTCCCAGCTCGGCCGGGTCCACCGCCCCGTCCGGGTCGACGGCGACGTCGACGAACCCGGCGACCTCGCGCCCGTCCCGCACCAGGAGCCGCGCCCGGCGGAACCCCTCGGCCCCGGCGAGCTCCACCGCGTCCGCGGCGAGCGCCACCGGCCGGTCGACCGCTCCGACCCACGCGGCACGCGACCACGCCGGTGGCTCGGCCGAGGGCATGGCGGGCTCGAGGGTGAGCACGGTGGTGCCGGTCGGCTGCGCCATGGCGTCCTGTCGTCTCGGATCGGGAGGGTCGGGAGGTCGGTGCCATGCTCCGTGGCCGACGCGACCCCGGGCAACCGCGCAGGGTGTCCTTGCGGGGACGCTGCGGTTTGCCGCCAGTAGGATCGGCGGAGACGCCGGTGTCCGCCGGCGCCCGGTCCGCCGGGACGACCCCGGCGGAGCCGGGCACGAGGAGGACGCATGGCCCTGGCCGACCCGAGTCACTGTCCGGACGACCAGGACTCCCTGCTGGTGGTGGACCTGGCGCTTGCCGCCGACCCGCCGGTGTGCGCGGTCTGCGGTCACGCGCAGGATGCGCACGAGCACTACCGTCCGGGGACGGACTGCGCGCTCTGCGATTGTCCGAGGTTCCGCCGGAAGCGCTGACGCGGACGGGCGTGCGGGAAACCGCCGTTGACCCGCACCCGCTCGGGAGCGCCCTTGTCGGTGCCGGACGGCCCGCCTAGCGTCGCGCTCATGGCCCCCTCCCCCTCGGCACTGGCGTGCATCGTGCTGGCCCACGAGGACCCGACGCACGTCCGGAGACTCGTCGAGGCGCTGGACCCGTTCCCGGTGTTCCTGCACTGCGACGCGCGGACGCCCGCGGACGTGTACGCCGCGATGACGACGGCCCTCCCGGACCGGGTGCACGTGCTGCCGCGGCTCCGCACCGGGTGGGCCAGGTGGGAGAACGTGGAGGCGGAGGTCGCCGGGTACCGGGCTGCCCTGGCGGCGACGGACGCGGGGCACGTCGCCGTGCTGACGGGGAGCGACTACCCGCTCGCGTCGGCGGCGGAGACCACGGCGCTCCTGGCGGCCAACGCGGGGCGGTCGTTCGTCGACCTGCACCGGTTGCCGCACCCGGCATGGGGCCGTGACGGCGGCCGGTCGCGGATCCGCTTCCGGCACTGGGCCTGGCGCAAGCACATGCTGCGGGTCCCGGTCCCGCGGCGGGTCCCGCACGGAGTGGTGTTCGGCGGCGGTTCGCAGCTCAAGGTCCTCGCCCGGCACCACGCGCAGGCCGTCCTGGACGCCGTGGACACACGGCCGGACCTGGTGTCGTTCTGGCGCCGGGTGTGGATCGCGGACGAGACCTTCGTGCCCTCGGTGCTGCTCACACCGTCGTTGACGCCGGACTTCGCGTCGGCGCACGTGGCGCACGCACTCTGGTGGATCGGGTGGGACGGGACGAAGCGGAAGAGCCCGCCGTGGCTCGGGATCGAGGACGCGGGTCGGCTGCTCGAACGGCGGACCCGGCCGGACGAAGCGCTCCCGCGGGTGTTCGCGCGGAAGTTCTCGACCGCGCGGAGCAGCGACCTGCTCGACGTCCTCGACGGCGCCTTCGACCTGCGGCGGTCGGCGGTGCCCGACGAGCGGGTGGTCGCGCCGTGACGGTGCCGCAGACCCGGCGGGAGGCGCTCGCCGCGGAGGGGGCGGCGGCTCCGGGGCAGGTGTCCCCGGACACCGGCAGCACGGCGGTCCGGCGCGGCTCCTCGGTGCTCTTCGGCCGGGGCCTGCTGTACGTCGTCGTGTGGTCGATGCAGCTCGTGGTGAGCTCGCTCATCTCCCCCGTGCTCGCGCACCTCATGCCGCCGTCCGAGTTCGGCGTCCTGGCGTCGGCGATCGCGCTGTACCAGGCACTCGTGGTGATCGCCGTCGCCGGTCTCGACCAGGCATCCGTGCTGCAGCGTGCCGAGGACGGGGACGACCGGCGCGCCCGCGGACTGCTGACGGTCGGCATCGTGACCGCGGTCCTCGTCACGGCCGCTGCGCTGGTGACGATCCCGCTCTGGGGTGACGCCGCCGGGTTCATCGGTGCGCACCCGCTCCTGCTCGTGGCGGTGCTCTGGACGGGGCCGGCCGCGATCGTGCAGATGTCGCTCGCGATCCTGGTGGCGCAGGACCGGATCCGGGTCTTCGCCGTGACGAGCCTGCTGTCCTCGGTGGGCGGCTCGGTCATCGGGCTCGGCCTGCTCGCCGCGGTGCACGCCGACGCCACGACGTACGCCTGGGGCGGGGTCGTCGCGCAGGGTGCGGCGATGGTGATCGGCGTCGCGGCGACACGCCCTCGGGTGGCGGGGCTGTTCGACCGGGCCACGACCGCTCGGGCGTTCCGGCTGGGGATCCCGATCGCGCTCGGCAACCTGTCGTACTTCGTGCTGAACGCCGGCGACCGGCTCGTCGTGCAGCGGCTGCTCGGCCCGGACGCCGTCGCCCGCTACCAGATCGCCTACGTCGTGGGCTCGGCGGTGATCCTCCTGCTGACGTTCACGAACCAGGCGTGGGCGCCGCACTTCGCAGCGTTGCGGGACGCGGTCGCACGACGGACCCTGGCGATGCACGCCCGCGACCAGCTGTACGGGCTGCTCGCGCCGGTGCTCCTCGCCGTCACCCTGGTCTCCCCGGTCGCGCTGCCGGTCCTGGCGCCGGCGTCCTACCGCGTGCACGAGCTCACGATCGTCGTGTTCGTCGTCGCGCTGACGGCGTTCCCGGTGGTGGCGAGCGGCGCGACGGGGCGCCTGCTCCTCGTCGAACGACGGGGTGTGGCGGTCGGTGTCATCGCGGCGATCGCCGGCGTGGTGAACATCGCCGCGAACCTCGTGCTCGTGCCGCTCACCGGGATCGTCGGGGCGGGGCTCGCGACCGTGGTCGCCTACACGGTCCTCGCCGTGCTGCAGCAGGCGGCGCTGCCGGACCGGAAACACTGGCGCGGACCGTCCCGGCGCGTGGTGCTGACCGTGCTGGCGGCGCTGGTGGTCGCCGCCGCGTCTGTGTTCCTCCCGCAGGACCCGGCGTGGAACGTCGCACGCGTGGTCGGGGTGCTCGCCTGCCTGCCGTGGTTCGTCCGACGGCTGCGTGCCGCGCGGGGAGGGGCCTCGTGAGCCGCCGGCGGCCGGGGACGGGTCGACCGCTCCGCGTCGTCGTCGCCACGAACGGCCTGGCGATCACCGGCGGCGTGGAGCGCTGCGTCCTCGAGGACGTCGGCGAGCTCGTCGCCGCCGGCCACGACGTCGAGGTGTGGCACCGCCCCGCGCACGCCGGGCCGCCTGCGACCGGTCGGGAACCGTTCGACCGGCTCGGGGTCCGGCTCCGGCTCGCACGGGACTACCGCTTCGGCGTGCGCACCGGCGTGGCTGACCTGGTGCGGTTCGTCGGCGAGGGGCTGCGGCTCCGCCGGGTGCGACCGGACGTGCTCTGGCTGAACCGTCCGGAGTTCCTGCCCTGGGGCCGGGTGGTGTCGTTCGTCTCCGGCGTGCCCCTCGCGGTGCACCTCCACCACGCGCCGAACTACCGTCACGTCGGCCCCGTCAGCGGCGGGCGCACCCGGTTCCTCGCGGTGTCGACGTCGATGGCCCGCGCGTGGGTCGCCGTCGGCGCACCGGCGGAGAAGGTCGAGGTCGTCGGCAACGGCGTCGACACGACGGCGTTCCCGCTCGCCACCCCGGCGGCCCGACACCGCGCCCGCCTCGCCCTCGGGCTGTCGGACGACCGACCGGTGGTGCTGTACTACGGACGGCTCACGCAGTCGAAGGGTGTGCTCGCACTCCTGGAGGCGTGGGGCCGCGTCCTCGCGCGCGTCCCGGTGTCCGCGGGGTCCGGCACGACGCCGGCTCCCGTGCTCGTCCTCGCCGGGGCGCTGTACGACGAGGACGCAGCCGCGGTGACCGCCGGCGTCGAAGCGCTGCCCGAGGGTGCGGTCGTCCGGGTGCCGGAGCGGGACGACGTGGTCCCGTTGTTGCACGCCGCCGACCTCGTCGTCGCGCCGTCGATCGAGCCCGAGGGGTTCGGTCGGGTCGTGGTCGAGGCGATGTCGACCGGGCGACCGGTGGTCGCCGCGGCGTCGGGGGGCACCGCCGAGATCCTGGCCGACGAGTGGGCTCGCTTCACCGTGGACCCGACCGACCCGGACGCGTTGGCGGCCGCGGTCGTCGACGGACTGCGTGCCGCCGCCGAGGAGCCCGCGCTGGCCGACCGGTGCCGGGCCTGGGTCCGCAGCCGGTACGGACGGGAGCGGCACGTGGCCGCGCTGCTCCGGTCACTGCTCGAGACCGCCCGACTCTGACCCGTCCCGGTCACCCGCCCCAGCCGGGCGCCGCCGTCCGCGTGTCGTCCGAGGGGACGGAGGGCGCGGGCGTGGCACCGTCGGCCGGGACGTCGATCGTCATCCAGTCGACGAGGAGCGAGCCCGCCGCCGACCGGGGCGGCGTGCCGTCGTTCGAGCCCGCCTGCACGACGAGGTGCATGCGCGCCGTCGGGACGTTCTCCGTCGTCGAGCCGACCACGGTCCCGTCGACCAGGAACGACATCCGGCCCGGCGTCCACTCGATCGTGTAGGTGTGCCAGTCCTGCAGGGACACCCCGGTGTCGTGCTGGACGCACTTCTCCCCCGGGTCCGCCAGGCAGTGCACGTTGAGCCACGCCGGTGCGCCGAGCGCGCCCTCGGGGAAGTCGACCTCGCCGTGCGACCACTCGTTGTCGTCGCTCCACAGCAGCACCGCGACGCCGTAGCCGTCGACCTCGTCACTGCGGAGCCGGATGCTGTACCGCCCCGAGGTCTGCCCGCCCCACTGTCCGTCGACGAGCGGCACGATGCCGGCGGCGAGCGGTGTCCCGCTCCGCGTGGTCCGCAGGCGCATGTCGAGCACGCCGTCGTGGGCGGTCAGGGCCGACGCCGAGTACCGGCCCGTCCCGGCGGTGTCCGCGAACCCGTGGTAGACAGAGAACCGGTCCGCGTAGTCCGCCTCGAAGCCGCCCTGCGGGGTGCTGTCGGCGAAGTCCTCCGAGAACACCCGTCGCCACCCGGCGCCGTCCGACGCCGGCATCCCGACCCCGCTCGGGTCCCGGACCGCTCCGTCGCCGACCGCCGTCGGACCGCCACCCGTCGCGGCGACGATGCCGGCGGCGACGACGAGCGCACCTGCGGCGAACGCGGCGCGTCGACCGCGCACGACGGCCGGTGCGCGGTGGCGGGACCGGCCACGCGCGTGCGCGGGCGGGGCGCCGTGGGCCGCGGCTGCGTCCGATGTGACCGGCGCCGTCCGGCCGGGTCGTGCCTCCCGTCCGTCCACCGCGGCCCCGGGGCCGTCCGTCACCCCGCCGACCATGCCCGGATCTCCGACAGTCCGACGTTCACGGTGCTGCCCGAGACGCCCGTGACCGTGAACCGGGCCCACGTGACGTTCCGTGGGGTGAAGTCGACGGTGAGCGGGTCGCCGCCGTTCGGGAGCTGGCCCACGGCGACCTGGCTGCCGTCCGAGAAGGTGATCGTGCCGCTGGTGACCTGGTCGGCGCTGTTCGGACGGTCGTCGAGCACCACGCGCCCCAGTCGGACCGGCGACGCCCAGCCGAGCTGGATCCAGACGCCGGTCCTGCCCCACGGCGCGACCCACTCGGCGGTCGGGTCGTCGGGGTAGCCGGACACGACCCCGTCGACGGCCTTCGCGACGGTCTGGCCGGTCGACGGGTCGTCCCAGGCAGCCGTCGGGGTGGCCGAGCCGGTCACGTCCGTGTACGTCGTAGCCGGCGGTGTCGTGGGCGGTGACGTGGTGGTGGCGGGCGCGAGCGCGCGGATCTCGGCGAGCCCGATGTTCCGGGTGGTGGTGCTCACACCCGTCACCGTGAACCGGACCGAGGTCACCGTCCGTGCGGTGAACGTCACGCGCTGCACCGCCCCGCCGTTGTCGAGCGCCGGGACGGGCACGGTCGTGCCGTCTGCGAAGGACAGCGTGCCGCCGGTGACCTGGTCGTCGGTGTTCGGGCGGTCCGCCAGGTCGATCTCGTCGAGCGTGACGGGCGTCGCCCAGGTGAGCTGGATCCACGTGCCGACGCCGCCCCCGGGTGCGGCCCACTCGGCGGTCGGGGCGTCGGGGTAGCCGCTCACCACCCCGTCGACGGCCTTCGCGGCGGTCTGCCCGTCGGCGGGGTTCTCGGCGCTCGCCGTGACCGTGGCCGTCGCGGTCACGTCGGTCCCCTGCGCGGGCGGGGTGGTCGGTGGCGGGGTGCTCGAGCCGGCCGTGTACTGCCGGCTCAGCCAGGAGCCCTCCGGCTTGCTCGCGCAGGCGGAGGCGGAGGCGCACGTCTGACCGTCGTGCGCGGCGTAGGTGAAGAACGCCTCGCTCTTCTGCTGCGTCTGCGTCGCGGTGAGGTTCGACGGCCGGTCCGCGATCGGGTACCCGAGGTACCCGGTGAACGTGTGCGGTGCGGTGTACTGCTGCTGCGCGGTGTCGGTCAGGTAGGCGACGGTGTGGTGGTCGCTGTGGTCGCCGTCGCCGTAGTGACCGACGTCGTCGAGCGTCCGTACGTCGGTGGGCGCGAAGTCGTCCAGCACGCCGAGGAGGGTCGTGCGCAGGTCGGTCAGCGAGTAGCTCGCCGCGTGGGCGGCGCCGGTGACCGTGTGCATCGTGCTGATCGCGCCCTGGTAGAGCTTCTGCAGGCTCTGGGTCCCGTCCGCGGCGAACCCGGACCCGTCGGTGTTGCCGTCCGGCAGCTCCATGAACACCAGGCTGATGCGGGGGTCGGTGGTGAGCGTCTCGGTATGCAGGCTGCGACCGTCCACCACGAGCGTGCCGGTCGTCCAGTCCGGTTGCACGCCGGCGATGTCCGCGTAGGACGCCATCAGCCCGGCCTCACGCCCCTGCCAGTACCACGCGGGCTTCCCGGCGTCCCCCGCGGTGACGACCACGGACCGGACGCACCGGCCGGCGTCGACGTCGGCGCGGAGGGCCGTGCCCGAGAACAGCAGGTCGTCGTCGGCGTGCACGACCACGGTGAGGACGCGGCCGGCGCTGCAGTCGACTCCGGCGCTGCCGGTTCCGCTCGCACCGGCCGTCGCGGTCGTCGGTGCGGCGAGGACACCGACCGTGAGCACCGCGGCGACGGTCGCGACGGCGATCCGCCACGTCCGTCCGACCGCTCGCCGCTCAGCGGGAGGCATGGCGCTTCCCCGCCGCCGTGAGCTCGTACACGGCGGTCGTGCCGGAGGACCACACGCGCTTCCAGTACGGCGACGACGCCATCGACGCCGCGAGCCGCTGGTAGTCCGCGTCGGTCTGGTAGCCGTACCGCTCGTCGTAGGCGCCGAAGGGCTCGGCGACGAGGGCGTAGTACTCCGTCGCCGGCCAGTCGAGGACGAGCTGCTTCGTCATCGCGCTGACGTCGGCGTCGGGGTCGTACCCGGTCGGCGCCGGGTAGGGGCCGAGCGCCTCGCGGGAGAGGTAGCCGACGTCGAAGTACCGCGCCCCGGTGTTGCTCGGCACGGCGTTCGCGGACCCGGTCAGCAGCATCATCGAGCCCTTGGGCGCGGTGCGGTCGTAGTACTGCGTCGCTGCGGACTCGCTCCGTGTCGTGACGCGGTTCCAGTCGAGCGCCGTCTGCCCGAACGCCCCCACGCCCACCATGGCGGCGACGGCCGTCCCCGCCACGACGGCACGGACCGCCGTGGGGCGGACGCTGCGGCGCACCAGCCGACCGACCGGCGCGAGCCGTCCGCTCGGGTACGGCAGTCCGGCGGCGAGGACCGCGATCCACGGCGTCGCGAAGAGGACGACGCGGAAGATCCCCTCCTGGCCGTAGTTCGTGGCGACGAGCAGCGAGATCGGGCTCGCCGCGGCCGCCAGCAGTCCCCAGTGCACCCGGTCGCGCCGCAGCAGCACGGTGGTGAGCGCGACGAGGCCGAGCACCACCAGCGCGACCGCGGGCACGTCGAACGCCAGGCGGGTGACGAGCGGCTCCGGGAGCACGGTCATGTCGTGCGTCGGGGGCTGCACGTTGTCGAGCACCCGACCGACCGCGGCGATGGACACGAACTTGCCGAGGACGTCACCGTTGGTCACCGCGAACGCCACCGCTGGCACGAGCACCACGAGCGGCAGCCACCACGGCCGGAGCAGCCGGAACACCACGAGGGTCACGAGTGCGGCGACGGTCAGGTACGGGGAGATCTGGTGGGTCACGACGAGCACCACGCCGATCACCGCGATGGCGACCACGCGGGACAGTCCCACGCGGCGCGCGCGGAGCGTCGACGTGATGGTGCCGTCGGCCGTGGTGACGCTCGTGCGGCGCAACGGCCCGGTGGCCAGCACGAGGATCACGATCGACAGCAGGATGCCGGTGGACTGCGGCGAGAAGTACGTCGTGTTGAGCGACCCCGTCATCGCGGTGAGGAAGGCGGCGATCCACGGCCGCCGGACACCGGGCAGCCAGTGCGCCGCGAGCAGACCGACCGCGATCGTCGTGGTGAACGCGAGCAGGACCGGCACCCACGCGGCGATCGTCATGGCGTTCACGATGCCGCCGACGTCCGCGACCCACGCGCCGCCGGCGAAGAGCCCGGACCAGGTCTGGAAGATGTCGGCGCTCGGGTTCGTCGCGCCCCAGCGCCGGATGTACTCGAGGACGCCGATGTGGCGGGCCGCCGCCATGACCGTCGGCATGCCGTACGTGATCGCCTGCGCGAGCTGGACGACGCCGCCCAGGACGACCACCGGCACGGCGACCCCGCGTCCGCGGACCAGGGCCACCACCGCCGCGGCGACGACGATCGCGAGTCCGACGACGAGTCCCACGCCGAGGGAGCCGAACAGCCCGGCGGGCACCGGGTCGCCGACGTGTGTGAGCGCGGTGACCACCACGACGAGCAGGCCGACGACCGACGCCGCCGTGACGCTGTGCGTGGTGGTCCACCGAGCGTCGCGCAGCAGGGTCGGTGCCGCCCCGGCGAGCCGACGCCGCCGGAGTTCGGCGACCTCGCGCGGCACGGCGACCGCGATCGCGAGACCGGTGAGCACGAGCACGGCGACGAAGGCCACCGTCGGTTGCCAGATCCGGAACGTCGCCATCGTGTAGCCGATGCCGATCGTCCCGACGAGCGATGCGGTGACGGCGAACGCGCTGAAGCGGGCGAGCGCCATGGGCCGGACCAGCAGCAGCGGCGCGACGCCGAGCAACGCGAAGAGGAAGACCCCGACGGCGCTGCCGCGGAGCACCGGGAGCCCCGAGAGGGAGCCGACCGCCGCGAGCAGGAGCGTGAGCACGACGAGACCGGCCGCGGCGAGCCGGGCGACGGGGCCCATCGCACGGGCATCGACCGGACGCACCGGACCGGAACCGGCGAGACCGCGTTCGAGCTCGTGGCGCCCGTGGGCCGTGCGGTCGATGGTGCCCGCTCCCCCGGCCCGCGCGGCGAGCGCGAGGAACGGGGCGGTGAGCACGGACCGTCGTTCGACCGCGCGGAGCTTCCGGGCGGTGACGGCGAACTCGGCGTCGACGGCGTCCGGCTCCCCGCGCCGCGCGGGGCCCGGTGCATCGGTGCCGTCGGCATCGACGGCGACGGAGTGGTCACCCCGCTCGAGGCCGAGACGAGCGAACGCGCTGACGGCGTCCGGGAGGGCGTCGACCGAGGCGCTCAGCGTGTCGCGGTCGAGGGCGTTCTTGGTCATCCATGCTCCGAGTCCGTGGCCGTGCGCGGCAGCGGCAGCGCGGAGCGACGCGACGTCGTCCGGGGTCCGCTGCCACGCGATCGCGGCCGGTTCGACGGCGATCGCGGACCCGGCCACGAGCAGTCGTGTGAAGAGGTCGAGGTCGTCCCCGCCGCCGACGCGGGTGCCCGGTCCGAAGGCGGTGTCGAAGCCGCCGAGACGCAGGAGGGTCGTCCGGCGCACGGCGAGGTTCGCGCCCGTGCCGTACGACGACGCGGCGAACGGGTGCCGGGTCGTACCGTCGACCGGGGCCTCCGGCCCGTCGTCCGTCATGCGGTGCACCCGGCGTCGGACCGTGTGCGCCGCGGCCGTCCGGGCATCGTGCCAGCGCTGCGCGGGCGTGCGGAGCTCGGCAGCCGGCACGAGACCGGTCACGCAGGCGACGTCCGGCTCCCTGACGAACGCGGCGGCGAGCGCCCGGACCCAGCCCGCGTCGACGACCGCGCCCTCGTCGACGAACGCGACGACGTCCCCGCTCGCCTGCAGGAGTCCGGCGTTCCGGCTCGCGGCCAGTCCCCCGGGCGGCGCCTGGATCGTCGTGACACGGCGGCCACCGATCACCACCGTGGTCGGCCGTGCCTCGTCGGCACCGCGGGCGACCACGACGACGTCGAAGTCCGGGCCGTCGCAGGCGAGCACCGAGCGCATGGTCTGGTCGGCGGCACCGTCCGTGCACAGCACCACGGTGACGGACGGCAGGTCCTGACCTGCTGCCGGCCGTCGCTCGGGAGCCGGCATCGGCCGGATCGCACGCTGGAGGGTGCGGACGTCGACGGTCGGGCCGATCCGTCGCCGCTCGGTGATCTCCACCTCGACGAACCCGAGCGGTTCGCCGTGGTCGCGGACGAGCAGCCGTGCCCGCCGGTAGCCCGACGCCCCGACGAGCGCGATGACCTCCCGGTGGCTCGAGGCGTGCACGTCGGCGCGGTCGACCTCGCCCACCCACAGCGCGCCGTCCCAGGTCGGCACGAGCGGTCCCGTGACGATCGGCGGGACGACCATCGCCAGGGTGGCGCGGGTCACGGCGTCACCACCGGCAGACGTGCTGCTCGGGTCGCCGGGTCACGCACGACGACGCCGCCGAGGAAACGCCCGACCGCGTATCCGGTGACGGTGGACGCGATCGACACGACGATCGCCCAGGCGCGACGGCCGCCGCCCCGGCCGATGCCGCGCAGTTCGCGGGCGACCGCGCCGGGGAGCACCTCGGTGAGGTACGTCCGCTCGCTCGAGAGCGAGGCCGTCGCTCCGACGCGGCGGCTGAGGACGGCCTTCGAGATGCCCTCGTAGTAGCTGCGGCGGCGCAGGTAGCGCATGGTGACGCGGTCCGGCGAGACCCGGTGCGAGACGTTCGAGCGCGGCTCGTGGCGGATGCGGGCTCCCGGTCGCGCCTGGGCGATCCGGATGCACATCTCGGTCTCCTCACACCCGAGGGGCTGGTTCCCGACGCGGCCGATGCCGGAGCGGAACCCGCCGGCGAGGAGGATCGCCCCACGCCGGAACGCCATGCTCGACCCGATGACGTTGCGGACGTCGCCCGGTGTCTCGGGGAGGCCGCGGTAGCTGCAGCCGACGATCCAGAGCAGCTCGTCCGGGTACGGCCCCGCACCGGTGGCGTCGGGCCACGAGGGGGTCGCTCGACCGCCGACACCGACGACGTCCGGGTCGTCCAGCGCGGCGAGCAGGTGCCCGAGCCAGTCCTCGTCCGCGGTGGCGTCGTCGTCGAGGAACGCGACCACGTCGGCGTCGGTGAGCGCGACACCGGTGTTCCGTGCGCCGGACAGTCCGCGTTCCTCGGTGTTCTCGACGACGTGCAGGCCCGGCCAACGGGCCGTCGCACGGGCGAAGAGCTCGGGTTCGTGGTCGATGACGACGACGACCTCGGGCGACTCCGGCTGTCGCACGGCGGACTCGACGCTGTCCTGCAGGTCGCCCCACCGCTGCTGCGTGTAGGCGCAGATCACGACGGCGACGCTCGTCACGCCGCGTCCCCCTCGAGCGCGACCACCGGCAGGACGGGAGCGGTGGACACCGGCAGGGCCGGCGCAGCGACCGCCGGCGCAGCGGACGCCGGCGCAGCGGACGCCGGCATGCCGGACGCGGCGGGCGTCGCCTGCCCGACGATCGGCGAGGTCGGCACCGCCGAGCCCGACGGCCCCACGGCAGCCGCTCCGCCGGACGACGCCGCGAACCGGGTGCGGGCCCGTCCTTCGGCGGCGCGGCGGCGCTCGTGCATGATCGACTTCAGGACGCGGATGCCGTCGGTCACGGCGTTGAGGTTGCTCGTGCCGTGCACGCGCAGCTTCTCGTGGCTGCCGACCTCGGTGATCGCGAGCTCCGCGGCCGACCACCGGCACGTGAGGACCGTCTCGATCTCGAAGCCGTCGCCCCAGAGCATCGACCCGTCGGTGGGACGGGGCAGCGTCGACGGCAGCAGCCCGATGCGCGGCAGCACGTCGGCCCAGAAGGCGTTGTAGCCGTAGCAGAGGTCGCTGTACCGGGTCCCGAGGATCACGTTGCAGAGCAGGTTCAGGCCGCGGTTGCCGAGGTTGCGGAGGATCGTGATGTCGTCGCTCCCGCCACCGTGCGAGTAGCGGGTGCCCTTGGCGACGTCGGCGCCCTCGACGAGCGCCTGCACGAAGCGCGGGATCTCGTCCGGGTCGGCGGAGCAGTCCGCGTCGAACATGACGACGACGTCGCCCGTGACGGCCTCGAAGCCGCAGGCCAGCGCGTTGCCCTTGCCCTTGCGGGTCTGGCGCACCACCCGCACGTCCGGCAGGAGGCGCTGCGCCGTCGCGACGGTGTCGTCCACGGAGTCGCCGTCCACGAGGATCACCTCGTGCACGGGCGGGAGCATCGGCAGGATGATCTCGAGGTTGCGGGCCTCGTTGCGGGCGGGGATGACGACCGAGACCCTCGGGTCCCTCGGACGGGCGGTGGTGGCGGACATGGTGCTCCTGTCGGGTCAGGGTGCATTCGGGTCGCTCGGGGCTCCGGCGAGGCCGCGGAGTGGGCAGCGACGACGCGGGTACGAGCGTCGCGGGGCCGGCGGGACGCGGGTACGACGTCACCGGGGGTGCGGGAGGAGCGGGTACGTCTCCGCCCGTGGTCCAACCCTCGCCGGGGGTGGGGTGGGGGTCAATGCGGTGCGCGCTGCCTTGCGGCCACCCGAGCGCGGATACGGAAACCCGCAACGCCCGGACGTGGCGGATCCCGGAGCGCGGGCGGGGCCGGGACGCCGACGGACGGCACGACGGACGGGAGGCGCGGTACCGGCCGGCACCGCGCCTCCCGTCCCGGAGCCCTCAGTCCCCTGGCACGCCCGCCGTCGCGAAGGCGGTGCGCAGGGCCGTCGCGAGCTCCGCGACGTGCGGTTCGCGCAGCAGCGAGCTGTGCTCGCTCGCGATCCGCACCGTCTCCGTCGGTCCGCGCAGGAGGGCCGCCCACCCGGCGGCGTCCGGGTTCTCGTCGGCGAGCACGTACGTCGCACGCCCGTGGAACGGCGTCGGCGTGTGCCGACGGGTGACGATCTCGGCCTGGTCGAAGAACGCGTCGAAGTCCTTCTGGCCGCCGAAGCGGAACACACCCGCTCCGTAGGCACGGACCCGCTTGGCGAACTGCTCGCCGTACGGCACCCCCGCCGGCAGCACGCGCTTCGCCGCACGGTCGAGACCGTGCTGCAGCCGCCGGACCACCGGGTTCGGGTGCTCCCGCGGTTCCATCCGGCCGAAGTGCAACCGTGCCTGCTCGGACTTCGTCCGCGGGAGGTAGGTGTCCAGCAGCGCGACGTGCTCCACGCGCTCCCCGCCCTCGGTGAGCAGCCGCGCGACCTCGAGCGCGACGAGTCCGCCGAGCGAGTGGCCGACGAGGATGTACGGGCCCCTCGGCTGGACGATCCGCATGAGCGCGAGGTACCGCCGCGCGGTCCGTTCCACCGACCAGTCCGGCAGCCCCCGGCGTTCCAGGGCGTGCTGCTGGAACGCGTAGACGTCGTGGTCCGGCAGGTACCGGGACAGCGGCAGGAACGTCAGGGCGAGGGCTCCGGCTCCGGCGAAGCAGAACACCGGCGGGTTGCCGGTCTGTCGTGCCTCCGAGACCTTCACGACGTCGGGGTGGCTCGGCAGCGCACTCGTGCCGGAGCGCACCCGCCGGGCGAAGGCGCGGAGGGTCGGGTGCTCGAGGACGTCCGACCCGCGCAGGTCGACGCCGAGCCGCTGGTGCACGATCGCCAGCATCTCCTCGGCGCTCAGGGAGTCTCCACCGAGCGCCGAGAAGTCCTCGTCGAGGTGCACGCCCGGGAGCCCGAGCACCTCGGCCCAGATCTGCCCCACGACGAGCTCCCACTGGTCGTACTCGCCCTCGGTCATCTCCGCGTCGATGCTCGGTGCGCCGGGGAGCTCGGCGCGGTCGACCTTGCCGCGCTCGTTCCGCGGCAGCGCCGTCATCGGGACGATCGACGCCGGCACCATGTACTCCGGCAGTCGTTCCCGGAGGGCTCGGCGGATCGCGGCCGGCGCGGGGGTGCGGCGCCCGGGGCGCCCGACGACGTAGGCGACCAGGCGGGTGACGGCCGGCGGTGCGACGAGCGCGGTGACGACGGCGTCGTGGACCTCCGGCAGCGCGCGGAGTGCGGCCTCGACCTCGCTCGGCTCGACGAGGTAGCCGCGGACCTTCACGGCGTCGTCGGACCGGCCGAGGAGGACGAGCACGCCGTCGGGGTCGAGTCGGGCGAGGTCGCCCTGGCGCCAGCTGGGGAGCGCGTGGGCGGGGTGGTGCTCGGCGGTCGCGTCTGCCGCGCTGGCGTGCGCGGCGGCGGGGTCGCGCTCGGCGGTCACGTCCGCCGCGCCGGCGTGCGCGGCGGCGGGGTCGCGCTCGGCGGTCGCGCCCGCCGCGCCGGGCGTCAGGTGCTCGGCCGTCTTGTCCGGTGCGCCCCAGTAGCCGGCGGTCATGCCGTCCGACCGGACCACGAGCTGCCCGGTCTCCCCCGGTTCCGCAGGCGTCCCGTCCTCGCGCACGACCTGCACGGCCTTGTGGAGCAGCGGCCACCCCGCGGGCACGACCCCGTCGGGCACCGGGTCGTCGGGCCCCACGGAGCAGTACGCGACGCAGCCCATCTCGCTCGACCCGAACCCGTTCCAGATCGTCGTCCCCGCACCGAGGTGGGGCCGGGCGGCGATCACGTCCGTGCCGGTGACGGGCTCGCCGACGGTCATGAGGAACCGCAGCGCCCCGAGGACGGGGACCGCCGGTGCTGGGGTGGGTTGGGCGCCGACGATCGACCGGAGCAGGTGCGGGGTGCACACCAGCGTGTCGACGCGCTCCGCCTGCAACCGGTCGACGAGTCGCTCGACACCGAGGTCCCGGGGCTCCAGGAGCACGATCGTCGCGCCGTTCAGCAGGCCGCTCAGGGCGAACAGGAACCCGGCCGCGAAGGACAGCGGCAACACCAGGCCGAGCCGGTCCCCCGGGGCGAGACCGAGCGCGACGGCGTCCTGCTCGACGTTCTGCAACTGCTGCCGGTGCGTCATCGCCACGCCCTTGGGCAACCCGGTCGAACCGGAGGTGAAGACGAGCACGAGCGGGTCCGCTCCTCCGGGCCGCGCGGACCCGGTGGCCCGGGCTCCGGCGCTGCTCCCGCTGCCCGCGGGGGTCCGGTCCGCCGCGTCGAGCAGTGCGCCGAGGTCGTGGACACGGCCCGCCCCCTCGGCCATCACCGTCTCCGCAGTCCCGGCACGGCCGGCATCGGCGACCACCTCGTCGACACCCGCCAACTGCACCACGTGCCCGAGCCGGGCCGGCGGCAGGTGGTCGTCGAGCACGACGACGATGCGTCCGGCGCGGACCAGCGCGAGGATCCCGAGCACGGCTTCGGTCGTCTGCCCGGCCATGATGCCGACGGGCTTGGACGCGCCGCCCGGCACCGGTCCGACTCCCGCGCCGGAGTGGTCGTCCGGCCGCAGTTCCTCGGTCAGGACCGCGGCGAGTGCCGTGACGAGCCGGTCGGCCTCGGCGAACGTCAGCGTCCGGCCGTCACCGGCCAGGGCCGGCTCGTCGCCGTGCGCGGCGACGACGCGGTCCCACCGGTCGAGCACGGAGTGGTCGTCCGCCGCGGGGACCGCGGCGACGTGGTCCCAGTGGTGGAGCGTGGTCAGCGGTTCTGCAGCGGTCACGGAAGACCCCCCGAGTGCTCGTCGGCTTCACCGCCGCGGGGTCACGGCGGTGGTTGGACGGTAGGCCCGGGACGGCCCGGCGGGCGAGGGCCCTCGCGCCGGGTGCGGGGAACCGCAACCGGCCAGGAGGCGCGGGTCCTGTCCGCCACGCACGCCCCCGGCCAGCGACACCGTGCGCCGATGACCGGGCGGCCTCTGCGCATCGTGCGGTTCACCGCAACCTCGGATGCGCCTGTGGGCTGCCCCTGGAATGACGGTGAGCGCGCGGGGGTAGTGCCGCCGCGTTTGGCCGAGTCGTGCGTGTCGGGCGTGTCGGGTCGTCCGGCAGCCCGGCGGCGCCTCCTCGCTGCCCACGAACGGAACAAGCCCCCGGGGTGATCCCGAGGGCTTGTTCGACGAGTGCTGGGGTACCTGGACTCGAACCAAGAACGACGGTACCAGAAACCGCTGTGTTGCCAATTACACCATACCCCAAAGGCCCGGAGGCCTTCGGTCCCGGTTGCCCGGGGCACGATCAACTACTGTACAGCATCCCGGAGGTCCGTGAGACCACCGACGAGGTCCCGGTGCACCGCTGCCGCCGTCACGGCACCGTGACCGGCCGCGACGATGAGCTGCTCCGGCCCCGGCGGCGTGACGTCCCCGACCGCGTACAGCCCCGGAACGCTCGTGCGACCCGAACGGTCGACCACGACGAGGCCCTCGGCGTCCCGACCCGGATCGGCGTCCAGCCAGTCGAGGTCCGCGTGCCACCTCGGCCGGACGAACCCGCCGACGCGGTGCTCGACGTGGCCGTCGGCCAGGCGTACACCGGTCATGCCCGATCGGTCCCCCTCCAGGTCGGCCACCTCCCGCTCGTCGACGCGGACCCCCGCGGACGCCAGGCGGGCGCGGCCGGCGTCGTCGATCGTCGCGACGCCGTTCGTGTAGACGACGAGGTCGTCGGCCCACGCTGCGATGAGCAGCGCGCGGTCGACCACGTCGTCCGTCTCGCAGATGAACGCCAGGGGCTGACCGGCCTTCTCGTACGCGTCGCACTCCACGCAGCTGTGCACCGCGGTTCCGTAGAACGCGCGGAGCATCGGCAACGCCGGGAGCTCCTCCCGCAGACCGGTCGCGACGACCACCGCACGGGCCGTGGCCTCGACCTCGGTCCCGCGCCCCGACGCGTGCACCGACCAGCGATCGCCGTCCGGAGCGACCCGGTCGACGACCGCCTGGACCACCGTGGCCTCGGCGTAGCCCTCGACCTCGGCGCGACCGAGCTTCCGCAGCTCGAGCGGCGAGACCCCGTCCCGCGTGAGGAACCCGTGCGAGCGCAGCGTCGCGGCGTTCCGCGGCCGGTTCGCGTCCACGAGCAGCACCGAGCGCTTCGCCCGGACGAGGTTGAGCGCAGCGCTCAACCCCGCGGGCCCCGCTCCCACGACGACGACGTCGACCGTCAGGAGCCCGGTCACGTCAGCGATCCGCGAGACGGCGCAGGCGCGAGACGGTGGAGTTCTTCCCGAGGATCTCCATCGACTCGAACAGCGGCGGGCTGATGCGGCGGCCGGACACCGCCACGCGCAGCGGACCGAACGCCAGGCGGGGCTTCAGCCCGAGGCCGTCGATGAGCGCGGTGCGGAGCGCGCCCTCGATGGACGCGGTCGTCCAGTCGTCGAGCGGCTCGAGTGCAGCGATGCTCGCACGGAGGACGTCGCCGGCGTCGTCCTTGAGCGTCGCCAGCGCGTCGTCCTCCACCACCAGGTCGTCGTCCGCGGTGAAGAGGAACCCGAGCATGCCGGGCGCCTCGCTGAGCAGCTGCATGCGCTCCTGCACGAGGGGCGCCGCCTTCGTCAGGACCTCGAGCTCGGCAGGCGTCACCGGGTCGGACACCACGCCGGCCAGGTACGGCAGGAGGCGCCCTCGGAAGTCGTCCGCGTCGAGGAGCCGGATGTGGTCACCGTTGATCGCCTCGGCCTTCTTGTGGTCGAAGCGCGCCGGGTTCGGGTTGACGTCCGTGACCTCGAACGCGGCGACCATCTCGTCGATCGAGAAGACGTCGCGGTCCGGCCCGATCGACCAGCCGAGGAGCGCCAGGTAGTTGACGAGCCCTTCGGGGATCATGCCCGCGGCACGGTGGTGGAACAGGTTCGACTCGGGGTCGCGCTTGGAGAGCTTCTTGTTGCCCTCCCCCATGACGTACGGCAGGTGGCCGAACACCGGGATGAAGTCCGCGATGCCGATCTCGTGGAGCGCCTCGTACAGGGCGATCTGCCGCGGGGTGGACGACAGGAGGTCCTCGCCGCGGAGGACGTGCGTCACGCCCATCAGCGCGTCGTCCACGGGGTTCGTGAACGTGTACAGGGGCTTGCCGTTCGGGCGCACGACCACGAAGTCGGGGAAGGTGCCCTGCTTGAACGTGATCTCACCGCGGACGAGGTCCTCGAAGCTCAGGTCACGGTCGGGCACCCGCAGCCGCAGCGCCGGCTCTCGGCCCTGGTCACGGAACGCCTGACGCTCCGCCTCGGTGAGGTCGCGCTCGTGGTTGTCGTACCCCTGCTTCGGGTCACGACCAGCGGCCTTGTTCCGGGCCTCCATCTCCTCCGGGGTGACGAAGGACTCGTAGACGTGCCCCGACGCCTTCAGCTTCGCGATCACGTCCTCGTAGATGGCCGAACGCTCCGACTGCCGGTACGGACCGTGCGGACCGCCGGCCTCGACACCCTCGTCCCAGTCCAGCCGGAGCCAGCGCAGCGCCTCGAGGATCTGCAGGTACGACTCCTCGCTGTCACGCGCGGCGTCGGTGTCCTCGATGCGGAACACGAGCTTGCCGCCGGTGTGGCGGGCGTACGCCCAGTTGAACAGCGCGGTGCGGATGAGCCCCACGTGCGGCGTGCCCGTCGGGCTCGGGCAGAAACGGACTCGGACGTCGGAGCCGGAGGCAGTGGTGAATGGCGCAGTCATGACAGAACCAGCCTACCGGCAGCGGAAAACGCAGAAAACCCCTGACCATCACGTGGTCAGGGGTTTCCTGGTCTTGCTGAAGTTGAGTCCGGCGGCGTCCTACTCTCCCACAAGGTCCCCCTTGCAGTACCATCGGCGCTGAGAGGCTTAGCTTCCGGGTTCGGAATGTGACCGGGCGTTTCCCTCTCGCTATGACCACCGGAACACTGTCGACCCAATCAACGGATCAATACCTGTGTTCCCCAGCTGTAGCTGAAGTATTCAGTTTGATTCCCGATCGTCTGTCGGGAACCACAAAGTGGACGCGAGCCCCACACCACAAAGTGGGTGGGTAATCAGTGTGTTGTCAAGTCTTCGGCTTATTAGTACCGGTCAGCTCCACGGGTCGTTAGTCCCCGCTTCCACATCCGGCCTATCAACCCAGTAGTCTGCTGGGAGCCTCTCACACTCAAGGTGCATGGAAATCTCATCTCGAAGACGGCTTCCCGCTTAGATGCTTTCAGCGGTTATCCGGTCCGAACGTAGCTAATCAGCGGTGCCCTTGGCAGAACAACTGACACACCAGAGGTTCGTCCATCCCGGTCCTCTCGTACTAGGGATAGATCTTCTCAAATTTCCAACGCGCGCAGCGGATAGGGACCGAACTGTCTCACGACGTTCTAAACCCAGCTCGCGTACCGCTTTAATGGGCGAACAGCCCAACCCTTGGGACCTACTCCAGCCCCAGGATGCGACGAGCCGACATCGAGGTGCCAAACCATGCCGTCGATATGGACTCTTGGGCAAGATCAGCCTGTTATCCCCGAGGTACCTTTTATCCGTTGAGCGACAGCGCTTCCACAAGCCACTGCCGGATCACTAGTCCCGACTTTCGTCCCTGCTCGACCTGTCAGTCTCACAGTCAAGCTCCCTTGTGCACTTACACTCGCCACCTGATTGCCAACCAGGTTGAGGGAACCTTTGGGCGCCTCCGTTACTCTTTGGGAGGCAACCGCCCCAGTTAAACTACCCACCAGGCACTGTCCATGAACCCGATCAGGGTCCTACGTTAGACATCCAGAGTGACCAGAGTGGTATTTCAACAATGACTCCACGAACACTAGCGTGCCCGCTTCACAGTCTCCCACCTATCCTACACAAGCCACACCGAACACCAATACCAAGCTGTAGTAAAGGTCACGGGGTCTTTCCGTCCTGCTGCGCGTAACGAGCATCTTTACTCGTAGTGCAATTTCGCCGAGTTCGCGGTTGAGACAGCTGGGAAGTCGTTACGCCATTCGTGCAGGTCGGAACTTACCCGACAAGGAATTTCGCTACCTTAGGATGGTTATAGTTACCACCGCCGTTTACTGGGGCTTAAATTCAGAGCTTCGCCGTGAGGCTAACCCTTCCTCTTAACCTTCCAGCACCGGGCAGGCGTCAGTCCGTATACATCGTCTTGCGACTTCGCACGGACCTGTGTTTTTAGTAAACAGTCGCTTCCCACTGGTCTCTGCGGCCTTCAACGCTCACGGAGCAAGTCCGGTCACGTGTCCGGCCCCCCTTCTCCCGAAGTTACGGGGGCATTTTGCCGAGTTCCTTAACCACGATTCTCTCGATCTCCTTGGTATTCTCTACCTGACCACCTGAGTCGGTTTCGGGTACGGGCGGCTGCAACCTCGCGTCGATGCTTTTCTCGGCAGCATAGGATCACTGATTTCCCCTTGACGGGTACGCGTCGGATCTCAGGCGTACAGACGACGGATTTGCCTATCGTCAGCCCTACATCCTTACACCAGGTTCACCTTACGGATACCATCGCCTGGCTCAGCTACCTTCCTGCGTCACACCTGTTCATACGCTAGCCGCACCAGCATGGGGTCGAGCGTTAGACCGCACGCCATCACCCCGAAGGGATCCGGTCAACACGGGTTAGGACTCTTAGCACCACTGGATTAGCTTGGGCGGTTGTTCGCCGGTACGGGAATATCAACCCGTTGTCCATCGACTACGCCTGTCGGCCTCGCCTTAGGTCCCGACTTACCCAGGGCGGATTAACCTGGCCCTGGAACCCTTGGTCTTTCGGAGGACGGGTTTCTCACCCGTCTTTCGCTACTCATGCCTGCATTCTCACTCGTGTAGCGTCCACGGCTGGATCACTCCGCCGCTTCACTCGCCACACGACGCTCTCCTACCACTCCGCACGACTGAACCACGAAGGCTTATCGAGTGTGCGAAATCTACAACTTCGGCGGTGTGCTTGAGCCCCGTTACATTGTCGGCGCGGAATCACTTGACCAGTGAGCTATTACGCACTCTTTCAAGGGTGGCTGCTTCTAAGCCAACCTCCTGGTTGTCTATGCAACTCCACATCCTTTCCCACTTAGCACACGCTTAGGGGCCTTAGTTGGTAGTCTGGGTTGTTTCCCTCTCGACGATGAAGCTTATCCCCCACCGTCTCACTGCTGCGCTCTCACTCACCGGCATTCGGAGTTTGGCTGACGTCAGTAACCTGTTGAGGCCCATCGGCCATCCAGTAGCTCTACCTCCGGCGAGAAACACGCAACGCTGCACCTAAATGCATTTCGGAGAGAACCAGCTATCACGAAGTTTGATTGGCCTTTCACCCCTATCCACAGCTCATCCCCTCCATTTTCAACTGAAGTGGGTTCGGTCCTCCACGACGTCTTACCGTCGCTTCAACCTGGCCATGGATAGATCACTTCGCTTCGGGTCTAGGACATGCGACTGGATCGCCCTATTCAGACTCGCTTTCGCTACGGCTACCCCACACGGGTTAACCTCGCCACATATCGCTAACTCGCAGGCTCATTCTTCAAAAGGCACGCCGTCACCCCAACAAGGAGGCTCCGACGGATTGTAAGCAAACGGTTTCAGGTACTATTTCACTCCCCTCCCGGGGTACTTTTCACCTTTCCCTCACGGTACTTGTCCGCTATCGGTCATCTGGGAGTATTTAGGCTTATCAGGTGGTCCTGACAGATTCACACGGGATTTCTCGGGCCCCGTGCTACTTGGGATACACATCCGGCCATAACACCATTTCGTCTACGGGGCTGGCACCCACTACGGCCCGGCTTTCAAACCAGTTCGACTATGATGCGCTGTAACCGCCCCAGTCCGGCAGAACTGAGCGACGTGTCCCACAACCCCGACCATGCAACGCCCGCCGGCTATCACACATGATCGGTTTAGCCTCATCCGCTTTCGCTCGCCACTACTCACGGAATCACATGTTGTTTTCTCTTCCTGTGGGTACTGAGATGTTTCACTTCCCCACGTTCCCTCTACCCGCCCTATATATTCAGGCGGGAGTCACCAGGTCACAAAAGCGCCTAGCGGGGTTTCCCCATTCGGAAATCCTCGGCTCACAGCTCGATTATCAGCTCCCCGAGGCTTATCGCAGATTTCTACGTCCTTCTTCGGCTCCAGATGCCAAGGCATCCACCGTTTGCTCTTAGAAACTTGACCACAAAGATTAAAATTGCGATCGACTCGAACAACAACCAACCCGAAAGCTGATCATCATCGAGCGATCTAAGATGCTCGCGTCCACTGTGTAGTTCTCAACATACGATCGGCACCACACTCCCCCGCAGCAAGCGCTGCAGCTTCACGTGGCCCACCGAAGAACCAAGCAGACAGGACAAACCCCATCCACCGGCTCAACCCCCGGACCATCACGACCCGGGAAGCCTGGTCCCTCAGGACCCAACAACGTGCACCAGCCACCCACACTCACCACCAACCCGTTCCCAACCAGCCCCGAAAGACCAGCCGTACTGAGGTCAGCAGCAGCGCCGACGACTGCACTGTCAATGTTCCACCCATGAGCTACCGGCAACCACACTCGGGTTGCATCGGCGCCTGGACCCACCCACCCCCAAGAGGATGAACTGAGCCAGATGCTCCTTAGAAAGGAGGTGATCCAGCCGCACCTTCCGGTACGGCTACCTTGTTACGACTTAGTCCTAATCACCGATCCCACCTTCGACGGCTCCTTCCACAAGGGTTAGGCCACCGGCTTCGGGTGTTACCGACTTTCATGACTTGACGGGCGGTGTGTACAAGGCCCGGGAACGTATTCACCGCAGCGTTGCTGATCTGCGATTACTAGCGACTCCGACTTCATGAGGTCGAGTTGCAGACCTCAATCCGAACTGAGACCGGCTTTTTGGGATTCGCTCCACCTTACGGTATCGCAGCCCTTTGTACCGGCCATTGTAGCATGCGTGAAGCCCAAGACATAAGGGGCATGATGATTTGACGTCATCCCCACCTTCCTCCGAGTTGACCCCGGCAGTCTCCTATGAGTCCCCGCCATAACGCGCTGGCAACATAGAACGAGGGTTGCGCTCGTTGCGGGACTTAACCCAACATCTCACGACACGAGCTGACGACAACCATGCACCACCTGTACACCGACCACAAGGGGGCGACCATCTCTGGCCGTTTCCGGTGTATGTCAAGCCTTGGTAAGGTTCTTCGCGTTGCATCGAATTAATCCGCATGCTCCGCCGCTTGTGCGGGCCCCCGTCAATTCCTTTGAGTTTTAGCCTTGCGGCCGTACTCCCCAGGCGGGGCGCTTAATGCGTTAGCTACGACACAGAAACCGTGGAAAGGTCCCTACATCTAGCGCCCAACGTTTACGGCGTGGACTACCAGGGTATCTAATCCTGTTCGCTCCCCACGCTTTCGCTCCTCAGCGTCAGTTACGGCCCAGAGATCTGCCTTCGCCATCGGTGTTCCTCCTGATATCTGCGCATTCCACCGCTACACCAGGAATTCCAATCTCCCCTACCGCACTCTAGTCTGCCCGTACCCACTGCAAGCCCGAGGTTGAGCCTCGGGATTTCACAGCAGACGCGACAAACCGCCTACGAGCTCTTTACGCCCAATAATTCCGGACAACGCTTGCACCCTACGTATTACCGCGGCTGCTGGCACGTAGTTAGCCGGTGCTTTTTCTGCAGGTACCGTCACTTTCGCTTCTTCCCTACTAAAAGAGGTTTACAACCCGAAGGCCGTCATCCCTCACGCGGCGTTGCTGCATCAGGCTTTCGCCCATTGTGCAATATTCCCCACTGCTGCCTCCCGTAGGAGTCTGGGCCGTGTCTCAGTCCCAGTGTGGCCGGTCACCCTCTCAGGCCGGCTACCCGTCGTCGCCTTGGTGAGCCATTACCTCACCAACAAGCTGATAGGCCGCGAGTCCATCCCCAACCAAAAAATCTTTCCACCACCAGACCATGCGGCCGGCAGTCGTATCCAGTATTAGACGTCGTTTCCAACGCTTATCCCAGAGTCAGGGGCAGGTTACTCACGTGTTACTCACCCGTTCGCCACTAATCCACCCAGCAAGCTGGGCATCATCGTTCGACTTGCATGTGTTAAGCACGCCGCCAGCGTTCGTCCTGAGCCAGGATCAAACTCTCCGTAAAAAAA